>NZ_JBHUUW010000008.1:0-144979 GCF_042670825.1 Streptomyces sp. NPDC057137 | reverse complement strand
CACCCGCCACGGCCCACCGCCGCCTCCCCGCCCTCCCCCCCGCCCCACCCCCCCCCGCCGCACAAGGGGGGGGGGGGGCCCCCCCCCCCCCCCCCCGCCGACGCCACCCCCGCCGTACTGCCCTGCTCCCGGCGGAAGTTGTAGCAAAGCCGTGTCACGCGGCCTGGATCTCCAGCCGGGCGCTGAACTCCCGTACGGCGGGCTCCGTGCCGTACGGCTCCAACCGCTGCTGGAGATCGTCCAGATACTCCGCCCCCCTGCTGGAGCGCAGCGAGCCGAGCAGCTCCGCCGCCCGCGTGCCCGTACGGCACGCCTCTTCCACCTCGCGCTGCTGGAGCTGCGACGTGGCCAGCAGGACCAGGCCGATCGCCCGCCGTCTCGCCCGGGTCTCCGGGTGGGCCGCCAGCGAGTCGGACGCGTGGCGCGCGGCCGCCTCGGGCTGCCCCAGGTCGCGGTAGCAGTGCGCCAACTCGTCGGACAGATAGCCGTGGTCGAAGTGCGCGATCCACACCGGGTCGTCGTCGGTCTCCGGATCCGCGTGCTCCAGCGCGGTGAGCGCCCGGCCCGCGACGGCGTGGCACTCGCTCGCGTCGCCCAGCAGCGCGTGCCCGCGCGCCTCGGCGGCCAGGAACATGGCCTGCGCCCTCGGGGTGACGTGCCCGCGCGCGCCTTCCTGGGCGGCCCGCGCCAACTGGGCGATCTCGCGCGGATTCCCGAGCTGGGCCGCGAGATGGCTCATGGAGGCGGCCAGCACATAGCCGCCGTATCCCCGGTCCCCCGCGGCCTGCGCGAGCCGCAGCGCCTGGATGTAGTACCGCTGGGCGAGTCCGGGCTGGCCGGTGTCCACCGCCATGTACCCGGCCAGCTCGGTGAGTCGGGCGACGGCGGCGAAGAGTCTGCGGCCGACCGCTTCCCTGTACGACCCCGAGAGCAGGCCCGACACCACGCTGTTCAGATAGTGCACGACGACCGGCCGGACATGGCCGCTGCCGAAGCGGTGGTCCAGATCCACCAGCGCGGCCGTCATGGCGGCGACCGCCGCGACGTCCGAATCCCCCACGCGCGCACCGGTGTTGCGCGCCACCGACGCGTCCGCGCCTGTGATCAGCCAGTCCCTGCTCGGCTCGACGAGCGCCGACGACGCCACCGCCGATCCGGACAGGAAGTCACGCCGGCCCACATCGCTGCGCCACAACTCGCAGACCTGCTCGATCGCGCCGATGACCGTCGGCGAGAACTGGAGGCCGATGCCCGAGGCCAGATTCTTGCCGTTGGCCATCCCCAGCTCGTCGATGGTGACCGTACGCCCCAGCTTGCGGCCCAGCGCCTCGGCGATGATCCCCGGGGCCCGGCCGCGCGGTTGCTGTCCGCGCAGCCAACGCGCCACGGATGTCTTGTCGTAACGGAGGTCGAGACCGCGCTCGGTCCCGACCATGTTGACCCGGCGGGCGAGGCCGGCGTTGGAACAGCCGGCCTCCTGGATGAGTGTCTGCAGCCGTTCGTTCGGCTGACGGGCGACGAGAGGCCTGGCTGCCAATTGGATAACCCCCTGTGCCGCAGTGATCGATGGAGTGATCACTGCCCGGCGGAAACGCAGTAAATGCGTGCGATGGTCGAAATCAGCAATCTTCGGTAACTTTCGGGAAACGCCGTCCGCTTGGCATCGAGGTGTGTGACTCGCCTCACGCTCCCTGTTGGTGGCAACCCCCGGTCACCGGTTGTGGTTACCCATCCACGCGCCGCAACTTCGTACGCGCCCCCGCCCATGCATCCGTGCGCCCCATGTGCAGGACCGATGCTCCTTCGCAACGGTCCGTGACGCCCGTAACCCGAGGTGCGGGCGGGAGTTGTGTTCTTCGTGGACAAGACCATCGGAGTGACGGGCGTCACGGACGCCGCGCAGATCCCCAAGCAGCGGGGCGACCTGCTGCTGGACAGCGCCGTGCGGTACGCGGAGGAGCGGCACTGGGACGTGTTCCCCGGCACCTGGCTGGAGGCGGTGGACGGCAAGGAGCGCTGCTCGTGCGACCGCGCCGACTGCCCGGCCCCCGGAGCGCATCCCACCCGGCCGGACTGGGCGTCGCAGGCGACGGGCAGCGGGGTCGCCGCCCGCAGGCTGTGGTCGAAGCAGCCCCGCGCGTCGATCCTGCTGCCGACGGGGCGCACGTTCGACGCCCTGGACGTGCCGGAGTCGGCGGGGTTCCTGGCGCTCGCGCGCATGGAGCGGATGCAGATGACGCTCGGCCCCGTCACCTGCACCCCCGACCGCCGGATGATCTTCTTCGTCCTGCCGGGCGGCTCACTGAAGGTGGACGGCCTCGTAAGGAAGTTGGGCTGGTCGGCGTCGGCGATCGATCTGGTGGTGCGTGGCGAGGCGCACTACGTGGCGGCCCCGCCCACGCGTGTCGGCGGCTTCGGCGCCGTGCAGTGGGCCCGGCGGCCGACTCCGGCCAACCGCTGGCTGCCGGACGTCGAGGAGCTGATCAACCCACTGGCGTACGCGTGCGGGCGTGACGCGGCGGCGGCGCGGGCACAGCGACCCTGAGGACCCTGCGGACCGCGGTCTTATGGTGGGTCCTCTCGACACCTCGAAAAGGATCACCGAAGGGCAGTGCGGCATGCCGGATCACGTACCGGAGCGAGCGGCGGAGCAGAAGGAACGGGCGGAGCACGAGACGGTCCCCGATACGGCGGGCGGGGCGGGCGGGACGGGCGGGGCGGGCGGGGCGGGCGGGACGCGTACGGCTGCGGCGCCGCCCGCCGTACGCGTGGAGGGGCTGTGGAAGCGCTTCGGCGACCAGGTCGCCGTCGCCGGGATCGATCTCGACCTCCCCGCGGGCCAGTTCGTGGGTCTCGTCGGCCCCAACGGCGCGGGCAAGACCACCACGCTCTCCATGGTGACCGGCCTGCTGCGGCCGGACATGGGCCGCGTCCGGGTCGCCGGGCACGACGTCTGGGGCGACCCGGTCGCGGTCAAGGCCAGGATCGGCGTACTGCCCGAGGGGCTGCGCCTCTTCGAGCGGCTGTCCGGACGCGAACTCCTCGGATACACCGGCCGGCTGCGGGGGCTGCCCGGCGCCGAGGTCGACAAGCGCGCCACGCAGCTCCTCGACGTACTGGACCTGGCGGGCGCGCAGCACAAGCTCGTCGTGGACTACTCGACCGGTATGCGGAAGAAGATCGGCCTGGCGGCGGCGCTGCTGCACAACCCCGAAGTCCTCTTCCTGGACGAGCCGTTCGAGGGCGTCGACCCGGTGTCGGCGCAGACGATCCGGGGCGTTCTGGAGCGCTACACCGAGTCCGGCGCGACCGTCGTCTTCTCCAGCCATGTGATGGAGCTGGTCGAGTCGCTGTGCGACTGGGTCGCGGTGATGGCCGCGGGCCGTATCCGCGCGCAGGGGACACTCGCGGAGGTACGGGGCGACGCGCCGTCGCTCCAGAGCGCGTTCCTCGAACTGGTCGGCGCGCAGGGCCGCGACACCGGTGAGTCCCTGGACTGGCTGGGCGGCGCCCGATGAGCGGGGCGGTCGGCAGCGCGGGCCTCTCCGAAACCCCGACGGGCAGGGCGGGCCTCTCCGGCCCCGCCGGTCCCGCCGGTCCCGTCGGCTCGGGCACGACGCCCGTCGTCACCCTCGGCACCCGCGCCCTCGCGCCCGTCTTCGTACGGCTGAAGCTGTCGCTGCTGCGCAACGGACTGCGGCAGTCGTCGGGCCGTACCGTCGCGTACGTCGTCTCCGTCGTCCTCGCCCTGCTGATCGCGGCCGGCCAGCTCCTGGGCCTGATCCTGCTGCGCGGGAACGACGGCGCGGGCACCCTCGTCGTCGTACTGACCGCGCTCGTGGCGCTCGGCTGGGCCATGCTGCCGCTGTTCTTCCCCAGCGGCGACGAGACACTCGACCCGAGCCGGCTCGTGATGCTGCCGCTGCGGCCCCAGGCGCTGATCGGCGCGCTGCTCGCCGCGTCCGTGGTCGGTATCGGGCCGCTGTTCACGCTCTGTCTGGTGCTGGGCTCCGCGATCGCCGTCGCGCACGGGGCGGCGGCCGTCGTGGTGTCGGTGGTCGTCGTACCGCTGGCCCTGCTGGTGTGCGTGGCGCTGTCGCGCGCCGTCGCCGCCGCGAACATCCGGCTGCTGACCTCGCGCAAGGGCCGGGACCTGGCCGTGCTGAGCGGTCTGGTGATCGCCGTCGGCATCCAGTTCATCAACTTCGGTATCCAGCGGCTCAACGAGGCGGGCGGGCTCTCGGCGCTCGACCCGGTGGCGGACGTCGTACGGTGGCTGCCGCCCGCGTCGGCGATCGGCGCGGTGGACTCGGTGAGCGACGGCGCGTACGGGTCGGCCGCCGGGCAACTGCTGCTGTCGCTGGCCGCGTTGGCCGGGCTGCTGTACTGGTGGCAGCAGTCGCTCGTGAAGCTGATGACCGCCCCGGACGGCTCGACGATCGCCGCCGCCGAACCGGCCCGCAAGGAGTCGACGTCCGGGCTGGGCCGGCTGCTGCCCGAGGGGCGTACGGGCACGGTGATGCAGCGCAGCCTGCGGTACGTGTGGCGCGACCCGAAAACCAAGGCGGCGTGGATCACCTCGCTGGCGATCGGGCTGATCGTGCCGCTGGTGAACGCCCTTCAGGGCAGCGGCTCGATCTATCTCGCGTGCTTCGCGGCGGGGATGCTCGGCATCCAGATGTACAACCAGTTCGGGCAGGACACCTCCGCGTTCTGGATGGTGGCCCTGACGATCTCGTCCACGCGTGACGCGTATCTGGAGCTGCGGGCGCGGGCCTTCGCCCTGCTGGTGATCACGCTGCCGTACTCGGCGCTGGTGACGATCCTGACGGCCGCGCTGCTGGGCGACTGGCGGGCGCTGCCGGAAGCGCTCGGGCTGTCGTTCGCGCTGCTCGGCGCGATGATGGCGACGGGCGCGGTGGCCTCGGCCCGCTTCCCGTACTCGATCCCGCAGGACAGCGCGTACAAGAACGTCGCTCCAGGCCAGGCCGGGCTCGCCTGGATCTCCATCCTCGGCGGCATGCTCGGCGGCGCCCTGCTGTGCGCGCCGGTGATCGGCCTGACGATCGGGCTGCACGTGTCGGGCGGCGACGGCTGGACGTGGCTCCTGCTGCCGGTGGGCACGGCGTACGGCGCGCTGATCGCGTGGGCGGGCGTCCGGGTGGCGGCGCCGCAGACGGCGTCGAGGCTGCCGGAGATCCTGACGGCGGTGAGCAAGGGCTGAGGCCGGGCCGCCGGGCGGTCAGTTGAGCGAGGGCCGAGGCCGCGCCGCCGGGCGGTCAGTTGAGCGAGAGCCGAGGCCGCGCCGCCGGGCGGTCAGTTGAGCGAGAGCCGAGGCCGCGCCGCCGGGCGGTCAGTTGAGCGAGAGCCGAGGCCGCGCCGCCGGGCGGTCAGTTGAGCATGCGCAGCACGAGGCGGGTCACTGCCGTGAACCCCCGCGCGATCCACCCGAACACGCCCAGTTCCGCCGCCAGTTCGCCGGCGTCGGTCGCGGTCTCGGCCCGGTCGTCGGCCCCGCTACGGCACCGCTGACACCTCCGTGGCCACCGGCGCCGCTGCCCCCCGCACTTCCTGCACGTCCTCATGAGCGCCATTCTCACATCGCCCTTCCCGCGTCCCCCTCCTCCGGAAGTCCATGTACCGGCGCCGGCTCGCGGGGCCGCCGGGCGGTCCTGCGCGGGGAGTTGCCGCCGATCGCGAACGGTAGGGACAGCGTCATCGGCAGCCGGCGTCCCACGCGCCGGGCGGGACTTCGCGGGCACGACTCGGGTCGTGCCCGCGAAGTCGCGCCGTCCGCGCGAGGGGCGGGGCCCCGGCATCGCGACGCGGAGGGTCGGCCCGTACCGCGCCCACTCCGGTGACTCCGGCAACGGGGGCACCTCCCCCCGCCCGAAGGGCTACGGGTGGACAGGTGCCGTTCGGCGGGGCTTTCCGGACGCGGCCTGAGGGGTGTCTTGTCGATCAGGCCGGATCGGGGAGCGCCCGCCGCGGCAGCGGCTGGTGTCACGTCGGTGCGTGCGATCGCAAGGCGGATGAGGGAGGCATGGCGGAGCCATGCCTCCCCGACTCCACCGACAACACACGGGGCACCTCCCGTGCCCCCTCGGGGGCACCGGAGAGAGGCGCGGTGCCAGGGACCGCGAGCCCGGCAGGATCGGCAAGCCCCCCCAGCCCCCCCCCAGGCCCGCCCCCGCCCCCTCACGCCGCGTGCAGCGCCAGCGTCGGAGAGAGGCGGGCGGCGCGGACCGCCGGGTAGAGGCCCGCGATCGTGCCGATCGCCAGCGTCGCGGCGAAGCCGCCCGCCATCGCCCACGGCGGTACCACCCACGGCAGCCCGCCGGACCGGGCGTAGACGCCCGTCGCCGCCGCGCCCAGTGCCACGCCGGCCAGCCCGCCCAGGCCGGACAGCATCAGCGACTCCGTGACGAACTGGATCCGGATCTGGCCCCGGGTGGCGCCGAGTGAGCGGCGGAGGCCGATCTCGTAGCGCCGTTCCAGCACTGAGATGATCATGGTGTTGGCGACCCCGACCCCGCCGACGAGCAGCGCGATGCCGCCGAGCCCGAGCAGCAGGCTGCTGAACGCCCCCTCGGTCGCCGCCTTCGCCCGGAGCGCCGACGACGGGTCGGTGACCTTGACGTTCTGCGGGTTCTGGGGGTCGACGGTCGCGGCCATGACCTTGCGTACGGCCGAGACGGACGCGTCCGTCGAGCGCTCGTACACCGACGTCGGGTGGCCGTCGAAGTCCAGCAGCCGCTTGGCGCCCTCCCAGCCGATCAGCGCGGACCGCTCGATCTCCGGGGCCAGACGCAGTGGGGCGAGGATGCCGACGACCGTGAAGTACCGGTCACCGATCCATACCTGCCGGCCGGGCTCCGTGATGCCGAGGCGCCGGGCGGAGACGTTGCCGAGGACGACCGACGGGTAGCGGCCGGTCGCGTTGTTGAGCCAGCTGCCGCCGGCGACCTCGCCGCGCAGTACCTTCAGCAGGTCCTCGGTGGTGGCCTTGACCGCGATTCCGGCGGTGTCGCCCTCGTCGATCTTCTCGTTGCGGCGTACGGAGGCGTCCAGGTCGCCGGTCGCGCCGACGTCCTGTACGCCGTCGATCCGGCCGACCATCCCGACCGACTCCTCGGGCAGCTTCACGTCCTCGCCCGCGAACATCGACTCACCGGGCGAGGCCACCAGCAGATTGGTGCCCAACTTGTCCAGTTCGCGCAGTAGTTGGGCCTGGCTGGAGGCGGAGATGCCGACCACCGCGACCATGGTGGCGATGCCGATCGCGATGCCCAGCGCGGACAGCACGACCCGCATCGGGCGGCTGCGCAGCCCTGCGGAGCCGACGTGCAGTACGTCCCGAGGACCGAGCCTGGCCGCCGTCAGTCGCCGAGCAGGGGTGGGCGCCGGCGCCGTCACAGTCCCGCCCCCGAACCCGAACCCGAACCGGCACCGGCACCGGCACCCGAACCCGCACCCACGCCGTTGCGGACGTCCGCCACCACCTCGCCGTCCCGCATACGCACCTCCCGCGGCAGCCGCCCCGCGATCTCCGTGTCGTGCGTGATGACCGCGATGGTGGCCCCCTCCAGGTTGAGATCGCGCAGCAGTTCCATGACCGCCGCGCCGGACGCCGAGTCCAGCGCCCCGGTGGGTTCGTCGGCCAGCAGCAGGGCCGGCTCGCCGACCACCGCCCGCGCGATGGCGACCCGTTGCTTCTGTCCGCCGGAGAGTTCGTGCGGCCGGTGGTCGAGGCGGTCGGCGAGCCCGACCCGCTCCAGCGCGGCGGCGGCCCGGCGGCGGCGTACGGAGCGCGGCAGGCCGGAGTAGAGCAGGCCCTCCGCGACGTTGTCCCGGGCGCTGACGCCCGGCACCAGGTGGAACGCCTGGAAGACGAAGCCGACGTGCTGCGCGCGCAGGGCGGAGAGCCGGCGGTCGGTGAGCGCCGCCACGTCGTGCCCCGCGATGTGCACCGAACCGGCGGTCGGCCGGTCCAGCGTGCCGATGATGTGCAGCAGGGTGGACTTGCCGGAGCCGGACGGGCCGACGATGCCGAGGAGTTCGCCCTCCTCGACCGTGAGGTCCACCCCGCGCAGGGCGGTCACCCCGCCCGGATACTCCTTGGTGACCCCGGTGAGGCCGACGACCGTACTCACAGCGACGGCACCCCGACCTTCATGCCCTCGCGGAGCCCGCCGCCCGAGACCTCGACCCGGCCTTCGGCGAACATGCCCAGCTCCACCTTCACATCGCGCGCGGTCCCCTTCTCCACGACCTGGAGACCGAAGCCACCGCCGGGCAGGGCGAGCAGCGCGTTCACCGGGACGGTGAGGACGTTCTTACGTGTCTCGCCGGTCAGATCGACGGTGACCGGGGACTGGTCGAAGCCGCCGACCTGGTCCGGTTTGTCGAAGGAGACGGTCAGCGTGACCTTGGGCTCGGTGTCCTGCGGGTCGTCGCCGGGCTTCGCCGTCCTGCCGACCGACGAGACGGTGCCGGGCGCACTCGTACCGTCCGGCAGGTCGACCGTGACCTTCGTCCCCGCCTTGGCAAGCCCGCTCTCCGCCACGGGCAGGGCGAACGTCACGACGCGCTCGGAACCGGTGGTCGTGAGGACCGGCGCGCCGGGCTGGGCCAGGTCGCCGACGGGCGTCCCGATGCTGTTGATCCGTACCTCGCCCGGTGCGAACACGATGTCCCCCGGCCCCAACGTGCCTGTCTGTTCGCGGTCGTGGGTCTTCTGCCAGCGCTTGACGGCGGCGGCGGTGAGTTCGGTGTACTCGTCGTCGGGGGTGAAGCCGGTGTAGCCGAGGACGGCGAGGTTACGTTCCAACTGCTCGACGTCCCGGCCCCGGTCACCCGCCTTCACCGTCCGGTACATCGGCCCCGAGCCGTACATCAGCCGCACCGCCTGCCCGTCGATCTCGTACAGCCGCTCGTCGCGCCCGACGGTCGAGCCGGTTCCCGGCGTCCAGGTCATGGTCCCGGCCGCGCCCGCGTTGACCTTGCGCTGTCTGTCGAAGCCGAGCTTCCCGTCGGCCCGGGCGCTGTCGCGCAGGTCGCCGCGGACCACGGCGGCGGTGTCGGGCGGGAGTCCGGTGTTCTGGCGGGCGTCCGCCCGGTCGGAGCCGCCGAGTTGGGTGAGGGCGAGTGAGCCGGCGGCGACGGCGAGCACCGCCGCTCCGGCGGCCAGGACCCGGCCGCGCTTCATCGGCCGGCGCTTTCGCAGGCCTTGTTCGCCTTCTCGAACTTCTTCATGTCCTTGGTTTCCAGCGCGGGCATCCCCGCCATCCCCGCCGTGTCGAACTTCGGGTCGGGCATGTCCATGCCGTTCTCCCGCATACACCGGGCGTAGGCGACCATCTTGTCCTTCTCGGCCTGGGTCATTTCCTCTTCACCGCCGCCGACGGCCTTGTCCTTGCACGCCTTGAACGCCTTCTCCACCTCCCCGCCCTTGCCGCCGAGTTCGATGGTGGTGCCGACCTCGCCCGGCTTCGGCTCGGGGATGTCCACACCGTGCTCCCGCAGGCACTTGCGATGCTCCAGCTCCTGGTCGGCCTGCGTCTTCACCTCGTCCGTGCCGGAACCAGCGTCCTTGGCACCGCCGCCCGAGTCGCCGGAGCAGGCGGCGAGCCCCAGGGCGAGCGAGGCGAAGAGAGCGGCTGCGGCGGCAGCGCTCCGGCTCGCGATGAACTGGTTCATGAAAGTCATGACGGACTCCTCGTCCACGGGCCGACAGCCCGGAAAAAGACCGGATACGGACCGAATACAGACCGGATACAGACCGGATTACGAACGGTCCGAGCGTGCGCGGAGCCCCGGTTTCGTTTCTCTCAAGCCGAACGCTTACACCGGCGAAACATCGCTCTCGGATATAGAGATCCCATGCGAGTGCTGGTGGTGGAGGACGAGGAATTCCTGGCCGAGATGGTCGCCGAGGGGCTGCGGCGCGACGCGATCGCCGTCGACGTGGCACTCGACGGCCACGCCGCCCTGGACCGGCTCCGGTTCGGCGCGTACGACGTGATGGTGCTCGACCGCGACCTGCCGGGCCTGCACGGCGACGAGGTGTGCCGGCAGGTGGTCCGCTCCCGGCTGCTCACCCGCGTACTGATGCTCACGGCGTCCGGCACCGTACGGGACCGGGTGGCCGGTCTCGGACTCGGCGCCGACGACTATCTGACCAAGCCGTTCGCGTACGACGAACTCCTCGCCCGGGTCCTGGCGCTCGGCCGGCGGGCCAGACCCGCACTGCCGCCGGTGCTGGAGCGGGCCGGGCTGACGCTGGACACCGCGCGCCGCCAGGTCTGCCGCGACGGCCGCTATCTGTCCCTGTCCCGCAAGGAGTTCGCCGTGCTGGAGACCCTGCTGCGCGCCGAGGGCGCGGTCGTCAGCGGTGACGACCTCATCGAGGAGGTGTGGGAGGAGGACACCAGCTACCGCACCAACGCGGTCCGGGTCACGCTCTCCAAGCTACGCGCCAAGCTGGGCACTCCGGCGGTGATCGAGACCGTCCCCGGGGCGGGCTACCGCATCAGCGACGGCGTTCGCGAAACCGGCGGTCCGGAGGGCGAGGCCCGGTGAAGAGCGAGCGGGCCCGGCTGACCAGGCTGTACGGCGGACTGCTGGTGCTGGCGGGCGTCCTGCTGATGGGGCTGGTCTATCTGCTGGTCAGCGAGACCCTGTACGCCAATCTGATGTCGGCGGTGGTCCCGACCGTCCCCGCCTCGGAACTGAACATCGACCCCGTCCCCGCCTACCGGGCGGACGGACTGACGGCGGGCACCCTCGCCGAAACCCAGCAGTACACGGTGGCGCAGAAGGTCACCACCGCGGCCGGGGACGCCGCTCTCAATCAGCTGCTCACGGTCTCCGGGATCTCCCTCGCCGCGTACTCGGCGCTGTCCGTCGCCCTCGCCTGGTGGATGGCCGGCCGGGTGCTGCGGCCGGTCGGTGTGATCACGGCCCGCGCCCGGCGGCTCTCCGGCAGCAATCTGCACGAACGCCTCGCGCTGGACGCGCCGCCCGGCGAACTCAAGGAGCTGGCCGACACGTTCGACGGGATGCTGGACCGGATCGAGGAACTGGTCGCCTCCAGACAGCGGTTCGCCGCCAACGCCGCCCACGAGCTGCGCACGCCGCTCGCCGTGCAGCGCGCGGCGGCCGAGATCGGGCTCGCCGACGACCCGACACCGGAAAAGGTGGCCCGGATCCGCGCCAAGCTCATCGACACGGCCGTCGGCAGCGAGCAGTTGATCGAGGGGCTGCTGCTGCTCGCGGTCTCCGACGAGGGGCTGCGCCGCAGGGAGCGGGTGGCGCTGGACGAGACCGGCGCGGCGGTGATCGACGCGCTGGCGGCCGACGCGAAGGCCCGGTCGATCACGGTGGAGTTGACGGCGCGGCCGGTGACGGTCGAGGGCGACGCCGTCCTGCTCGACCACCTCGTCCACAACCTGGTCTCCAACGCCCTGCGCCACAACCACCCCGGCGGCACGGTCCGGGTCGATGTGGGACCGGACGGGCCGGGGGTCGTCCTGAAGGTCGTCAATACGGGGCCGGTGGTGGCGCCGGAGACCGTACCGCTGCTGTTCGAGCCGTTCCGCCGCGCCCAGGCCCGGCAGCACGCGCCGGGCGAGGGCGCGGGTCTGGGGCTGTCCATCGTGGCATCGATCGCACGGGCGCACGGCGGCGAGGCCGGCGCGAAGGCGAACCCCGGGGGCGGTCTGACGGCCCGGGTCATGCTGCCGAGGTGCCCCTGGACCCGGCCCCGGCCCCGGTCCCTAAACTCGCCGGCATGACTATCCCCCTCAGCGACCCCGCCCGGAAGGTCCTCGACGGCCGCAACTTCGCCGTCCTGTGCACGATCAACCCGGACGGCAGCCCGCAGTCCTCGGTGGTGTGGGTCGGGACCGACGGGGACGACCTGGTCGTCTCCTCGGAGGCGGGCCGGCGCAAGGTGACGAACGCCGCCGCCGAACCGCGCGTCAGTCTCAGCGTGTTCGACCTGGCCGACCCGCAGCGGTACGTGGAGGTACGCGGCACGGCCACCGTCTCCGAGGACATCGGCAGGCGGACGGCCGTCGCGCTCGCGGAGAAGTACGTGGGCCCCGGCGCCGGGGACGAGTATCTGCGGCTGCCGCCCGAGGTCGTGCGCGTCACGATCCGCATCACCCCGGAACGGCTGACGGGCAACTCGGCCGCCTGATCCGGAGGATCGGGCAGCCGGTCCGTCTCCGACCGCCGGACGCGGTGCGACGGGAGCCCGTCCGGCGATTGGCGATTGAGGACAAGCGCGTCCCACGCGCGACGCGGCCCGGTCCCGGTCGACGTCCCCGGCTACGGGGTCAACGCGCCGTCCAGGAACGGCTCTATCGCCGCGCGCCAGGCGTCCGGCTGCGCGTAGTGCACGAGATGGCCGGCGTCGTCCACCTCCGCGTACTGCCCGCGCGGCAGGACCCGCACCATCTCCTGCGCCTCCGCGCGGCCCAACTCGCCGTCCAGGCCCCGCACGACCAGCGTGGGGCACTGGACCTGCGCCAGCTCCTCCCAGTGCGCGTCGTGCACCCAGGTCGCGCGGGACGTGAGCATCTGGCGGCGGGAGAAGACCGGCCACCAGCCGTCGGCGCGCTCGGTCATGACCTCGGCGAAGAACTCGCCCCGGCCCGGATTCGGCCGCTCCAGCCACGGGTCGTCCTCGGCGAACCACTTCCGTACGTCGGCGAGCGAGGCGAACGGCACGGGCCAGGTGCCGAACCAGTCGTCCCACTCGCGCTGCGACGCCGCTCCCAGAGCGGACGCCCGCATGTCGCAGATGATCAGCGCTCCGACCAGGTCGGGGCGCTTCGCCGCGAGCTGCCAGGCGGTGAGCGCGCCCATGGCGTGGCCGACGAGGGTGACGGGCGCGAGGCGGAGCTGCTCGATCGCCGCCTCGGCGTCCGCCACGTACGCCTCGCGGGTGTACGGCGCTTCGGGCGGCTTGTCGCTACGGCCGTGGCCCCGCTGGTCGAGCGCGACCGCCCGATGGCGCCCGGCCAGCCAGCGCGCGGTGGGCTCCCAGTGCGAGGCGCGGCCCATCAGGCCGTGGAGCAGCAGCACGCCGGGGGTGCGCCCGGCGTCGGTCCGCTCCTCGGGCTGATCCGTGAACTCCCAGGCCGCAAGCCGCAGCCCGTCGAATCCGGTCACATCGATGCGCTGCACCATGTGTCCTGGCACCCCCTTCGGTCCTGAGTGGTCGAGTCCGATGGCACCGGCCCGATTCCGTGCCGTTCGGTCGTGCGGTCCCCGTGTGTTCCTCGTGCGACACCCTCAGGCTATCGAACTCCCATTCGAAAACTTGCTTCCCGCGCGCAACACCGCTCGTTCGAGTGACCGTGGTCAAGGGTTGGCCGAAGCGCCTGAGGGGAGATCTTCTGCGGGAGGCGGATCACTCGGGGATGAGGGTCCGTGGGGACCGACCCTGGGAGCTCGGGGCTCCGGGTCGGAACAGGGGAGGACAGGCCCCGGCGCCGCACAGCGCCGGGGCCCTTACCGTGCGAGGCGGGCGGCGAGACGTGCGGCAAGGCGTGCGGAACATCGGCCGAGGCAGGCGCCCCGGACACCGCGGACACCACCCCGGACACCACAGACACCGTGGGCATCACAGGCACAGCGACAAGCATCAGGCGCACAGCCCCGCTCCCTCCTCGGCCGCGGGACGAGGTCCGCGACCGCTGCCCTCAGGTCATATGCCCCCGAGCCAGCCTGGCACGCGAATCGCCCGGGCGCTGCCATTCCGCCGGGAATTCGTATTCTCCGTCGTCGAAGGAATACTCTCCGCAGCCGCCGACGGCCATGCCTGAGCGGCGCGACAGTCCGGATCGGGCCGACTCCCCGGGTCCCGGAACCGGTGTCCGGGACCCCGGAGGGACGTCAGTACAAGAAGGTCGGCGCGAGGTCAGCGCCTGGTCGGCGCCTGGTCAGCGCTTGGCGACGAAGACGTGCGAGGCGACCTCCGAGTCCAGCTCCGCGGCCTCACCGCTGCTGCCCACGAGCACCCCGCCGACCGGCGACTCCGTCACGCTCACCACGGAGCCGGGCTGCACGCCCGCCCGTCGCAGCGTGTACATCAGCTGGGCGTCGGTCTGGATCGGCTCGCCGATCCGCCGCACCACGACGGTCTTGCCCTCGGTGCCCGGGTCCAGGTCGGCCAGGCTGACCATGCTCCCGTCGAGGAACGGGTCCGCGATGCTCGTCTCGCCCAGCTCCTCCAGGCCCGGGATCGGATTCCCGTACGGCGACTCCGTCGGGTGCCGCAGCAGCTCCAGCACCCGTCGCTCCACCGCCTCGCTCATCACGTGCTCCCAGCGGCAGGCCTCCGCGTGCACCTGCTCCCACTCCAGGCCGATGACGTCGACGAGCAGACACTCGGCGAGGCGGTGCTTGCGCATCACGCGCGTCGCCAGTCTGCGTCCCTCCTCCGTCAGCTCCAGATGCCGGTCGCCCGCGACCTGCACGAGGCCGTCCCGCTCCATGCGGGCCACGGTCTGGCTGACCGTGGGCCCGCTCTGATCCAGCCGCTCCGCGATCCGGGCGCGCATGGGGACCACACCTTCCTCTTCGAGTTCGAGGATGGTGCGGAGATACATCTCCGTGGTGTCAATCAGTCCGGACATACGTGCCCCTCGATGCTGTGACATGAAAACAACCGTGCGCTGGCCCCTGCTCAATTCTGACGCATCGCACTGACAACCGTGCCGTGCGGGAAGCCGCCGAAGACGAAGCCGTATTGACACGGTAAAGGTCCAGACCGCAACGTGATCCGCGGCACAGGCATTCCCGCCCCTGTTCCCTCCCTGTTCCGCCCCCGTTTCGCCCTCTTTTCCGCCCTCTTCTCCGCCCCCTACGGAAGGGTCTCTCGATGAGCGAGAGCACACTGGCCGGTCAGTTCTTCGGCGCCGCGATCGGTCTGCTGGAGCGCGTACGCGACGAGGAGGCCGCGAACATCGAAGCGGCCGGGAAGGCGATCGCCGAGGCCGTGGCCTCCGGCGGCCGTGTCTTCGCCTTCGGCGCCGGCCACTCCTCGCTCGCCGCGCAGGACGTCGTCTACCGGGCGGGCGGTCTCGCCCTCATGAACCTTCTCAACGTGCCGGGCGTGATGGGCGTCGACGTCATGCCCGCGACGCTCGGCTCCGCGCTGGAGCGGGTCGACGGCCTCGCGAGCGCCGTACTGGACTCCAGCCCGGCGAAGTCCGGCGACGTCCTGGTGATCATCTCGCTCTCCGGGCGCAACGCGCTCCCCGTGGAGATGGCGCTGAACGCGCGGGCGCTGGGCCTGAAGGTGATCGGGGTGACGTCGGTGGCGTACGCGACGGAGACGAAGTCCCGCCATGTGTCCGGGACTTACCTCAAGGACCACTGCGACATCGTCCTCGACAGCAAGATCGCGGTGGGCGACGCGGAGCTGTCGGCGGACGGCATCGAGGCACCGTTCGCGCCCGCGTCGACCGTCGTGACGAGCGCGCTGATGCAGGCGATGGTGGCGACGGCGGCGGGCGGCCTGGTCGAGCGCGGCGTCGAACCGCCGATGCTGCGGTCGGGGAACGTCGACGGCGGGCACGAGTGGAACGGGCGCCTGATGACGGAGTACGGGGACCGGATCTTCTACCGGCACTGACCCGGCGCGGAGCCGACGCGGAGCCGGTACCGGCTGCACCCCCTAGGGGGTGTCTTGTCGATCAGGCCGGATCAGGGAGCGGGGTCTGGTGCGTGCGATCGCAAGGCGGAGGAGGGAGGCATGGCGGAGCCATGCCGACCGACGACAACGCGGCGAGCGTGCGTGCCAGGGACCGCGAGCCCGGCAAGATCGGCAAGACACCCCCCTAGGGCGTGTCCGGCCTCGGCTCCGACTGAAGCAGGTCCAGCGAGGCCGCCATCCGGGCCGTCACGTCCTCCGCGTACACCGCGTCCGGGCGTTCGAACGACGGACGGCTGGCGCCTCGCAGGAAAGTGACCACGCCCAGGGTCCTGCCCCGGCTCCGCAGCACCGTGCAGAGCGCGTGCACGGAGTCGGGCGGCCACTGGCGGGAGACCGACCAGGTCGGGGTGGTCGAGGCGCCCGAAGGGGCGCTCGCGCGCACCGAGCCCGTGCGGGCCACCGCCTGGAGGGCCGGGTGCCCCTCCCGGTACCGCACGGGTATCCCGCCGGCCGTCACCGGCAGGCAGGGCCCGACGGAACCGCCGGGCGTCGCCGCCACCCGTACGAGCCGGGTCGGCGGGTCACCGGATCCCGTATCGCTCTGGGACGGACCACCGTGCGCGGGGGCGCTGTGCACCAGATCGATCAGCGCGTGGTCGGCGAAGCCCACGAGCGCGAAGTCCAGGCAGACCGTCGCCGCCTCCATCGGGCTCTCGCACTCGCCCGCGGCCCGCCCCGCGCGGTGCAGCTGGCTGGAGCGGAAGCGCAGCTTGTCCGCCTCCTGCGCCGCGAGCTTCGCCTCCGTGACGTCCTGGAACAGCCAGCCGACACCGAGCGGAACCGGTTCCTCCGCGAGCGGGGACGCCAGCCGGAGGAAGCCGCTGCGCCAGCAGCGCCGCCGCTGGCCCCCGTCCGCCGTGCGCAGCGTCACCCACAGCTCGGCGAGCGCCCGCGGCGCGCCCTCCGCCAGTACGTGCTGGAGGGCGCCCTCCAGCTCCTCCACGCCCTGTACGACGGTCTCGCCCAGGGGCCGCCCGAGCAGAGCCGTACGGCCCGAGCCGAGCGCACGCGCGGCGTGCCCGTTCACGACGGTCGGCCGCAGATCCACATCGACCAGGACCACGCCCCACACCGCGTCGTCGAACAGCGCCTCGCTGAGCGCGATGGACCGCTCCAGATCGATCTGCGCGTGCACCTCGCTGAACGCGCAGTACACCCCGGCGGGCCCGCCGTCCGCGCCGCGCACCCCGGCGGACTGGGTCCGTACGAGCACCCGGCTGCCGTCCTTGCGCAGCAGCGCGAACTCGTGCACCAGCCGTCCCGGCACGCCCATCGCCGACATCAGCCGCCCGTGCACCTCGTCGGCGTCGGCGCTGCGCACGGCCCAGCCGGCGAATCCGCGCCGGCCGACGGCCTCGTCGGCGGACCAGCCGAGTATCCGCTCGGCCTCGCGGTTCCAGTGCGTGATGACGCCGTCGGCGTCGAACGCGCAGAGAGCCGCGTCCATCCCGTCGAGCAGCGCGGCAAGCAGATCGGCTCCGGGACCGCCCGCCGGGCCGCCCTCGGGGCCCGCCGCCCCGGCCGCACCGGATTCCGGTCCGTCGGATTCCGGCCCGTCGGGGCCGGGCGGGCGAGTGGTCTCACTACGGGAAGCACTCATCCTTGGCACCCCCTGCCGGCTGCTCGGTCACACCTACGAACATTCAACTCGAACGTGACCCAGCACACACCTTGTTCCCGGAAATCGTTGCGCGGAGGAAATCCAAATAATCA
Source organism: Streptomyces sp. NPDC057137 (assembly GCF_042670825.1). NCBI lineage: Bacteria > Bacillati > Actinomycetota > Actinomycetes > Kitasatosporales > Streptomycetaceae > Streptomyces > Streptomyces sp. NPDC057137. The sequence continues at coordinate 127,536 of NZ_JBHUUW010000008.1, read as the reverse complement.
CTTGTGGGCCGCGGAACGGGTTCCTAGGGTGGTGAGCACACTAGAAGGGAGGTGGTTCGGAAGTGATTTCAATCCGGACAAGTGAGGTGACTGCGGGCTGACGCCCGTCGTCGCACACGTGCGGTGCCGGTGAACCACCGGCCCAATCCAAGCAGTCACCCGACCCGCGTGCTCGCCGGTAAGTCCGGCCGGCTCCTCCCCGGAGGAACCTGAGCACGCGGGTCGTCTGCGTGGTGATCGTTTACGGGCGTTGTGATCGTTTACGGGCAGAGCCTCTCCACCCGCCAGCCCGCGGCCTCCTTCACGTACCGCAGCCGGTCGTGCAGCCGGTTCTCGTGCCCCTGCCAGAACTCGACCGTCTCCGGGACGACCCGGATCCCGCCCCAGTGCGGCGGCACCGGCACCGGTTCGTCGTCCGGGTAGCGGGCGGCCAGCTCCTCGTACCGCCCGAGCAGTTCCGCCCGCGAGCCGACCGTCGCGGACTGGTCGCTCGCCCAGGCGCCGAGCTGGGAGCCGTGCGGGCGGGTGCGGAAGTACGCAGCCGTCTCCGCACGGCCGACGCGGGACGCCGTACCGGTGACGACGACCTGGAGGCCCAGCGCGTGCCAGGGGAAGAGGAGCCCGACGTACGGGTTCGCCTCGATCTCGCGCCCCTTGCGGGATCCGTAGTTGGTGAAGAAGACGAAGCCCCGCTCGTCGTACCCCTTGAGCAGCACGGTGCGTGACGACGGGCGGCCCTCGGGGGTCGCGGTGGAGACCACCATCGCGTTCGGCTCGTGCAGACCGCCGGCCACCGCGTCCTTGAACCAGCTCGCGAACTGGTCCATGGGCGTGGCGGCGAGATCGGTCTCCAGGAACGCGGCCGCGCGGTACTGCGCGCGCATGACGGACGGATCGGGGTTCTCAGGAGGCGGAGTGTGAGGCACGCGACCATCCTCGCGCACATGCCGGGGCCGCGGCATGGTTGATTCGATGTCCGGGCTGGGCAGGACGGTGAGTAACGGATGACCGGTCCGGACCGCGAGTCGTACGAGAACGACCGTGGATCCGGGCCGGCGCCGACAACTTCTGACATCGGACCACGGGCCGTAGGCCGTCAGCCGTCGTCCGGTTCAGCCGTACGCTTCCGCGTCCGTCACACCAGAGGAGCCGCCTGATGTCCGATTTCGTACCCGGACTCGAAGGAGTCGTCGCTTTCGAGACGGAGATCGCCGAACCGGACAAGGAGGGCGGCGCCCTCCGCTACCGGGGCGTCGACATCGAGGATCTCGTCGGCCGCGTGTCCTACGGGAACGTGTGGGGCCTGCTCGTCGACGGCGCGTTCAATCCCGGGCTGCCGGCCGCCGAGCCCTTCCCCATCCCCGTCCACTCCGGCGACATCCGTGTCGACGTGCAGTCGGCGCTCGCCATGCTCGCCCCTGTCTGGGGCCTCAAACCGCTCCTCGACACCGACGAGGCGACGGCGCGCGACGAGCTGGCGCGGGCCGCCGTCATGGCCCTGTCGTACGTGGCGCAGTCGGCGCGCGGCCAGGGCGTGCCGATGGTGCCGCAGAGCGAGATCGACAAGGCGGACTCCGTCGTCGAGCGCTTCATGATCCGCTGGCGCGGTGAGCCCGACCCGCGGCATGTGAAGGCGGTCGACGCGTACTGGACGTCGGCGGCCGAGCACGGCATGAACGCGTCGACGTTCACGGCCCGGGTCATCGCCTCGACCGGCGCGGACGTCGCCGCGGCCCTCTCCGGGGCCGTCGGCGCCATGTCCGGGCCGCTGCACGGCGGCGCCCCGTCGCGCGTCCTCGGCATGATCGAGGAGATCGAGCGGATGGGCGACGCGACGGCGTATGTGAAGCAGACGCTCGACAAGGGCGAGCGCCTGATGGGCTTCGGCCACCGCGTGTACCGGGCGGAGGACCCGCGTGCCCGCGTGCTGCGGCGTACGGCGAAGGAGCTGGACGCGCCGCGTTACGAGGTCGCCGAGGCGCTGGAGAAGGCGGCGCTGGAGGAGCTGCACGCGCGCCGTCCGGACCGGGTGCTGGCGACGAACGTGGAGTTCTGGGCGGCGATCATGCTGGACTTCGCCGAGGTGCCCGCGAACATGTTCACGTCGATGTTCACGTGCGCGCGTACGGCGGGCTGGTCGGCGCACATCCTGGAGCAGAAGCGGACGGGCCGGCTGGTGCGGCCGTCGGCGCGGTATGTGGGGCCGGGGACGCGGGATCCGCGCGAGATCGAGGGGTACGACGACATCGCGTCCTGACCGTCGTCCGAACAGTACTGACGGATTCGCCGGACGGGCTCAACTCGGGCCCGTCCGGCCCTCGTTCTCGTACGCGTCCGTCACGCAGTCCACGTAGCAGCGGTTGCGCTCGAACCGCTCGCGCAGCGCGCCCGCCGCCGATTCACGGGAGACGGCTCCGTGCCCGAAGTGCTCGGCGGCCACGGTCAGTACGTCGTCCACCCGGATGATCGCCGGTTCGTCGGCCGCCGCCGCGTGGCGGGCCGACGCTATCGCCATGTCGGCGGACCGGCGCAGATCGCGGGGCAGCCGCCGGTACTTGACGTCCTGCGCGCGCACCCGCAGATACGGCTTGCGCACCTGCCCCTTCCAGATCATCCCGGCCGCCATCAGCGCGAACCCGACCGCGACGACCACGACCACACCCTCCACCGCCACCACCGCCCTCGTCAGCCCAGCACCGTGTCCAGGATCCTCGCCCACTGCGCCACCACCCTGTTGCGCCGCTGGGTGTCGTCCGTCAGCAGCGTGGCCAGGCCGAGGCCGCGCGCCATGTCCAACAGGCCCTGGACCGTCTCGCGTACGCCGGGCACCGACTCGTCCGCGCCCAGAAGTTCGACGGTCATCCGGTGCGCCTCGCGGCCGACGCGGGCTTCGAGTTCGGTGACGCGGGGCCGTAGCTGCTCCTCGTCGGACGCGGCGACCCACAGATGGAGCGCGGCCCGGAACAGCGGCCCGGTGTAGAGCGCGACGACCGCCTCGACCACTTCGCGGCGGCGGGCGGGCCCGGTGGGGGCGAGTTCACGCAGGGCGGAGGAGCGTTCCTCGGCGACGTACTCGACGGCCGCCGTGAACAGGTCCTCGCGGGTGGGGAAGTGGTGCTGCGCGGCGCCACGCGACACCCCGGCGCGTTCGGCGACGACGGCGACCGTGGAGCCCGCCCAGCCGTGTTCGGCGAGACAGGCGACGGCGGCCTCCAGGAGACGCCGGCGGGTGGCACGGCTGCGGTCCTGCTTGGGCGCGGCTAGCGCACCCATGCCGCGTCCCGCCGTTCGAGGAACGCGGACATGCCTTCGCGGGCCTCGGCCGTGGCGAAGAGGGACGCCGAGCGCTGTACGAGATCCTCCGCGTACTGGTCGAAGGTCTCCAACACCCCTGCGCTGAGCAGCTTCTTGGACTCGGCCAGGCCCTGCGGTGAGCCCCGGCGCAGCGCGTCGAGCAGCGGCGCGAGCGCGGTGTCCACGTCGTCGGCGGCCTCGGTGACGAGCCCGTCGGTCACGGCCTCGGCCGCGCCGAAGGTCTCACCGGTGAGGTAGTGACGGGCGGCGGCGCGCGGCGCCATCCGGGGCAGGAGTGGCATCGAGATGACGGCGGGCGCGACCCCGATCCGTACCTCGGTGAAGGCGAAGTCCGAGTCGCTGGACGCGATCACGATGTCGCAGGCCCCGAGCAGCCCCAGGCCCCCGGCCCGGACATGGCCGGTGACCCGGGCCACGACGGGCTTCGGGTGCTCCACGATCTGCCGCAGGAGCGCGACGAAGGTGTACGGATTCGGCGGCTCCTTCAGGTCGGCGCCCGCGCAGAAGGTGGAGCCGGTGTGGCTGAGGACGACGGCCCGTACGGACGGATCCTTGGCGCACCCGGTGAGCGCGTCGGCCAACTCCCCGACGAGCCGCGCCGACAGGGCGTTGCGCTTGGCCGGCACGTCCATGGTCAAGGTGGTGATGCCGCGCTCGTGCGCGGTCGCGACGAGCGTCACGTGGTCTCCGTCTTCCCGTCTTCCTTGCGCGGTCCGGTGTGCTGCGCGAGGGTACAGAGAGTGGCAGCGTGCGCCGAATCAATCAAGCGAGCATGCATGGTTCCGGTGGTCGGTCCCGTTGTGCGGCCTGCTCGGCTCAGTCGCAGAAGGCTTCGTCCAGGAGCGCGTGGACGGCGTCGGCCGGGTCGGCGGGCCGGTCGGACGTGAGCCCGACCGTGGCCTGTCGGCGCCCGTCCTCCGTGGAGTACGACCACGCCTGGTACGCCAGGGCGTCACCGTCGTTGCCGTACACACGGACCCCGCAGGTGGTGTCGTACCAGTCCAGCCCGAGCCCGTACGTCGCACCCTCGGCGCCGGGCTTCTTCATCTCCGCCAGCAGGTGGTCGGGGACCAGACTCCCGTCGAGCAGCGCGGCGACGAAGCGGTTGAGGTCGCGGGTCGTGGAGATCATCTCGCCGGCCGCGCCGAACACGGACGGATTCATCTCCGTGTAGTCCGTGGGGTGCGCCGTGCCGCCGGGCTCGACGGGCAGATAGGCGCGGGGACGCGGCTGGGGAACGCGCGGGGACGTCCCCGGCACGGACGTCCCGCGCAACCGCAGCGGCTCGATGACCCGTTGCTCGATCTCCTCGGCGTACGAGCGGCCGGTCGCCTTCTCGACGATCCGGCCGAGGAGGAGGTAGCCGGTGTTGGAGTACGAGTAGCGCGACCCCGGCGGGTCGACGGACGGCGGGTTGGCCACCGCGCGCCGCACCAGCTCGTCGGGGGTCCAGGTCCGCCACCGGTTCGCCACGAACTCCTGGCCCGGCGGCATCGGCAGCGTGCTGACGTAGTCGTACACCCCGCTGGTGTGGTTCAGCAGTTGCCGCACGGTCATGCCTTCGCCGCCCGGTACGACTCCGGGCAGCCACGACTCGACGGTGTCGTCCAGCCCCAACTCGCCCTCGTCCACGAGCTGCAGAACGACGGTGGCGACGAACGTCTTGCTGATGCTGCCGACCCGGAAGTGGCCTCGGGCGGGCACGGCACGCTCCGTCCCCAGCTCGGCGACCCCGCCGGTGCCGCGCCACACGCCGCGTTCGTCACGCACCTCCGCCAGGGCCCCGACGGCGCCGACGTCCACGACGTGGTCCAGCCGCTCCTGCAACTTGCCGCGATCCGCGCCGTGTTGGGCAGGCGCGGCGGAGGCGGCGGTGCCCGCCACGATCACCGCGACGGCGGCTGCCGCGCTCACCAACGTCCGTTGCGCATGCTTCATCCCGGCCCCCGTGATCGTTTCCTACGGCGCGGTCCACGCCGTACGACGAGCCTGCCGGAGGTGCGGGGCGGCCACGAGGGGGCGCGTTGCCGTATCCGGCCGGGGGTTATCCCCACCCCCGGCCGCCAATGCGCCCCTGCACGGGCCGGGCGCCGTTCCCTACGGTGGGTGAAGTGCAGACACCAGCGCGGTCGACGGCCGACCTCACCGAGCAACTCCTTGCCGAGGTGGCCCAATTCATCGGCCCCGTGCCGACCGCCTTCGACCGCGCGGTCCGCGCGGTCCCGAGGCATCTCTTCCTCCCGGCTCTCATCTGGCTGCGCGACGGCGAGGGCGGCTACCGGCCGTGCGACCGGGCCGCCGCCCCCGACGAGTGGCTGCGCGCTGCCTACAGCGACGCGCCGCTCGTCACGCAGCTCACCGACGGAGTACCGACGTCGTCCGCGTCCATGCCCTCCATGGTGCTCCGCATGCTCGCTCTGGCGGACCTGGACCGGGAGTCCGCAGGGCGTCGCGTTCTCGAACTGGGCGCGGGCACCGGGTTCAACGCGGCCCTGCTGTGTCACCTCTGCGGCGATCAGGCCGTCACCACCGTCGAGTTGGACCCCACACTCGCGGCGGAGGCGGAGCGGAATCTGAAGGCCGTCGGCCACGCGCCGAAGGTGGTACGTGGTGACGCCGGAGTCGGCTGGCCGGCCGGGGCTCCGTACGAGCGGATCATCGCTACGTTCTCCGTCGACCGGATCCCGTCGGCCTGGCTGGAACAGACAGCACCGGGCGGCCGCATCGTCACCCCGTGGAACTCCGCCTGGTGCGGCGGGTACGGCACGCTGGTACTGACGACGGCACCGGACGGCGGCGGTGAAGGCCGGTTCCACGCCTTCGCCGCGTTCATGCCGATGCGGAAGCCTGTCCCGTCGACCACGGCGCCCGACGACGGCCCTCCTGCGCAGGTGACGTCCTCGGCGTTGTCGCCGTGGGCCGTCGCCGGAGGGGATCTGAACGCGGAGTTCCACGTAGGCCTCACCGTTCCCGGAGCCTGTTTCGCCTGGGACGCGACCGGCGAGCACGCTCCCGCACGGCTCGATGTGGCCGACGGCACCGGGCCGTCCTGGGCCACGGTCGACTACGACGGACACCACGCCGACCGGTTCACCGTCACCCAGGCCGGTCCCCGGCGGCTCTGGGACGAGATCACGGCGGCTCACTCCCGGTGGGAGAGCCTTGGCCGCCCGAGCGTCGACCGGTACGGCCTCACGGTGCATGCGGCAGGGGCCCGGACGGTGTGGGTGGAGGGGGCCGACGGCACCCGCGCTCTACTCGGCGAACGCGGCCCGCACGGACGCATCGCGCACAAGGAGGGAGAAGGCGACCGTTCAGGCCGGTAGATCGGCGGAGAGGAAGGGCGCAAGGAGCGCGAACAATGCGTCGGGGCGGTCGAGGGGGATGATGTGGCCGCAGTCCTGGAGATGGTGTCCGACCAGGTCGTCGGCGATGGGACGGAGCTGGCGTTCGAGCCCGGTGCCGACGGGGTGGGAGCCGACGGCCATGGTGGGCATGGTCAGCCGAGCCGTCGCGACGGCGTCCTGGATCTGCTGCGCGCTGGTGGGCAGGGCCCGGTAGTAGGAGAACGCGCAGCGCAGGGCCTCGCTCCCGGTGTACGCGTGGACGAAGGCCGCACGGATGTCGCCGGGCACTCCTCGCCCGAGCGTCCCCGAGTCGAGGAAGAAGTCGATGTACGGGGCCTCGTTGCCGGCCAGGACAGTCTCGGCGAGGCCGGGGACGGCGTGGAAGCCGAACCACCACGGGGCGCCGCCCGCGACGACGTGTTCTGCTCCGGGCAGGCGGCCGAGCAGTGCCTCCATCACGACCAGGCGCCGGACGAGGCCGGGCCGGCGCAGCGCGAGCAGGACGGCGGGGGCGGTGCCCGCGTCGATGCCGACCACCGCTGCCGAGGGCTCGCCGAGTGCGTCGAGCAGCCCTTCGGCGTCGGCGGCGAGGGTGCCTGCGTCGTACCCCTCGACGGCACGCGTACTGGCACCGAAGCCTCGCAGGTCCGGGGCGATGACCCGGTACTGCCCGGCCAGTCGGCCCATGATGCCGCTCCAGAGCTGCCAGGTGTGCGGGAAGCCGTGCAGCAGGAGGACCGCGGGTCCCTCCCCGGCGATGGCGACGTTGAGTTGGACGCCGTTCGTCGCGATGCGGTGGAGTCGGTGTGGGGCAGTGGTGGACATGACGGCTCCTCCAGACTGGTTACCATTGGTGACCACAGAACGATAGGTAACTGTCCAGCCGGAGCCTAGACGGCACTTTCAGGGAACGTGGTGAGCCACAGGTGACCACCCGAGGCGTCGGGGCCGCCGGTCCCGGGGGACGCGGCGATCTGTTCGATCCCCTGTGCCCGACGCGGCAGTTGCTGGACCGCATAGGCACAAAATGGACGTCCATGGCCGTCAAGACGCTCGCCGATGCCGCCCCGGACGAAGTGCGCTTCGCGGAGCTGAGACGCCGGATGCCCGGCGTCTCGCAGAAGATGCTGTCCGTGACGCTGCGAAGCCTGACCCGCGACGGGCTGGTGTCGCGCCGGGTCGAACCGACCGTTCCACCGCGGGTCTTCTACCGACTCACCGGACTCGGGCTGTCCCTCGAAGCCGCGCTCGCGGGGCTGCGGACCTGGGCGGAGGACCACATGGCCGAGATCGACCGCGCCAACGAAGCCACCGACCAGGAGGACGATGAGGGATAAGGCAGGCCGGTACCACGCTCAGTCCTCGCTCGCCGCCGCCCGCTCCCCGGCCTGACGCCGCCGCAGCGCCGGCTCTGTGAGGGCCGGGGGCACGTACGCGACATCGAGCGGCCCGACATCCGCACCCGGCGGGACGATCGCGTCGATCCGGTCGAGGAGATCGTCATCGAGTGTGGTCGCCGCGCCCGCGAGCAGGTCGTCGAGCTGGGCCATGGTGCGGGGGCCGATGACGGCCGCGGTGACACCGGGGTGGGTGATGGCGAACGCCAACGCCATGTGGGTCAGCGACAGACCGGCCTGCTCGGCGAGCGGGAGAAGTTGCTCGACGGCGTCCAGTTTGCGCTCGTCGGTCATGTGCCGGGGCACCCAGTGCATACGCGCGGCGTGTGCGTCGGACGGCCGTCCTTTACGGTGGCGGCCGGTGAGCAGTCCCATGGCCAGCGGGCTCCAGACCAGGGTGCCCATGCCGTAGCGCTCGCAGACCGGCAGCACCTCGCGCTCGATGGCCCGGTTGAGGATCGAGTAGGGCGGCTGCTCGGTACGGAACCGCTCCAGCCCGCGCCGCTCCGCCGCCCAGTGCGCCTCGACGATCTGCGAGGGCGGCAGGTTGGAGCAGCCGATGGAACGGACCTTGCCGCTGCGGACGAGGTCGGTGAGGGCGGAGAGGGTCTCCTCGATGTCGGTCGCCGGGTCGGGGTGGTGGACCTGGTAGAGGTCGATGTGGTCGGTGCCCAGGCGGCGCAGCGAGTGCTCGACCTCCGTGACGATCCAGCGCCGGGAGCTGCCCCGGCGATTGGGGTCCTTGCCCATCGCGCCGTTGACCTTGGTGGCCAGCACGACATCATCGCGCCGCCCCTTGACGGCCTTGCCCACGATCTCCTCGGACTCGCCGCCGGGCCCGTACACGTCGGCGGTGTCGATGAAGTTGATCCCCGCGTCCAGGGCGCGGTGGACCATCCTCACGCATTCACCGTGGTCGGGATTGCCCGTCCGGCCGAACATCATGGTGCCCAGGCAGTAGGGGCTGACCTGGATTCTGGTCCGCCCCAGCGCGCGCGTCTTCATGAGGGTGTCCTCGTTTTCGATGTCTTCGCACTCGGGTGCTGAAACCGGGCGGCGGCGGCCGACCGCCGCCGCCCGCGCCGGGGTGGTCAGCCCGCGTTGTACTCGACAGCGACGTCCACGACCCAGGTCACGCCGAAGCGGTCCTTGAGCATGCCGTAGAGGGGCGCCCACTGGGCGGGGCTCAGCGGCTGCAGGACGGTCGCGCCCTCGGTGAGCTTCTCCCAGTACCCGGTGATCTCCTCGGCCGTCTCGCCGCGCAGCGAGAGGAAGAACGCGTTCTCGCCCTGGTCCCACGGCTGGCTCGACGGGACGTCGTACGCCATCACCTTGAACCCGTTCTCGGCGGCGACCTGGCCCCACATCACCTGGTCCGCCTCCGCCGGGTCCTGCACGTTCCCGGCGTCCTTGTAGGTGACGACGGCCAGGTGCCCGGAAAAGACGGACTGGTAGAAGGTCAGCGCCGCGTGGGCGTCGCCTCGGAAGTTCAGGTGGGTCACTGCGTTGACGGTCATGATGGCTCCTCGCCTCTGGTGATCACGGTCGGATCTGGCTGGTCACGTGTCCCGGTCCGGCCCGGTTCGGTGACCACAGTCGCAACAGAAGCGGTCAGGGTGTGGCCGCTTCTCGGTGCACCATGGAGATATGCAGAAGACCTCCGCGCGGCTCCTGTCGCTGCTCTCCCTGCTCCAGACCCGCCGGGACTGGCCAGGGGCGCAGCTGGCCGAGCGGCTGGACATCAGCCCGCGCACCGTGCGCCGCGACGTCGACCGCCTGCGCGAGCTGGGCTACCCGATCGTGACGAGCAAGGGCCCTGACGGCGGCTACCGGCTAGGCGCGGGCACCCAGCTGCCCCCGTTGCTGTTCGACGACGAGCAGGCCGTCGCCCTGGCCATCGCACTCCAGATCGCCACCACGACGGGCGCGGGCATCGAGGAAGCCGCCGCCCGTGCGCTGAACACCGTCCGGCAGGTCATGCCCGCCCGGCTGCGCCATCGGATCGACACCTTCCACGTCACCGCCGTCGAACGCCCCACGACCCGCCCGGCCCCGCAGGTCGACAGCACGGTGCTCATGGCACTCAGCGCCGCGGTCCACGCCCGCGAGACGCTGCGCTTCGACTACTCCTCGGCGGCGGGCGCCCGCGACGACAGCACCGACGAACCTCCACCGCGCCGGGCGGAACCCCACCACCTCGTCACCTGGGGCGGACGCTGGTACCTCGTTGCCTGGGACCTCGACCGCAAGGACTGGCGCACCTTCCGCGCCGACCGGATCACCCCGCGCACCCCCACCGGCCCGCGCTTCAGCCCGCGCGAACTGCCCGGGGGCGACGTGGCCGCCTTCGTCGCCGGCAGGTTCCAGGGGTCGGACGGCACCGGCGACTGGCCATGCCGCGGTGAGGTGATCCTCGACCTGCCCGCCTCCGACGTGGCGCCGTACGTCCACGACGGAGTCGTGGAGGAGTGCGGGCCGAACCGCTGCCGACTCGTCCTGGGCTCGTGGTCATGGCCCGCCCTGGCCGCCGCCCTCGGCAGGTTCGACGCCGACATCGAGGTCGTCGGCCCCGCAGAACTCAAGGACGCCTTCGCACAGTTGGCCCAGCGCTACGCCGAGACTGCGGCCGCGCCTTCCTCACCCCGGTGAACCGGGCACGGGTAGGCGGGGCCGCCGCCTCGTACAACTGACGCGTCAGGCGCCCAACGCGCCATGTTTCACAGCCGAGATGAAGGATGCCCAGCCGGACGCGTCGAACGCGAGAACCGGGCCGTGCGGGGTCTTGCTGTCGCGTACGGGGACGACGGGCGCGAAGTCGTCGGAGACCTCGACGCACTGGCCGCCGTCCGAGTTGCTGTAACTGCTCTTACGCCACTGAGCTGCGCTGGCGAAGTCGTCAGAGACTTCGACGCACTCGCCGCCATCCTGATTGCTGTAGCTGCTCTTGCGCCAGGTCACGGCGCTCAGGTCGAGGGATCGCACGGTGCAACCTCCAACTGGGCGTCAGGCGCCCAAGGCCCCAGCCTTTACAGCCGAGACGAACGAAGCCCAGCCGGACGCGTCGAACGCGAGAACCGGGCCGTGCGGGGTCTTGCTGTCACGTACGGGGATGACGGCGGTGAAGTCGTCGGAAACCTCGACGCACTCGCCACCGTCCGAGTTGCTGTAACTGCTCTTACGCCAGGTTACGGCGGTCAGATCAAGGGATCGCACGGCACTTCCTCCAACATGCGTAGGACGAACTTTCGCGACTTCGTAGGGGACAGAGCCAAGTCGCGCACCTCATCGTAGGCACGTTGCAACCGATCCACCGGCTGGTTCTCCTCGATGAGTTCGCCCCTGTACGCGTTCTCGGTGTACCCGACCGTATGGCCGTCGGGAAGTCTCAGGAACATAAGAGCCGTACTGTCCAGGCCATAGAGCCCCGCGCTGAACGGAAGCACGTGAAGCGTCACGTTCCCCCGCTCGGCCAGCTCGCTCAAGTACTCCAATTGCGTCCGCCACTTACCCACGTCCCGCAAGGCTGTCCGCAACACCGCCTCCGAGAGGATCGATCGGAACGGCGGCGCGTGGTCCCCCTCCAGCAACTCCCGTCGCCCCATCCGCGCCTCAACCTGCTGCTCAAGCGCTTCTCCCTTGAGTCCGCTCGCACCCAGCACCTCGCGTGCGTACGCCTCCGTCTGCAACAACCCCGGCAGCACGCTCACCGCGAAGTGCCACAGACTCGTCGCCTCCGCTTCCAAAGACATGTACCGCCGGTACTGCTCCTTGAACTGCGACTTGTCACTCACCGCCAGCTCCCACAGCGCGAGCAACAACCCCGGCGTCCCGTAATACGTGTCGAGCGCCTGGACGACCTCCGGGCCGCCCAGCGTCTCGCCCTTCTCCATCTTGCCGAACAACGACCAGTCCCAGCCCAGCCGTTCGCCGAGTTGTCGCAGGCTGTCGCCGCGTGCGGCGCGCAGTGAGCGCAGTTCCTGGGCGAACCGCGCGCGGGGCTCCCTGCTACGACCGGTGACCACTCGTCTCGTCGGCATGGTGCTGCCCTCCGCGCGTTCGTAACAGGTCTGTCACGCACGGTAATTCACGACGCGTCTCCACGTCGGGGAAACGGGCAACAACCAGCCGGACGAGCTGCCGCAGGGCTGCAAGGCGCCCGGGCCGTGTTTCAGGTAGCGGGTGAGTCCTGGACGGGGAGTTCTTCGGCCAGTTCCATGCAGCGCAGGCGCGCCGGGGAGAAGTCGTAGGGCATCTTGCCGATGGCTTCGAGCACGCTCATGGAGTCGCCCTCGTCCTCGCCGTCATCGTCGGTGGCGGGGTGCAAAGTGTCCCAGACGTCGAAGAGGGCCTCGTCGTCCTTCTCCAGGCCGGACTCCTCGATGACGGCGTGCAGGGCACTTTCGAAGGCGTGCCGCTCGGCGGCCACCTGAGCCACCCGCGGATCATCGACGGCCACGCCGTCATCGAGTGCTTCCTCGGCCTCATCGATGCGGTCGGAGTCCTCCCGCAGGGTGGGATGCGTGGCCAGGACGATGAAGCGGGTGGCCTGGACGGCCGCGCCGAGCGGGCCGAAGATCCGCTCGGTGACCAGCAGAGTGTCCAGGTCCGCTTGGCGCAGGGAGCCCTCGGGCAGGTTCTTGAGGCGGTCGGTGATGAAGTCGGAGAGCAGGCCCATCCGGCTGCCTTCGGTGCGCATCCGCTGCACGGCGGTCCGCTGCCGCCGCGCTTCCGCCTCCTGCTCGGCGAGGGTTTCCTCCAACCGCTCCAGGGTGCCCGCGATACCGTCTCCGCTGTCCGCAACGGCGGAGGCCGTGCCGGTGGTGAAGGCGTCACGGATGTCGTCCAGGGCGATCCCGGCGTCGGCCATCTTGCGAATCCAGAGCAGGCGGATCATGTCCTCGTACCCGTAGCGGCGGCGGTCGTCGGCGCCCCGCTCGGGCTCGGGGAGCAGGCCGATCTCGTGGTAGTGGCGAATCGCCCGCGGCGTGCTGCCGGCGAAGGCCGCCGCGTCACCGATCTTGACCTGGCGGGGTGGCACGAAGGACGAATGCACGAGCGGGGACCTTTCCTCATGGGGCCTGGACGCACGTCCAGCGGACCACATGCCGTTACGGAAGGTGCAACCCCATCCACACCGCCCCCCGCCGAGGTCGGAACACGGTCTACGGGTGCAGCATCACCTTCGTGTAGCCCTCGATCCGCTTGTCGAACTTGTCGTACGCCGACGCCGCCTGGTCCAGGGGGAGTTCGTGCGAGACCACGAAGCTCGGCGTCGCCCGGCCGTCGATGATCATGTCCCGCAGGAAGCGGTTGTAGCTCTTCACGTTGCACTGGCCCGTGCCCATCCGCAGGCCCTTCTCGAAGAGCTTGCCGATGGCGACGAGCAGCATGCCCTGCTTGGCCTGCTCGTCCGGGCCGCCGGGGTCGGCCGGGACATAGAGGCCCGGGATGCCGAGTGCTCCGGTGGCGCGGACCGTTCCGACGAGGGAGTTCAGGACGCTCGCCGGCTCCTCGTGGCCCGCGCTCTGCGTCTTCGCCTGGTAGCCGACGGCGTCGATGCCCTTGTCCGTGCCGACGCCCTCGGTCTGTTCCTTGATCTGCTCGACCGGGTCGCCCTCACCGAAGTTGATCGGGATCGCGCCTATCTCCTCGGCCTTCTGGAGCCGCTCGGCGACCCGGTCCACGACGAAGACCTTCCTCGCGCCGCGCAGCAGGGCCGAGTAGGCGGCCATCAGTCCGACCGGCCCGGCGCCGTACACCGCGACGCTCTCGCCGGGGCGGACGTCGGCGAGTTCGCAGCCGTGATAGCCGGTGGGGAAGATATCCGCGAGCAATATGAAATCGCGCTCGTGCTCCTGTCCCGGCGGCAGCTTCAGGCAGTTGAAGTCGGCGTAGGGGACGCGCAGGTATTCGGCCTGGCCGCCCTTCCAGGGGCCCATGGCGACGTAGCCGTAGGCACCGCCGGCGAAACCGGGATTGACGGTCGTACAGAATGCGGTGAATCCGTCGACGCAGTTGGTGCAGAACCCGCAGGCGACGTTGAAGGGCATGACCACACGGTCGCCCTTCTTGAGGCCGGTGACGCCCTGGCCGATTTCGTCGATGATTCCCATGTTCTCGTGGCCGAAGACGATGCCGGGCTCGGCAGCCGTACGGCCCTCGTACATGTGCAGGTCCGAGCCGCAGATCGCGGTGGTGCTGATCCGGACGATCACATCGTTCGGATGCTGGATGCTGGGCTTTTCAACATCTTCGACAGCGACGTCGAAAGGTCCCTTGTATACGACGGCCTTCATGGCTGCCACCTTTCGTTCGGCTATGCGTGTGTGATTTCCCCGCGTGACCCATATCTCATGGTTCTCCGCCCTGCCCGATGAGGCAAGTCGGTACTCTCCGGTGAATACACCCGGCGCCGTACCATGAAATGGAGAGGTCGGCGAAACATGTCTGCTCAGCGACTGGGAACTTTGCTTGTCTCCGCACCGGGACTGTCCGGCACCGTCTACCCGCCCGGAACGACCGTGACTGTCCAGGGGCGCGGTTCGGCTGTCGACGCCTTCGTCAACGGCGATTGGCTGGCTCTGTCGTGGTGGGAGTTCTCCGACGGTCTTCGCGAGGACATCGCGGACCAGGACTGACCAGGACCGACCAGAGCTGGCCAGAGCTGACCAAGTCGCGGACCAGGCGGTATTCATCCGTCCGTTGCGGAGTCATCAACTCCGGGTGATCAACTTCCTTCACCTCATCGACCGATCGATGGGGAAACGGTGGAGGAATGATGGTCACGAGAAGCAGAAGACCCGCGGTGACGGTCGCCAGGACCATGGCGGTCGCCGCGCTGGTGGTCGGTGTCCTGCTGCCCGCGTCGAACGCGGGCGCTCAGCCCGCCGACGCGGCGGTGGACGACGTACCGGTGTCGGCGGGGCCCAGCGGCGAGCAGGTGGAGGCCCTGACCGAGAGCCTCGGGGAGTCCCGTACCGGCGGGTTCTACGTCGACTCCGACGAGGACCGCTTCGTCGTCACGGTCACCGACGACGCGGCCGCGCGGACGGTGAACGAGGCGGGCGGTGTCGCCGAGCGGGTGACGTACGACACGGCCCACCTGGACGCCATCCAGCAGAAGCTGGACGACACGTTCACGACTCCCGGCACCAGCTGGGGAGTTGACGTGCTCGCCAACCAGGTCATCGTCCGGGCGGACAGCACGGTGAGCGGCGCGGACTACGCCGCGCTGGAGGGCGCCATAGCGGCGCACGGCGACGCCGCGAAGATCGAGCGCATCGGCGGCGAGATCACGCAGAGCGCCGGATCGCCCATCAACGGTGGCGACTACATCCAGAACATCGCCAGCTCGTGCTCGTACGGATTCAGCGTGCGCAGCAAGACCGACGGCAGCAAGAAGTCCATCCTCACCGCCGGGCACTGCACGAGAGACTGGTCGTCGGCCGACTGGTACAAGTCCAACGGCCTCTACATCGGGTACACCACGGGCTCCAACTACGGCAGTACCGGTAATGACTTCGGCCTCATCCGGCAGAACAACGACACCCAGGTCGACTACTACGGCAACGTCGAGACCGCGGGGGGCGGGACCCAGGACATCAGCTACTCCCGGGACAGCCGCGTCGGCGAGTACGTGTGCGCCAGCGGCTACCGCACCGGCAACCTGTGCAACTCCGTCGGGGCCAAGAACCAGACGGTGAATTACACCAGCGGGGTGACCGTCAAGGGCATGGACGTGGCCTGCATCGACCGCAACGGCGGTGACAGCGGAGGCCCGCTGTACGCCGGCACCGCGGCCCTCGGCATTCTCTCGGGCACCAACAGTTCCACGTGCTACAGCTACTTCCAGCCGGTCAACGAGGCGTTGTCCTGGTACGGGGTAGAGGTCTACTGACGCTTCCACAGCGGGCACCGGTAGGTGTCCGAGTCGCAGCCCCGGTCGGCGTACCGCCGCCGGGGCTTGCGGCGGGAGCGTCCCCGTAGCCCCTGAGTCTAAATTGGGCGAATGACGAACGTCCTTCATCCCCAACTGTCCGGGCTGGGCAGGAATCCGACGGCTCCTGAGGACGTTCTGGTGCGCCTGGCCGCACACGCGGCGGGCCGAGATGAGATTTCTTGGCGTCGCGAGAGGCTGGCGGACGCCGTGGTAGAGGCTCTGCTGGCGCACGGCGACGGCGACACCGCGGTGAGCCTTCACGGGGACCGGGTCTCCCCGGCGATGCGCCGCAGGATCGCCGAGCATCCCGACCCCGCTGTCCGTGACGCGTTCGGGGACTACGTCAGGGACTCCGTGGCCCGCGGAACGCACGTCGGCGTCGAGGACCTTGAGGAGGCGTACGGCCGCCCCCGGACAGCACTGGTCGTCGCGCCAACTCCCGCTCTGCGCGCGGCAGTCGCGCGAGCCTGGTACAAGCGGCCTCTCGACGTGCAGGCGGGACTGCTCGCCGACCCGGATCCGCACGTCCGTGCCGTCGCCACCGAGCACGAGCGACCGGGTGTCCCGCCCGAGTGGAGGGCCCGTTGTCTCGCCGACCCTGCCGTGCGCGTCAACGTGGCACGCCATGTCCCGCTCACGTCGGACCAGTTCGCACAGCTCATGGGGAGTGCGGACGAGGAGGTCGTTCAGGCAGTCGCGGGAAATCCGCACCTCTCGGCCGAGATGGTTGCCCGGCTGCTGGACTGCGAGGACCCGATGGTGCGCGTCTCGGTGGCGCAGAGTCGGCATGTGGACGCCGAGACCCGGGATCGGCTGTACGCGCTCGTAGCGGCCGAGGACGCGGACGGAAACGTCGACGCGTACGTGGCTCTGAGCTGGAATTTCGCCGAACCGGACTGGCTGCGCGAGGCGCCCCTCGACGAGCGGCTGACCTACCTGCACAGCCCGCACTCGATATTCCGGCGGGTCCTGGCCTCGTGCCACGACCTGCCGGCAGAGGCGTGGCGGCAACTGGACAACGACCCGGATCTCAGGGTCCGCCGTGCCGCCGCCCGTCGGCCGGACGCACCGCCGGAAGTTCTGGAACGGCTGCTCCGCGCCCATGGCGACGTACGCCACATCCGACCGACTCTCGTGGAACACCCCCACTTCCCTCGTGAGGCGCTGCGCACGTTCGTGGACGAACCGGACCCCCACGTGCGTTACCTCGCTCTGCGGGACCCGGAACTGCCCGTGCCGGCCCTCCGGCAACTCGCCGCCGCTGCCGAGCCTTTCGTACGCCGTGGGGTCGGCCGGCACCCCAACGTCACGGAAGCACTGCTGGACCAGTTGCTGTCGGACCCGGCCCCCGAGGTCGTCCACGACGCCGCCGCCAACTCCGCGCTGCCGCTCCCTCGGATGTATCGGATCCTCACCACCGCCGGCTTGTGATCTCCCGCAGCCACGGGTCGTCCCTGACGGCCGGGAGCCGGAACAGGGTGTCCCGGAAGACGCGCTCATCAGCCCAGAACCGGTGACGGGCGCGCGGCGGGGGCGGGTCGTCGCGGAGGGTTCCGGGCGGCATGACGCCGGACGCGGGGATCGGCAGGTGCGGTCGGGGGAAGGCCAGCCACAGCCACACCCCGAAGGGCAACGGCACCGAGTACGCGGAGGTGGCCAGGTCGCCGCCGGGGGTCCAGAACTCCGCCGTCTGCGGATGGGTCGGCACCAGGAGGATGTCGGCGTGCGGGGCGGGAACGGGCAGTCCAGGTCCGGCCAGGACGGCGCGGCGCGGCGTCGCGCCCGCGGGGAGCAGGGCGTCGAGGGCGGGTTGGAACACCTCCTCGGCCAGGCCGCCGTGCGGGACGGTCACCGGCCCGCCTCGCGAGGCCACCAGCAGGTGCGCGAGCGCCCGGCCGACTGCCGCTTCCCACCGCGGGCTCCATGACCAGAAGTGGTACGTCCCCGACCGGTCTCCCCAGCGGGGGATCGACTCCAACGGGGGCGTGCGCTTGTCTGCCGCCAGCAGCTCGGCCCAGGAGTGGGGTGCGTCGCCGGTGCCGGTGTCGGTGCCTTCGCCTTCGCCTTCGACCGGGCGGCGGCGTACCGCGTTCGGGGCAAGCCACACCACCTGCCAGAGCGAGCAGTCGTCGACCCGGGTCGCCACGGGCAGGTCGCACGCCTCGCAGAGCATGTTGGGCCCGCTGCCCCCGCCGAGGCCGCAGCAGGCAGCGCTTCCGTCCTCCGGGATCAGCAGGGTGCCCCGGGAGTCTCCGGGCGCGATGGCTATCGCACCGGTCACGCCGTCGGACAGCGCGCGGACCGGCGCGTAAATTCCACGGGCCGCCGCCTCGTCCGGATCGACGTCCTCCCACATCCGCCTCGGCGGCCCCCAGGGCTCCGGGTCGACGGCGAAGGTGCCCGGCTCCATGAGCACCGGGAGCTGCGCACCGTTCCCGTACTTCTGATGGGCGTGGACCGGCAGGGCGACCTGGGACAGCGGTGCGGTCAGCGCGGCGCCGCACCCGGCGCACTCGAACTCGAAGACGGACAAATTCCTCCCCCGGAATCAGGGGCATCGTCGCAGCTCATCCACGTCCGGCCAACACGTTTTCCGTCCCCCTTCGTGGCAGGTGTGGAACGTGCGTCGCGCGCCAGGGAACCACCCTCGTCCTCGGTGCCGGACGCTCCCCCGCAGGCGCATTCTCGTAATGCGCCCGTCACGCACGGTAGTTCAGACCGTTCGGCCGGGCCGTCGACATCACGCGCCAACGAGCCGAAGGAGACCCCCCATGACGTCTGCGACTCCCAAGCCGCCGCTCCCCCGCCGTACCCCGCAGCGCATCGCCCCGGACAAGATCCAGGAGGCCGTCGAGGCGCGTGACGCGCTGGCGGCGGCGCTGACCAGCGCCGGCATCCAGCTGCCCGCGATGGACGTCCGCACCCCCTGGCCCGTCACCGACGACAGCGACGCCGGACGCGCCACCCGCTACGCCCTCGTCCATCTCGGCGTCTGCTCCGCGCCGGTGGCGCTGGCGCTCGCCGCCGTGATCGTGGACGGGGCCGGACGGTGACAGACGGTACGCGGCCGGTGAGGGATGCCTCGCCGCCCGCGCCGCCCGTACCGCCCGTGTCGCCGGTACCGCCCGTACCGCCCGTCGGGATCCGCATCGGGGACACCGTCCACGACCCGGCCCGCGACCGGGTCGGCGTCGTCATGGCCCGCCAGGGCCCGTACTACCAGCTCCGCCCGCTCGCCGGCGGCCGCGAGTGGGACGCCGACCCCGCCCGCGTCCGGCCACTGACCCCGGCCGAACTGCTCAGCGCCCGCGTCGCGGACGCCAACACGCGCAGCCGTACCGCCCTCGGCGACGTACCGGGGAGGTGAGTGGGGCCGGGCGGCGGCGTCACGTCGTCTCCGGCTCCGACTCCCTTTCGCGGTCGCGCAGTTCGCGCCTGAGGATCTTGCCCGACACCGCCCGTGGGACGCCCCCGATGAACTCGACCCGGCGGACCTTCTTGTGCGGGGCGACGTGTTCGGCGACGTAGGCCATGACGTCCGCCTCGGTGAGTCCGGGGGCCGTGGGCTGGCGGACGACGTACGCCTTCGGGATCTCGTTCCCGTCCTCGTCGTACACGCCGATCACCGCCGCGTCGGCTATCGACTCGTGCGTCAGCAGCAGCGCTTCGAGGTCGGCCGGGGCGACCTGGAAGCCCTTGTACTTGATCAGCTCCTTTACCCGGTCGACCACGAACAGCCAGCCGTCGGCGTCGACACGGCCGACGTCACCGGTGTGCACCCAGCCGTCGGTGTCGATCATGTGGGCCGTCTCCTCGGGCTGGCCGAGGTAGCCCTTCATGACCTGCGGCCCGCGGATGAGGACTTCGCCGGTCGCGCCTTCGGGGGCGTCCGTGCCGGGGTCGTCGAGCGAGACGATGCGCATCTCGGTGCTGGGGAGGAGCTTCCCCACCGCCCCGGCGGGCGGGTTGTCGACGTCCAGCGGGACCACGTGCGTGCCCGGTGACAGCTCGGTCATGCCGTACGCCTGGCGGACGGGCGGCAGGCCCAGGCGGGCCGAACAGGCTTCGGCGAGGCGGGAGTCGAGGGGTGCGGCGGAGCAGACGATGTAGTCGAGCGAGGACAGGTCGTAGCGGGCGACGGCCGGGTGCTTGGCGAGCGCGAGGACGATCGGCGGGGCGACGTACAGGCCGTTGATGCGGTGCTTCTCGATCGCGCCGAGGAACTGGTCGAGGTCGAAGCGCGGCAGTACGACGACGGTGGCGCCGGTGCGCAGCGGGGCGTTCATCAGGGCCGTAAGGCCGTAGATGTGAAAGAAGGGAAGCACGGCGAGGATGCGGTCGCCGGGGCGCATCGGGATGACGGGGTCGAGCTGCGCGAGATTGGTGGCGATGGAGCGGTGCGTCAGCATGACGCCCTTGGGGGTGCCGGTGGTGCCGGAGGAGTAGGGCAGCGCCGCGATGTCCTCGGCCGGGTCGATCTCGACGTCGGTCTCGGTGCCGGGGGTCGCGGTCGGCTCCGTGGCGATCATGTCCAGGACCGAACGGTGGCCCGGTGCCCGGTCGCAGACGAAGGTCTCCTGGATGCCGCCCACCAACTCGGCTGATCTGCGGGCGACTTCGAGCAGCGGCGAGACCGTGACGATCCAGCGGGCCGAGGAGTCACGGAGCTGCTTCGCGAACTCCTCGGCGGTGGACAGCGGGTGGACGGTGGTGACGGAGGCGCCCGCGCGGGTGGCTCCGTAGAACGCGACCGGATACGCGACGGAGTTGGGGCTGTGCAGGGCCAGTACGTCGCCCTTGCGCAGGCCGGCCTCGGTGAGAGCGGCGGCGATACGGCGGTGGAAGACGTCCAGTTGGGCGTAGGTGACGGTGGTGCCGCTGTCCGTACCGTCCACGAGGGCGACGGCGTCGCCGAACTCGGCCGCGCGGCCGAGGACCGCCTCGTGGATGGGCCGGTCGACCGCTTCGATGTTCGCGTACTCGCTGTGAAAGATCACCATGACGAGAGCCCCTTCGGCGCGTGGACGTACGGACGCGAGAACGCGTGGACGCACAGAATGGCGTGTCTCAGTACGATTTGGGGAGACCCAGGGACTGGTGGGATACGTAGTTCAGGATCATTTCGCGGCTCACGGGTGCGATACGGGCCACGCGTGACGCGGTGATCAGGGACGCCAGGCCGTACTCGCGGGTGAGCCCGTTGCCGCCGAGGGTGTGTACGGCCTGGTCGACGGCGCGTACGCAGGCCTCCCCCGCCGCGTACTTGGCCATGTTCGCCGCCTCGCCCGCGCCCGCGTCGTCGCCCGCGTCGTACAGGTGCGCGGCCTTGCGCATCATCAGCCGGGCGAGTTCGATCTCGATGTGGGCCTGGGCGAGCGGGTGCGCGATGGCCTGATGCGCGCCGATCGGCTGCTGCCAGACCTGGCGGGTCTTGGCGTAGTCGACGGCCTTGTCGAGCGCGTACCGGCCCATGCCGAGGGCGAAGGCGGCGGTCATGACGCGCTCGGGGTTGAGTCCGGCGAAGAGCTGGAGCAGCCCGGCGTCCTCGTCGCCGACGAGGGCGTCGGCGGGGAGCCGTACATCGTCCAGCACCAGCTCGAACTGCTTCTCCACCGCCTGGAGTTCCATGTCGATCTGGGAGCGGTGAAAGCCCTGCGCGTCGCGCGGGACGATGAAGAGGCACGGCTTGAGTGAGCCGGTCCTGGCGTCCTCGGTGCGGCCGACGACGAGGGTGGCGTCGGTGATGTCGACGCCGGAGACGAAGACTTTGCGGCCGTTGAGTATCCAGCCGCCGCCGTCGCTCTCGGCGGCTTTGCGGGCGGTGGTGGTGATGCGGTGCGAGTTGGATCCGGCGTCGGGTTCGGTGATGCCGAAGGCCATCGTGCGGGAGCCGTCGGCGAGGCCGGGGAGCCATGCGCGTTTCTGTGCCTCGGTGCCGAAGCGGGCGATGACGGTGCCGCAGATGGCGGGCGACACGACCATGAGGAGCAGAGGGCAGCCGGCGGCGCCCAACTCTTCGAGGACGATGGAGAGTTCGGCGAGGCCGCTGCCTCCGCCGCCGTACTCCTCGGGCAGGTTGACGCCGAGATAGCCGAGCTTGCCCGCCTCGCTCCACAGCGTCTCGCGGTCGAAGGCGCGCCCGTGGCGGCGGCCGAGGGCGGCGACGGCGGCGCGGAGGTCCTGGTGTTCCTGCGTTTCGACGATGCTCATGAGTCCCCCTGTGAGGTGTCGGGCTGCGAGGTGCCGGGCTGTGCGGTGTCGGGCTGCGCCTCGGTCTGTGCGGAGTCGCTGACTACGGCGAGGAGCGCGCCGACCTCGACCTGGCTGCCGGGGGCGGCGTGGAGCGCGGTGAGCGTGCCGGAGGCGGGAGAGACGATGCGGTGCTCCATCTTCATGGCCTCCAGCCAGATGAGCGGCTGCCCGGCGGTGACGGCGCTGCCCTCGCCGATCCCGTCGGCGATCCGTACGACGGTGCCGGGCATGGGCGCGAGCAGCGAACCGGGCGCGGTGGCGGTGCGGGGGTCGGTGAAGCGGGGGTGGGCTCGGAGGCGGTACGAGGCGGTGGGGCCGTCCACGTAGACGTGGTCGCCCCCGTACTCCTCGTACTCCGTCACGTCGAAGTGCCGCAGCACGCCGTCGACTTCGAGGCTGACGCGGTGGGGCGAGACGGCGACGGCGCGCACCGCGTCGTCCTCGACGTGGAACCCGTCGCGGGTGCGGTGGTAGCGCACCTCGTACTCGCCGTACGTCTTGGTCTGCGGCTGCGAGGGGAGGTTCCGCCAGCCGCCGACGCGGTGCCCGCGCCGGACGGCGTCGGCGAGCGCGGCGGCGAGGGCGGCGTGCCGCCCGTCGTCGTCGCCGCCCGGCTCCGGCTGCGTGAGCGCGGTCAGGTGCCGGTCGTAGAACCCGGTGTCGGCCTGCCCGCCGGTGAACTCCGGGTGCCGCAGGGACCGTACGAGCAGTTCGCGGTTGGTGACCGGCCCGTGGACCCTTGCCCGCCGCAGCGCGTCGGCCAACGCCCGCACGGCCTCGGCCCGGGTGGGCGCCCAGGCGACGACCTTGGCGAGCATGGAGTCGTAGTGCACCCCCACTCCGTCACCGGGCCCGTACCCGGCGTCGACGCGGAGACGGGGTTGGTCCCCTCGCGCGGCGAGGGCGGGTCCCCGCACCGCCAGCGCGTGCACCCGCCCCGGCTGCGGTGCCCACCCCTGCCCCGGGTCCTCCGCGTACAGGCGGGCCTCCACCGCGTGGCCGTGGGCGGCGGGGGGCTCCGGGGGGAGCTTCGCGCCCTCCGCCAGGGCGAGTTGGAGCGCCACCAGGTCGAGGCCGAACACCTCCTCGGTCACAGGGTGTTCGACCTGGAGGCGGGTGTTCATCTCCAGGAAGTACGCGCGGCCCGCCGGTGAGATCAGGAACTCGACCGTGCCCGCGCCCCGGTACTCCACCGCTCGCGCCGCCGCGACCGCCGCGTCCGTCAGGGTCGCGTGCAGCTCCGCCGTCAGACCGGGCGCCGGGGACTCCTCGATCACCTTCTGGTGGCGCCGCTGCAAGGAGCAGTCACGCGTGCCCAGCGCCCACACCGTGCCGTGCGCGTCGGCGAGGATCTGGACCTCGATGTGCCGGCCCCGCTCCACGTACGGCTCCGCGAAGACCTCGCCGTCGCCGAACGCCGACCGGGCCTCGGCGGACGCCGCCGCCAACTCAGCGGCAAAAGCAGGAAGTTCACGGACCACTCGCATACCCCGGCCGCCACCGCCCGCCGCCGCCTTGATCAGGAGCGGCAGGTCCGCCCCGGTCGCGGCGGCCGGGTCCACCGGTGCCAGCAGCGGCACGCCCGCCGACGCCATCAGCTCCTTCGCCCGCGTCTTGGACGCCATCGCCTCGATCGCCTCCGGCGGCGGCCCCACCCACACCAGCCCGGCGTCCAGCACCGCCCGCGCGAACTCCGCGTTCTCCGACAGGAATCCGTAGCCGGGATGCACCGCGTCCGCGCCCGCCGCGAGGGCCGCCTTCACGATCAGGTCGCCGCGCAGATACGTGTCGGCGGGCGCCGACCCCGGCAGCCGTACCGCCGTGTCCGCCTCCCGTACGTGCAGCGCGTCGGCGTCCGCGTCCGAGAAGACCGCGACCGTGCCGATGCCCCGCTCCCGGCAGGTGCGGAAGACCCGGCACGCGATCTCGCCCCGATTCGCTACAAGAAGAGTGGAAATCAACGTAAGCCTCACATTCGGAAGACGCCGAAGCCGGCCCGTACGCCCTCGACCGGCGCCGTGTGGACCGCCGACAGGCACAGGCCGAGCACCGTGCGGGTGTCACGCGGGTCGATGACCCCGTCGTCGTAGAGCCGCCCGGACAGGAACGCCGGCAGCGACTCCGACTCGATCTGCGCCTCCACCATCGCGCGCAGCGCCGCGTCGCCGTCCTCGTCGTACGGCAGCCCCTTCGCCGCCGAAGACGCGCGCGCCACGATCGAGAGCACACCGGCCAGTTGCTGCGGCCCCATCACCGCGGACTTGGCGCTCGGCCAGGCGAAGAGGAAGCGCGGGTCGTAGGCCCGGCCGCACATGCCGTAGTGCCCGGCGCCGTACGACGCGCCCATCAGGACCGACAGATGCGGCACGGTCGAGTTGGCGACCGCGTTGATCATCATCGCCCCGTGCTTGATGATGCCGCCCTGCTCGTACTCCTTGCCGACCATGTAGCCGGTGGTGTTGTGCAGGAAGATCAGCGGGATGTCGCGCTGGTTGGCGAGCTGGATGAACTGCGCGGCCTTCTGCGACTCGGCGCTGAACAGCACACCCTGCGCGTTCGCCAGCACCCCCACCGGATAGCCGTGCAGCCGCGCCCAGCCCGTCACCAGGCTCGGCCCGTACAGCGGCTTGAACTCGTCGAAGTCCGAACCGTCCACGATCCGCGCCACCACCTCGCGCGGGTCGAAGGGGATCTTCAGATCGCCGGGGACGATGCCCAGCAGCTCGTCCTCGTCGTACTTCGGCGGCTCGGCGAGGCCGGGATCGGGCTGCGCCTTGCGGTGGTTGAGGCGGGCGACGATCCGCCGCGCCTGGCGGATCGCGTCCGGCTCGTCCACCGCGAAGTGGTCGGCGAGCCCCGAGTGGCGGGCGTGCATCTCGGCGCCGCCGAGCGATTCGTCGTCGCTCTCCTCGCCCGTCGCCATCTTCACGAGCGGCGGTCCGCCGAGGAAGACCTTCGACCGCTCCTTGATCATCACGGTGTGGTCGGACATGCCGGGCACATACGCGCCGCCCGCCGTCGAGTTGCCGAAGACGACCGCCACGGTGGGAATCCCGGCGGCGGAGAGCCGCGTCAGATCGCGGAACAGCGCGCCGCCGGGGATGAAGATCTCCTTCTGGGAGGGGAGATCGGCGCCGCCGGACTCGACGAGGCTGATGAGCGGCAGCCGGTTCTCGTACGCGATCTGGTTGGCGCGCAGGGCCTTCTTCAGCGTCCAGGGGTTGGAGGCGCCGCCGCGCACGGTGGGGTCGTTGGCGGTGATGACGCACTCGACGCCCTCCACCACGCCGATGCCGGTGACCATGGACGCGCCGACGGGGTAGTCGCTGCCCCAGGCGGCGAGCGGGGACAGTTCGAGGAACGGGGTGTCGGGGTCGAGCAGCAGCTCGACCCGTTCGCGGGCGAGGAGCTTTCCGCGTTTACGGTGCCGGGCCACGTACTTCTCGCCGCCGCCGGCCAGCGCCTTGGCGTGCTCCGTGCCGAGATCGGCGAGCTTGGTGAGCATCTCGGCGCGGTGCGCGGCGTATTCGGGGGACGTGACGTCCAGCGCCGAGTGGAACACGGTCACAGGAGTACCTCCGGGATGTCGGCGTGGCGGGAGCGCAGCCACTCGCCGAGCGCCTTGGCCTGCGGGTCGAAGCGGGCCTGGGCGGCGACGCCCTCGCCGAGGAGGCCCTGGACGGTGAAGTTGAGCGCCTTGAGGTTGGGCAGGACATGCCTGGTGACCGGCAAGTCGGCCGTCTCCGGGAGGAGTTGACGGAACCGGTCGACGGTCAGCTCGTGCGCGAGCCAGCGCCAGGCGTCGTCCGTGCGCACCCAGACACCGACGTTGGCGTCCCCGCCCTTGTCGCCGCTGCGGGCGCCCGCGACCAGACCGAGGGGGGCGCGGCGGGTGGGTCCGGCGGGAAGCGGGGCGGGGAGCGGGGGTTCGGGGACGGGCTCAAGTGCCCTCGTGTGTAGGGAATTCGGCGCACTGATCCGCACACCGTCGGGCAGCACGGCCGTGTGCGGGACGTCGGCCACGTCCACGTACGCCGCCTCGAAGACGCCGTACGGCGCGCCCTTGCCGGGCGGTGCGGTGACATGGAAACCGGGGTAACTGCCCAGCGCCAGCTCGACGGCGGCGCCGCTGACCGCCCGGCCGACGGCGTCGGGGTCGCTGTCGCGAACGACCAGCCGCAGCAGGGCACTTGCCGTCTCCTCGGTGTCCGCGTCCGCGCGATCGGTGCGGGCCAGCTCCCAACGGACCTGATCCGGGGCCCGGTCGGCGCGCCCGAACGCGTCCGCGACCTGCTCGCGCACCAGCCGCGCCTTCGCGTCGATGTCGAGTCCGGTGAGCACGAACACGATCTCGTTGCGCCAGCCGCCGATCCGGTTCAGCCCGACCTTGAGCGTGGGGGGCGGCGCCTCGCCGCGTACGCCTGCGAGCCTGACCCGGTCCGGGCCGTCCTGGGTGAGCCGGACGCTGTCGAGCCTGGCCGTCACGTCGGGCCCCGCGTAACGGGCTCCCCCGGTCTCGTACAGCAACTGCGCGGTGACGGTGCCGATGTCGACGATCCCGCCGGTGCCGGGGTGCTTGGTGATGACGGCGGAGCCGTCGGCGTGGATTTCGGCGAGCGGGAAGCCGGGGCGGCGGAAGGTGCGTGTGGCGCGGTCGGCTTGGGCGTCGTGGTCGGCGTGCGCGTCGTGGTCGGTGAAGAAGGCGTAGTTGCCGCCCGTGGCCTGGGTGCCGCACTCCAGGACGTGCCCGGCGACGACCGCGCCCGCGAGCGCGTCGAGGTCGCGGGGATCATCGGTGCCCCAGCCGAAGTGGGCGGCGGCGGGTCCGGTGACCAGGGCCGCGTCCGTGACGCGTCCGGTCACCACCACGTCGGCGCCTGCCCGAAGGCACTCCGCGATACCGGCGCCGCCGAGGTAGGCGTTGGCGGTGAGCACGCCCTCTCCCCACGCGCGGCCGGCCGTCAGCAGGTCGTCGCCCTCGACGTGCGCGACGCGCACGGGGACGCCGACGCGCTCGGCGAGTTCGCGTACGGCGGTGGCGAGCGCGGCCGGGTTCAGGCCGCCCGCGTTGGCGACGATCTTCACGCCGCGTTCGTGCGCGAGCCCGAGCCCTTCCTCCAACTGCCGCAGGAAGGTCTTGGCGTAGCCGGACCTGGGGTTCTTCAGCCGGTCACGGCCGAGGATGAGCATGGTCAGCTCGGCGAGGTAGTCGCCGGTGACGACGTCGAGGGGGCCGCCGGTGAGCATCTCGCGCAGCGCGTCGAAGCGGTCACCGTAGAAGCCGGAGGCGTTGCCGATCCGCAGCACTTCGGAGGTACGCGGGCGGGCGCTCATCGCCCGGTCCCCTTCGCCGCCCGCCCGGGGCCGGCGGGGCCCGCGAAGGCCTGCGCGATGTCCAGCCACCGGTCGGCGTCCGCACCCTCGGCCCGTACGGCGAGGTCCGCGCGGTGGGCGCGCTGGGTCACGAGCAGACAGAAGTCGAGGACGGGCCCGGTGACGCGCTGGTCGGCGTCCTCGGGGCCGTACGTCCACAACTCCCCATCAGGAGAAGTGAGTTCCACCCGGAAGGGCATGGCGGGCGGCTGCTCGCCACGGACGAAGTAGGCGTAGTCACGGGCCCGTACGCCGATCCACGCCACATGCCGCAGCCGCGCGGTCGGCTCGCGCCGTACACCGAGGGCGTCCGCGATGTCCTGGCCGTGCGCCCAGGTCTCCATCAGCCGCGCGGTCGCCATCGACGGCGCGCTCATCGGCGGCCCGTACCAGGGGAAACGCGCACCGGCGGGCGCGGAGCGCAGCGCCCGCTGGACCTGTTCGCGGCCCTCGCGCCAGTGGGTGAGGAGCTGGTGGGGCGGCAGTACGGCGCCGGCCCCGGCGCCCTCGTCCACGAAGGAGTCGGGGGCGGCGAGCGCCTTCGCGGCCTCGTCGGCGAAGGCGGCCTCGTCGGTCACGGCGAGGAGGGACGCGCTGTCGGTCCAGGCGAGATGGGCGATCTGGTGGGCGACGGTCCAGCCGGGCGCCGGGGTCGGGAGCGACCAGCTCCTGTCGTCCAACTCGGCTACGAGCCGGTCGACTTCCTCGCTCTCGCTGCGCAGATCGTCGAGGAGGGGCGCGGCAGGGTCGGACACGGAATGCGCTCCGATCGGGCTCTCGGGACACGGCGTCGTACGTGTCCCGGAGCATGGCAGCGCGCGTAGAAACAAGCAAGCGTGCTTGCTTTACTCCTTGAGGTCGGCGAGGGCCGTATTCGAGTCCTTCCGATCCTTCAGATCCGCGAGGCGCCGCTCCTCCTTGCGCCTCCTGCCCGCCTGCGTCCGGACCGCGCCCATGCTGGCCGCGATGACCAGCGTGATCGCCAGCGCGTCGGTGAAGGAGAGGCCCTGGCTCAGGAGGAAGAAGCCGGCCATGGCGGCGACGGCCGGTTCGATACTCATCAGGATCGCGAACGTCGGCGCGGGCAGCCGCCGCAGGGCGAGCAGTTCCAGGGTGTACGGCAGGACCGACGACAGCAGCGCGACCGCGACGGCCAGCCCGACCGTGGACGGCACGATCAGCTTCGAGCCGGCCTCCATGATGCCCAGCGGCAGGGTCAGCACCGCGCCGAAGGCCATGGCGAGCGCCAGCCCGTCGGCCTGCGGGAAGCGCTGCCCGGTCCGGGCGCTGAAGACGATGTACGTGGCCCACATCGCACCGGCCCCGACGGCGAACGCCGCGCCCACCGGATCGAGCCGGTCGAACCCGCCGCCACTGAGCAGCACCACACCGGCGAGCGCGAGCCCGGCCCACAGGAGATTGCCGAGCCTGCGGGAGGCGATCACGGAGAGGGTGAGGGGGCCGAGGACTTCCAGGGTCACGGCGGCGCCCAGCGGGATGCGGTCGGCGGCCTGGTAGAAGAGGAGGTTCATCGTCGCCAGGACGCCACCGAAGACCAGCACCGTGCCCCAGTCGGCGCGCGAGTGGCCACGGACCTTGGGCCGGCAGACCACGAGCAGCACGACGGCGGCGAGCACGAGCCGCAGCGTCACCACGCCGACGGCCCCGGCGCGCGGCATCAGCAGTACGGCGATGGCGGCACCGAACTGCACGGAGACGACGCCCCCGAGGACGAGCGCGACGGGCCCGAGCGCCCGCCGCCCGCTCTCCGCCGGGGCCCCGGCGGCCGCCCCCGCGGCCTCGGGTGCGGAGACGGCGACACCGACGGCTGCGGTACGCGGCTCATCCACGGGGAACCTCCTCCGGATCAATGGGGGTCGAGATCATTTAGGGCAGCACAATGGACTGCGGGATCTAACATACTGCACTCGGAAACACGCCGTTCACCGCGCCTGCTCCCTACGGTAAGCGGCGTACCGGCCCCGGCCCCGGCCCCGGGCGCCGGCGCTCACCCGGTGACCCGCGTCACACCGTTCCGTCCGTCTCGCGGCGCGCGGCACTTGCCGGCGCCGTCGGCTCCAGCGCCTCCGCCAGGACCTCCGCCAGGTGCCGGGCGCCGCCCGTCGCCAGTTGGTCGAGTTGGGTACGGCACGAGTAGCCGTCCGCCAGGAGTTCCGTACCCTCCTCCGCCGCCCGGACCGCCGGGAGCAGTTGGTCCTCCGCGCACGCCACCGAGACGTCGTAGTGGCCCTTCTCGAAACCGAAGTTGCCCGCCAGGCCGCAGCAGCCGCCGCTCAACTCGCCCGTGAGGCCCGCCCGTTCGCGCAGACGGCGTTCCGCCGCGTCGCCGAGGACCGCGTGCTGGTGGCAGTGGGTCTGACCCGCGACCGGGCGGTTGACCTCGGGCGGCTGCCAGTTGGGGGCGCACTCCTCCAGGGTCTGGGCGAACGTCCTTACGGACGCGGCGAGTCGGGCCGCGCGGGGGTCGTCCGCGAGGAGTTCCGGCAGGTCGGTCTTGAGCGCGGCGGCGCAGCTCGGTTCCAGGACGACCACCGGCAGGGCCTGGTCGAGCAGCGGTTCCATCCGGTCCAGGGTGCGGCGCATGACGGCGCGGGCCTGGTCGAGCTGGCCGGTGGAGACGTACGTGAGGCCGCAGCACACCCCGCCCGGCGGCAGCGTGTGCGGGACGCCGGCCGCGTCCAGGACCCGTACCGCCGCCTTCCCCACCGACGGCGACAGGTACTCCGTGAAGGTGTCCGGCCACAGCACCACCGCCGGGTCGTTCGGGCGCTCGCGCCGCTGCCGCCGCAGCCACCGGGTGAACGTCTGCGGCGCCAGGCGCGGGATCGAGCGCTCCGGGGCGATCCCGCCCAGCCGCTTGGCCAGCGCGGCGGCTCCCGGCAGCCGTACCGCCGCGTTCAGCGCACCCGCGAAGGGCGCGGCGGCCCGGAGCCAGCGCGGCAGCCGGCCCATCGCGTAGTGCGCGGCGGGCCGCCGCCGGCCCTCGTAGTGGTGGTGCAGGAACTCGGCCTTGTACGTGGCCATGTCGACGCCCACCGGGCAGTCGCTGCGGCAGCCCTTGCAGGACAGGCAGAGGTCGAGCGCGTCCTTGACCTCCGTCGAGCGCCAGCCGTCCGTCACGACCTCACCGGCGAGCATCTCGTGGAGCAGCCTGGCGCGCCCGCGCGTGGAGTGCTGTTCGTCGCCCGTCGCGCGGAACGACGGGCACATCACCCCGGGGCCCGAACTCGGCCCCTCCACACGGCACTTGGCGACGCCGACGCAGCGCCGCACGGCCGCCGAGAAGTCCCCGCCCACGACACCGTCCACCTCGCCGTCGTGCGGGTAGGCGAAGGCGACGTCGACGCGTTCACGCGGCAGGACCTCGAAGCGCAGGTTCTCGTCCAGCCGGGCCGGCCGGGCGATCGAGCCCGGGTTCATGCCGCCCGCCGGGTCCCACACGTCCTTGAACTGCCCGAAGAGACCGGTCAGTTCGTCCCCGTACATCGTCGGCAGCAGCTCCGAGCGCGCCAGCCCGTCGCCGTGCTCACCGGAGAGCGACCCGCCGTGGGCGACGACGAGCCCGGCGACGTCCTCGGAGAAGCGGCGGAAGCGCCGTACCCCGTCCGTACTCAACAGGTCGAAGTCGATGCGGACATGGATGCAGCCGTCGCCGAAGTGCCCGTACGGCGTGCCGCGCAGCCCGTGCTCGGCGAGCAGCGCGCGGAAGTCCCTTAGATAAGCCCCGAGTTGGGCGGGCGGTACGGCGCAGTCCTCCCAGCCCGGCCATGCCTCGCCGCCGTCGGCGTTACGGGTCGCGGTGCCCGACGCGTCCTCCCGTACCCGCCACAGCGCCCGGATCCCCGCCGGGTCGGCCACGACCGTGCCGTCCAGGGCGTCGGCGGCGCGGACGATCCGCTCGGCGTGCGCGCGGGCCTCGGCGGCGGTGGCGCCGCCGGTCTCCACGAACAGCCAGGCGCCGCCGCGCGGCAGGTCGTGCGGTCCGGGGACGAGGTCGTCGGCCATGCCCTCGACGGTGAGCGGGTGGTACGGCAGCAGCCCGGCCGCCGCCTCGGCCGCCGCGCTCTCGTCGGGGTAGCCGAGGACCGCGAGCGCCCGCGCGGGCGGCGAGTCGACCAGCCGTACGACGGCTTCCGTGACAACGCCGAGCGTGCCTTCGCTGCCGCAGAACGCGCGGGCGAGGTCGGTGCCTTTCTCGGGGAGCAGCGCGTTGATCGCGTAGCCGGAGATGAGACGCGGCAGGCCGGTGGGGTAACCGGTGCGCAGGAGCGCGAGGTTGCGCTCGACGAGGGGCCGCAGGCCGGCGGGGGCGCCGGCCCAGCCCTGGGCGAGCCGTACGGACGTGCCGTCGTACGTCGTGACCGACAGCTCGTGGACGTTGTCGGCGGTCGTCCCCCACGCGACCGAGTGCGACCCGCACGAGTTGTTGCCGATCATGCCGCCGAGCGTGCAGCGGCTGTGCGTGGAGGGGTCGGGCCCGAAGGTCAGACCGTGCGGTGCGACGGTGTCGCGCAGCCGGTCGAGGACGACTCCGGGCTGTACCACGGCGGTACGCGCCTCGGTGTCGACCGACACGATCGAGCGAAGATGCCGGGTGAGATCGAGGACGACGCCGACGCCGATGGCGTTCCCGGCGATCGAGGTGCCGCCGCCGCGCGGGACGACGGGCACGCCGTGCGTACGGCAGACGTCGAGGGCCGCCGCGACGTCGGCCGCGTCGCGCGGGGCGACGACGCCGACGGGGACGCGGCGGTAGTTGGAGGCGTCCATGGTGACCAGGGCACGGGCGGCGGCGCGGAAGTCCACGTCGCCGCGGACGGCCGCGGTGAGGTCTCTGGCCAAGGCGGTGGCGTCCGCCGATGCCTTCGCGGGTGCTGTGCCCGCCGCCGATTGCCGGTCACTGTGACGCTCCCTGTGCTCAGCCATTCCCCCAGGATGCCCCGCCTGCCGTATCTCACGACGTGAACCGCTCCCGTGACGGCCGACGGAAAACGTCTAGGCTGCCGCCCGTGGCCGATATTCAGATTCCCGCTGACATCAAGCCCGCCGACGGTCGTTTCGGCGCTGGCCCCTCCAAGGTGCGTACGGAGGCGGTGGACGCCCTGGCCGCCACCGGTAGGTCTCTCCTCGGCACGTCCCACCGCCAGGCCCCGGTGAAGAACCTGGTCGGCGCGGTGCGCGACGGTGTGCGCGAGCTGTTCCAGCTCCCCGAGGGCTACGAGGTGATCCTGGGCAACGGCGGCTCCACCGCCTTCTGGGACATCGCGACGCACGGTCTGATCGAGAACAAGTCGCAGCACCTGACCTTCGGTGAGTTCTCGTCGAAGTTCGCGAAGGCGTCGAAGCTCGCGCCGTGGCTGGCCGAGCCGACCGTCATCTCCTCCTCGCCGGGCACCCACCCGGACCCGGCGGCCGAGGCGGGCGTGGACGTCTACGCGCTCACGCACAACGAGACCTCCACCGGTGTCGCCGCCCCCGTCAAGCGGGTCGCGGGCGCCGACGAGGGCGCGCTCGTGCTGGTCGACGCGACGTCCGGCGCGGGCGGCCTGCCGGTCGACATCGCCGAGACCGACGTCTACTACTTCGCCCCGCAGAAGTCCTTCGCCTCCGACGGCGGCCTGTGGATCGGCGTCTTCTCGCCGGCCGCGCTGGAGCGCGCCGCGCGCGTCCACGGCTCGGGCCGGCACGTGCCGGAGTTCTTCTCGCTGCCGACGGCGATCGACAACTCGCTGAAGAACCAGACGTACAACACCCCGGCGCTCGCGACGCTCTTCCTGCTGAACGAGCAGCTGACCTGGCTGAACACCCAGGGCGGCCTCGCCTGGTCGACCGCCCGCACGGCCACGTCGGCGCGGGCGCTGTACGGCTGGGCGGAGTCGTCCAAGTACGCGACCCCGTTCGTGCTCGACCCGGCGCACCGCTCGCAGGTCATCGGCACGATCGACTTCTCGGACGAGATCGACGCGGCGGCGATCGCGAAGGTCCTGCGCGCGAACGGCATCGTGGACACGGAGCCGTACCGCAAGCTGGGCCGCAACCAGCTGCGGGTGGCGATGTTCCCGGCGATCGACCCGGCGGACGTCGAGGCGCTGACGGCGTGCGTCGACTACGTGATCGACAAGCTCTGACGCACACGTCAACCCCGTACGCCCCGGCTCGGTCTTCGTCGACCGGGCCGGGGCGTACGTCTTTCATGGCGTCGACTTTCACGGCGTCGACCGGGGCCATCACTCTTACGCGTGAAGGATCACGCTCACGACGTACCGGGCTGTCCCGGCCTACGATGATGGTCTCGACACCAGCCATCAGGAGGCCCGCATGTCTGCCGCAGCAGCCGAGCACCCCTGGGACAGCTCACAAGAAAGCCAGCTGAAGACGGCTGACAGCCTCATGGAGCAGCTTCCCGGCTTCCGCGTCGAGATCATCGGAGGCGTCATCACCGTGGCCCCACCCCCGGACGGCAACCACGCGTCGGTGCTCACCGACGTCATGATTCCCTTTCTGGCCGTCGGCGTGCACGGTCAGGAATCGAGGGTCCTGCAGAACGTGGGGCTGTGGCTGCCGGGCGGCCCGGAGGACTTCGCCATCCCGGACCTGGCCGTCGTCGACGCCGACTTCGAAGATCACCTGGTCCAGTACAACTGCTACGACCCCGCCGTCTTCCGCCTGGTCCTCGAAGTCACCTCCAGCAACTACCAGCAGGACCTGCGGAACAAGGTCACCGCTTACGCCGAGGCCGGAATCCCGATCTACGTAATCGTGGACCGTAAGCACAATCGGCTGCACGTGCTGACCGAGCCCGTCGCCGGCGACTACACCAGTCACCGCATCCACGCGCCCGGCGAGCAGATCCTTCTCCCCGACACCGTCGGGGCCGAGGTGAAGCTCGACGTCTCCGCTCTGCTCCGAGACAGGGGACCCAAAATGGCAACCTGACCCTCACCGGCTCAGCCGCTGAAACCTCCGTACCGCCAGCGGTACGAACACCAGCGTGATCGCCACCGGCCAGGCCACCGACAGCAGCAGTGCGTGTTCCTCCGGCCAGCTGCCGCCGCTCGCCACCGGGTTGCCGAACAGGTCGCGGGCCGCCGTCACCGTCGAGGACACCGGGTTCCACGCCGCGACCGTGCCCAGCCAGTCCGGCATCAGGGACGGGGCCACGAAGACGCTGGAGATCATCGTCACCGGGAAGGCGACGGCGAAGAGGCTGCCCGCCTGTTCGGGGCCGGGGAGTACGAGGCCGAGCCAGACTCCCACCCAGATCAGTGAGAAGCGCAGCAGCAGGAGCAGGCCGAAGGCCGCCAGGGCGGCGGGCAGGCCGGCGTCCGCGCGCCAGCCGATCGCCAGGGCCGTGAGCGCGAGGATCGCCAGTTCCGCGCCCGCCGTGATGAGGTCCACCGCGCCGCGCCCCGTGACCACCGCCGACGGCGCCATCGGCATCGAACGGAAGCGGTCGTGCACGCCTTTGCCCGCGTCGGTGACGAACGCGGTCGCCGTGTTCATGAAGCCGAAGGCCATCGTCATGGTGAACATGCCCGGCATCAGGAACTCCCGGTAGTCCCCGCCGCCCGGCACCTTCATGGCGCTGCCGAAGACATAGCCGTACAGCAGCACGGAGACGAGCGGGAAGCCCAACGTCCAGAGGATGAAGGCGGGTTGGCGCTGGTAGTGGGTCAGACTGCGGCGTACGAGATTCCAGCAGTCGGCCACCGCCCAGTAGGCGCGGCCGTGCGTGCGGTCCGGTGTCAGGCTGACGTTCGTCGTCATGCCGCCACCTCGGTCTTCGCCGCTGTCGCGGGAGCCGTCGTCGCGGGAGCCGGTTCCGTACGGTGGCCCGTCAGCCGCAGGAACACGTCGTCCAGGCTCGGCCTGCGCAGACCGATGTCCTCCACCGCGATCCCCCGGTCCCGCAACTCCCGCGCCACCTCCGTCAGCGCCGCCACCCGGTCGGTCACGGGCGCGTGCACCCGGCGTGCCTCGGTGTCCGTGCCGGGCTTCGAGCCCGCGACGCGTGCGACCAGCTCGGCCACCTCGGTGAGTTCGTTCGCCTCGTGCACGACGACCTCGATCAGATCGCCGCCCACGGTGTTCTTCAGCTCCGCCGGGGTGTCGTCCGCGATGGCCCGCCCCCGGTCCATGACCGTGATGTGCGAGGCGAGCTTGTCGGCCTCGTCCAGATACTGCGTGGTGAGCAGCACCGTCGTACCGCCCGCCACGAGCGCCCGCACCGCGTCCCAGACCTCGCCGCGCCCGCGCGGGTCGAGCCCGGTCGTCGGCTCGTCGAGGAACAGGACCCGTGGGGCGAGGATCATCGACGCGGCGAGGTCGAGCCGGCGCCGCATGCCGCCGCTGTAGCCGCTCACGCCCTTGCCCGCCGCCTCCACCAGGTCGAACCGCTCCAGCAGTTCCCCGGCGCGCAGCGCGGCCCGCCGCCCGCCGAGATGGAAGAGCCGGCCGAACATCTCCAGGTTCTGCCGGCCGGTGAGCATCTCGTCCACCGCCGCGTACTGCCCGGTGAGCCCGATCAGGCTCCGGACGGTGCGCGGGTCGCGGTCCACGTCGACACCGGCGACCGTCGCGCGCCCGCCGTCGAGCTTGAGCAGGGTGGCGAGCGCGCGCACCGCTGTGGTCTTGCCGGCGCCGTTCGGGCCGAGGAGCCCGTGGACGGTTCCGGTGCGTACGGCGAGGTCGAAGCCGTCGAGGGCGTGTTTGTCCCCGTACCGCTTGCGGATCGCTTCGGCATGTACGGCGTAGTCGGTCACTGCCCCTCCAAGGAACTGAGTACGGTGTACCCACGGAGCGTACACGGTACCCAATTGATGTCCGGCCTACTACGCTGAAGCCATGACGACGACGGAGAGCAGCGGCAGCGGCGACGTTTCACGCAGCATGGAGCTCCTCTGGGGCACCGGCGAGCGGGCCACGCGCGGCCCGAAACCGGGGCTGACGCTCGACCGGATCGTCACGGCCGCCGTCGAGATCGCGGACGCCGAAGGGCTCGCGGCGGTCTCGATGCGCAGGCTCTCCACCGAGCTGGGCGCGGGCACGATGTCGCTCTACCGCCATGTCCCCGGCCGGGCCGAGCTGGTGGACCTGATGCTGGACCGCGTCCAGGGGGAGAGCGGCCGTCTCCCGGAGGCTTCGGGCTCAACCGGCTGGCGGAAGACCGTCGAGACGGCGGCCCGCGGGGAACTCGCCCTCTACCAGGCCCACCCCTGGCTGCTCTCCGTCAACCAGACCAGGCCCGTCCTCGGCCCCGGCGCGGTCGGCGGCATGGAGTCGATGCTCGCCGGGACCAGGGACATGGGCCTGACCGACCCGGAGCTGGTCTCCGTGATCATCATGGTCAGCGGTTACGTCTCCGGGGTCGCCCGCACCCAGGTGCACTCCGTCGAGGCGCGGCAGACGACCGGCATCAGCGACGACGAGTTCTGGCGGGCGCAGGAGCCGATCCTGTCGGCGGTGATGACCAGCGGGCGCTACCCGCTGATGGCCGCGCTCGGCGAGGACGCGTTCGGCCCCGACTTCGACCACTTCGAGTTCGGTCTCCAGCGTCTGCTCGACGGCCTGGAAGTCCTGGTCGAACAGCGCACGAAGCGCTAGCAGCGCGTCAGGCGCTGCCCTTCTTCCGCCGGAACACGAGGAACAGCACCGCCGCGCCCACCAGCACCACCGCGCCGATCGTGACGTTTCCGCCGTCACCCCCGGCGTCGTCGCCCGCGCTGCCGTTCCCCGCGCTCCCGCCTCCCGACGACGAGCCGCCCTTCTCGATGTCGACGCGGTCGACCTCGCTGCGCGTGCCCTCCGTGCCGAACATCAGGGCCGAGCCGTCCAAGGTGTACGTCACCGACTCCGCCTGCCCCTGGATCGGGGCCCGGACGCGGTGGTCCGCGCCGAGGCGGCCGTTCTTCCACGCGTAGCCGCGCGCGCTGAAGTACGAGCGCAGCACCAGCTCCTTGCCGTCCGGCGAGAACGCGCCGTCGGTCACCCACGGCACCTCGCCGACGCGCGTGAAGGTGTTCGTACCGCCGGTGGTCAGCTTCGCCGGGCCCTCGTAGAGGCCGCCGCCGTCCTCGTTCTTCGAGGCGATGTAGACGCGGCCGGTGGTGGGGTGGACCATCAGCGCCTCGGCGTCGCGCGGGCCGTCCGCGTACTTCACGGTGAACTGCGTCGCGTCGACCGTCGCGTCCGCGAGCCGCTTCGGCTCCGGGAAGCGGTAGATCCAGACGTGGTCCCAGCTGCCGTTGAGGTTGTCGCCGATGTCACCGACGTAAACATTGCCGTCCGCGCCGACGGAGATCGCCTCCATGTCGCGGGGCTCCCCGACCCCGCGCATGGTGATCGTCGCGACGGTCTCGCCGGTGCGTGAGTCGACGCCGTAGATGAGGGGCTTGTCCTGGTCGTTGTGCGTCCAGTAGACACCGGGGTGCGCCCGGCTGGCGGCCAGGCCGCTGGACTCGGTGATCCGCGGGTCCGTGATCCGGAAGCTCCGGTCGGGGTCGGCGGCGGGGGCGGCCGTCGCCACCGGGGCGGCCAGGGCGAGCAGCGCCGCCGCCGCCAGAGCGGCGGCGAGACGCGAGGACGGGCGGAAGACCTTGACCATGCCCCAAGACTGCCACCTCACAGGCCGGGCTCGGCCGCCCGCCCACGATCGGGGATGATGATCCGATGCGTGATCCGATGCGTTTCATGTTCGTCGGCGACTCGATGACCATCGGCCGCGCCGGCGACTTCACCTGGCGCTACCGGATGTGGCAGCACCTGAACGCGTCGTACGGCGGTCCGTACGCGATCGTCGGCCCGCGCACCGGGCTGTACGACGCCCACGCCGACGCCCCCGTCTCGCACGCGTACGGCGCCCCCGACTTCCCCGCGAAGGCGTGGCCGCATCTCGCGGGCTGGGGCGAGGGGTGGCAGCACATGGCGCCGGTGATCCGCGCGGCGGTCGCCGCGCACCGCGCGGACGTGCTGCTCGTCTCGCTGGGCCTGATAGACCTCGGCTTCTACACGAACAGCGACCAAACCGCCCTGTACGCAAGGGAGTTCATCGCCGAGGCGCGGGCGGCGAACCCGCGCGTGCGGATCGTGCTGCTGCCCGTCATACCCAACATCCGCGCCGACACCGACCCGGCCTTCGCCGCCGAGGTCGACCGCTTCAACGACCTGCTGGCCAAGGCGGTCGCCGACCTGGACGAACCGTCCTCCCCGCTGCTGACGGCCTCCCGCCCCGCGTCGTACGACATCCACCGCGACACCTACGACGGGACCCACCCCGGCCCCTCGGGGGAACGTCTGCTCGCCGGGGCGTTCGCCGACGCGATGCGTCAGGCGTGGGGGCTGGGCGCGCCTTACGCCGTCACAGCGCGGCGAGTTGGGGATCGAGCGGAGCGCGGGTGAGGCGGTTGGCGAGGGTGGAGAGGGTGTACGTGCCGATGCCGAGGACGACTTCGAGGGCGTTGCGCGCGGTGTAGCCGTGCGCGAGGAACGCGTCGAGTTCGGCGTCGGCCACGTCCCCGGCGGTCGCCAGGACGGCGAGGGTGAACTGCCGTACGGCTTCGAGCTGTTGGTCCGCCAGGACCCGCTGCTCGCTCAGAGCGGCGATCAACTCCCCTTCCGCGCCCAGCTTCCGCAGCTTGCCGCTGTGCATGGCCACGCAGATGTGGCACTCGTTGCGGGTGACGACGGTCATCACGACGACCTCGCGCGCCACCGGGTCGAGCGTCGTCGCGTCGAAGAGGGCGGTGAGCTTCTGGAACCCGTCGAGCAGTTGGGGAGAGGTGGCGAGACGGGCGGTGGCGGACGGCAGAAACCCCAGATGGCGGGTGGTGGCCTCCATGACGCGACGGGAGCCGGCGGGTGCGGTGTCGGGGGTGTGGTCGACGAAAGTGGTACTGGCTCGCACGGGAGCCCTCCTTAGATGGACAACCCTAGAATGGACAACATGGTTGACGAAAAAAAGGTAAACCAGGTTGTCGATTCTGGCAACCGGACTGCCGACGCCGACGCGCCCGGATACGAGCTGCCGCTCCTCCTCTTCGCCGGATTCCGGTCCCTGAT
Organism: Streptomyces sp. NPDC057137; assembly: GCF_042670825.1. Taxonomy (NCBI): domain Bacteria; kingdom Bacillati; phylum Actinomycetota; class Actinomycetes; order Kitasatosporales; family Streptomycetaceae; genus Streptomyces; species Streptomyces sp. NPDC057137. The sequence goes on along the minus strand of NZ_JBHUUW010000008.1, from coordinate 87,835 downwards.
CGACCAGTTGCACACGGAACTGGCCCGCCAGGGCCACCCGGAGGCCCGGCCCGCGCACGGCTTCGCCATGCAGGCGATCGGCATCGACGGCGCCACCGCCGCCACCGTCGGCCGCCGCCTGGGCGTCTCGAAACAGGCCGCGGGCAAGACGGTCGACCGCCTGGTGACCCTGGGCTACGCGGCACGCACCGACGACCCGACGGACGCCCGCCGCAAACTGGTCCGCCTCACCCCGCACGGCCTCGACGCGCTCGCCCGCTCGGCCCGGATCTTCGACGACCTGCGCGCCCGGTGGGCCGCGACCCTCGGCCCCGACCGGCTGCGCGCCCTGGAGGCGGACCTACGGGCCGTCACCCCGCCGGACGCGTTCGGCCTGGACGCGGAGGGCTGGCTCGGCGGGCGGTGAACGGGTGCGCGCGGTCGACGTGCCGGATGGGTACCCTCGTACCTCCTCGACGCCGGACGATCATGGCATCGAGGAGCCGTGGGCCGGACAAGCAACAGGGGGAACGGGCGATGGCAGGTTCTATATCGGCGCGTGAGGGATTCCGGCGCGGTTCGCGATCCTTGGTACGAGGGCGGGTGATCGGGCTCGCGGTTCTTCTGCTGGCCACCCTCGTCGCGGTGCCGGCGCGGGCGGCCTCGGCGGCATCCGCCACATCAGGGGCATCCGCGACATCGGGGATATCCACGACATCGGCGGCCAAGGGAGATCTCCTGGCGAGCCGGCGCGTGGAACTGGCGGGCGAACTGGTCGCCGCCGGCGCCACGGGATATCGCGTGAAGTATCTGTCCACCTCGGCGAACGACAGGCCGACGGCGGTGTCCGGAGTGGTGCTGCTGCCGCCTGGGACGCCTCCGCGTGGCGGCTGGCCGGTCATCTCGTGGGCCCACGGCACCACGGGCATCAGCGACCGGTGCGCGCCCTCACGCGACACCGAACTCGGTGGACTCGGCTATCCGGCGTATCTCGCGGGACTGGTGCGCGGCGGATACGCGGTCGCCGCGACCGACTACGAAGGACTGGGCACCCCGGGTGTGCACCCGTATCTGATCGCGGAGAGCCAGGCCCGGTCCGTCGTGGACGCGGTGCGTGCCGCCCGGAATCTGCGTCCGGAGATTTCCCGGAAGTGGCTGACGGTAGGGCACTCCCAGGGCGGCCACGCGGCCCTGGCCGCCGGCGAGATCGCGTCCGGCTACGGCCGGGGACTGGACTTCCGCGGCACTGTCGCGATCGCGCCGATCACCGACAACCGGCCGTACGTCGGCCAGCTCTCCCAGTTGCAGTCCGTGGACCACGGCTACTACATGTCGATACTGGCCGGCCTCGCCACGAGCCATCCGGAGCTGCGGCTCACCGACTACCTCGGGTCGCGAGCACTGCGGGAGTTCCCGCGAATCCATACGACGTGTCTGGACGAGCTGACCAACAGGATGATGGAACTGAATCTGCCGGGTTCCGAGTTCGTCCCGGCGAGCCCCGCGGCTGCCTCGCGGTTGACCGACCTGCTCGGGGACAACGCGGTCCCCCGGAAGCGGTCGGCCGCACCGGTGTTCGTCGCGCAAGGTCTCGCCGACGAGTTGGTCACGGCCGACCGGACCGGGATCGCGGTGGAGAGGGCGCGGGACTTCGGAACCGCGACCGACGTCGTCTACTACCCGGGCGTCGGACACTACGACATCAATGAGACGTCCACGCCGGACGTACTTCGCTGGATCGAGGCGCGCACTCGTTGACCGGAACGCGGGCGCCCGGCGAAGTGGCCCTTGCTTCGAGGGCGCTCGAAGGCGTTGGCTGTGGAGTCATGAAGTACACGCAGCTCGGACGCACCGGACTCAAAGTCAGCCGACTCGTCCTCGGCACCATGAACTTCGGACCTTTCACCAACGAGGCCGACAGCCACGCCATCATGGATGACGCGCTCGGCGCCGGCATCAACTTCTTCGACACCGCGAACGTCTACGGCTGGGGCGAGAACAAGGGCCGTACGGAAGAAATCCTCGGCACCTGGTTCGCCCAGGGCGGCGGCCGTCGCGACAAGGTCGTGCTCGCCACCAAGGTGTACGGGAACATGGCGGCGGACGGCGACGCGTGGCCCAACCACGACAAGCTGTCGGCACTCAACATCCGCCGCGCGGTGGACGCCAGCCTCAAGCGGCTCCAGACCGACCACATCGACCTGTACCAGTTCCACCACATCGACCGCGACACCCCGGTCGAGGAGATCTGGCAGGCGATAGACACCCTGATCCAGCAGGGCAAGATCCTCTACGCCGGTTCGTCGAACTTCCCCGGCTGGAAGATCGCCCAGACCAACGAGACGGCACGCCGCCTGGGCTCGTACGGCCTGGTCAGTGAGCAGTGTCTGTACAACCTCGCCGAGCGCCGCGCCGAGATGGAGGTCATCCCGGCCGCGCGGGAGTACGGCCTCGGGGTCATCCCCTGGTCGCCGCTCCAGGGCGGGCTCCTCGGTGGCGCGATCCGCAAGGAGCGCGAGGGCGGCACCGGAAAGCGCTCGGGCGACCGGCTCGCGGACACGAAGATCCGTGAGCAGATCCAGGCGTACGAGGACCTGCTCGACAAGCACGGCATCGAGCCGGGCGAGGCGGCCCTGGCCTGGCTGCTCACGCGTCCCGGCGTGACGGGCCCGATCGTCGGCCCGCGCACGGCCGAGCAGTTGGAGTCCGCGCTGCGCGGGGTCGAACTGGAGCTGTCGGACGAGGTACTGACGTCGCTGGAGGAGATCTTCCCGGGTCCGGGGCCGTCGCCGGAGGCGTTCGCCTGGTAGTTCACCGGGGTGTACGGGCGGTACGGGCGGTACGGGCGGGCGCGGCCTCGGGGGCGCGCCCGCCCTCGTACAGCGCCTAGCCGAACGCCGCCGTCACGGCGACGATCACAAACATCAGCACGAGCGCGGCGGCCATGATCCGGTTCCGGGTTTTGGGGTCCACGCGTCGAGGTTAACGGCCTTCGGCGGCGGGCTTCGCGCCGGGCCTCACGGTGGGGCTCGCGGCGGGCCTCACGGTGGGGCTCGCGGCGGGCCTCACCATCGGGCAGCGCACCAGCGTCTCGTATCTCGGCTGCTCGCCCGCCACCCCGGCCACGGGCAGCCAGCTCCGTACGAGCGCCAGCTCCCCGACCTCCCACGGTGTGCCCTCGAAGCCGTCGAGCGCGGCAGCGTACGGGCTCAGGTCGGTGTCGACCCGCGTACGGGCCAGCGTGAGATGCGGCCGGTAGGCGCGGTGCTCCTCCATCGGCAGCCCGGTCCGGCGCGCGGCGGCGTCGGCACGCTCGGCGAGCCGCCGCAGCTCCGCGACACCCCCGGCGGCCCCGGCCCACAGGGCGCGCCCACCGAAGTGCCCGCCGCCGCGCAGCCGCAGCGAGAACGCTTCCGTACGGTGCGCCGCCCGCTCCAGCCGCTCACTCAGCTCGGGCACCACCGCGTCGTCGACCTCGCCCATGAAGGCGAGCGTGAAGTGCCACCCCGCCTGCCCGGTCCACCGCAGTTCGCCGGCCCCGGGGAGCCCCCGCAGCCGCTGGTCGACGGCCGCGGCGAGTTCGTCGGCGGCGTGGGCGGGCGGCAGTACGGCGGCGAAGAGACGCATGGCGGCCAGTCTGGCATCCGGGCGTGACCGGGTCACCGTGGTTATCGTTGTACTGCGCGGCTGCCGAATTTCGTACGGCAGCGGGGAGGAGCGCCACGGTGACCATCGCACTTGACGACGACAGGACCGACATGGCCAGTGAAGAGCTCAGCTTGGACGAACTGTTCGAGCGGCTGGAGCGAATGCCTGTCCCCGAGGGATACAAGGTCGAGATCGTCGAGGGGAACATCTTCATGTCGCCGCAGCGGGACATCCACTGGAACATCATTCGGAGACTCGTGCGAGCCCTTGAGGATCGTTTCGGCATGGACGTCAACGTCCTGTCGGACGTGCGCATGGACTTTCCGGACAAGAACGGTTTCGCCCCAGACGTGGCCAAACTCGCCGACGACGCGGAGAAGGACGCCCGCGGTCGGTGGCGCTACCAGGACATCGAGTGGATCGCCGAGGTCATCTCGAAGGGGACGGCCGTCTCGGACTACGGTCCGAAGAAGGACGCGTACGCCAAGGCGGCCATTCCCATCTACCTGGTCGTAGACCCCTACGTCGGCCGCTGCCACCTCTACACCGAGCCGAAGGAGGGCGAGTACCACTCGCACCTGACCGTCGACTTCGGCACCGAGATCGATCTGACCGCCGCGGGCCTCGAACTCACCCTCAAGACCGACGAGTTCCCCCGGGACTGACCGCCCCTCCCCCGACAGCCGCGCCGCCGGCACGCCGCGCCCACGATCACGCCGCCGTCGCCAGCGGCTGCTCCTTCGGCACGAACGTCACATGCGGGCGCCCCTTCCGCAGGTCGATCTTGACCCGCAGGTCGCCCACCCGCGCGAGCATCACGCCCACGCCCACCGCCGCCAGCGCGGCGACCGCGCCGCCGGCCGCGAAGCCGACCCTCGCGCCGTACGTGTCGGTGACCCAGCCGACGAGCGGGGCGCCCAGTGGCGTACCGCCCGTGAAGACCATCATGAACAGGGCCATCACCCGGCCGCGCATGGCCGGGTCCGTGGCCATCTGGATGCTGGAGTTGGCGGTCACGTTGACCGTCAGGCCGCACATGCCGACCGGCACGAGCAGCGCCGCGAAGAGCCAGAACGTCGGCGCGAACGCGGTCACGATCTCCAGCACACCGAAGAGGACCGCCGCGGCCACCAGCAGCCGCATCCTGGACGTGCCCCGGCGCGCGGCGAGCAGGGCGCCGATCAGGGAGCCGACCGCCATCAGGGTGTTGAGCAGCCCGTACGTACCGGCGCCCGCGTGGTAGACGTCGTCCGCGAAGGCGGACAGCCAGATCGGGAAGTTGAAGCCGAACGTGCCGATGAAGCCGACGAGCACGATGGGCCAGATCAGCTCGGGTTTGCCCGCGACGTAACGCAGCCCTTCCCGCAACTGGCCCTTGCCGCGCGGGGTGCGTTCGACCTTCAGCAGCTCGGAGTTGCGCATCAGCAGCAGCGCGGTGAGCGGCGCGATGAACGAGAATCCGTTGAGGAGGAAGGCGTAGCCGCTGCCGACCGCGGTGATCAGGACACCGGCGACGGCCGGGCCCACGAGCCGGGCGGACTGGAAGTTGGCGGAGTTCAGGCTGACGGCGTTACGGAGCTGGTCCGGGCCGACCATCTCGTGCACGAACGACTGCCGCGCCGGGTTGTCGACCACCGTGACCAGGCCGAGTACGAAGGCCGTGGCGTACACGTGCCAGACCTGGACCTGACCGCTGAGGGTGAGGGCGGCGAGTGCGAGGCCGGTGATTCCCATGGCGGCCTGGGTGCCGAGCAGCAGGGTGCGCTTGTTGCACCGGTCGGCTATGACGCCGCCGTACAGGCCGAAGAGCAGCATCGGCAGGAATTGGAGGGCCGTGGTGATACCGACGGCCGTGGAGGATCCGGTGAGGGTGAGCACCAGCCAGTCCTGGGCGATGCGCTGCATCCAGGTGCCGGTGTTCGACACGACCTGTCCGGTGGCGAAGAGCCGGTAGTTACGGATCTTCAGCGAGCTGAACATGCTCGCGCGGGGCTCCGCGGTCTGTTGAACGGGGTCGGGGGTGGTCGGTGCGGGGGCGGAGTCTGCTCCGGATCCCGTACTCAAAATCGGTTCGCCTCCTCGGCGTTGACAACGTTCTTCTGCGGACGCGTACGGGCTTCCCAGGGGGTTGGGGCTCGCGGATGTGCGAGCCGGGACGGCAGTGGTCTACGAAACGGCGGTGGTCTGCGGGTAGTTACAAATGCGCGAGCTTCTCCAGCACCGGCGCGGCCGCGCGGAGCTTGGCCCATTCGTCCTCGTCCAGGCCCTCCGCCACGGCGGTCAGCCACGCGTTGCGCTTGCGGCGGCTCTCTTCGAGCATGGCCTCGGCCTGCTCGGTCGACGTGACCACCTTCTGCCGGCGGTCGTCGGGGTGCGGCTCCAGCCGGACCAGTCCCTTGGCTTCGAGCAGCGCCACGATGCGCGTCATCGACGGCGGCTGTACGTGCTCCTTGCGGGCCAGCTCACCGGGTGTGGCCGAGCCGCACCGGGCGAGGGTGCCGAGCACCGACATCTCGGTCGGGCTCAGCGACTCGTCGACGCGCTGGTGCTTGAGTCGCCGGCCCAGCCGCATGACGGCCGAGCGGAGTGCGTTCACGGCGGCCGCGTCGTCGCCGTGGGATAGGTCAGGCATGTTGTTTAGCGTAACTCATTACCTAAGCTAAGGAAAATGGAAAACGCGTCTCCCTCACCAGGTCGCACAGATCCCACACATCGCGTTACACATCGTGCGGCCCTAGCTCACTCGTACGAGTGAGACAACAGCGGAAAGTCACACCAGGGCCCGTACCCGCCCCCGACCCTGGTCGGCATGGGATCGACAGTGCTCAGCCTGCGGATAGACGGTGAGCTGCTCGACCGGCTTCGGCAGCATGCCGCCAGACGCGGAATGAGCGTCCAGGACTATGTGGTCGGGACGCTCATGCGCGACGATTTCGACGAACGCTTCCGGGCGTCCGTCGACGAGACGGAGAGGTTCTACGGCGCCGCGTGAGCGGCACCGGCCTGAGCGGCACCGCAGGGCCCGCCCGACGTCTATGTCAGGCCCAGCGCCGGCATCGCGTAGTAGAAGACGAAGACCGCCGACACGATGTACATCGCCACCGGCACCTCGCGGCCCCGGCCCACCGCCAGCCGCAGCAGGCTGAAGGTGATGAAGCCGATGCCGATGCCGTTGGTGATCGAGTACGTGAACGGCATCAGCACCATCGCCAGGAACGCGGGCACGGCGACGGTGTAGTCGGTCCAGTCGATGTCCCGGACCGATCCGGCGAGGATCAGGAAGCCGACCGCCAGCAGCGCGGGCGTCGCCGCCTGGGACGGCACCATCGTCGCGATCGGCGTGAGGAACAGCGCCAGCGAGAACAGCGCGCCCGTCACGACGGACGCCAGTCCGGTCCTCGCGCCTTCGCCGACACCCGCCGTGGACTCCACGAAGCAGGTGGTGGCGGAGGACGAGGTCGCGCCGCCGGACGCGACGGCGATGCCGTCCACGAACAGCACCCGGTTGATCCCGGGCAGCCGCCCCTTCTCGTCCATCAGCTTCGCCTCGTCGCCGACGCCGAGGATCGTGCCCATCGCGTCGAAGAAGGTGGACAGCAGCACGGTGAAGACGAAGAGGACGCCGGTGAGGACGCCGACCTTCTCGAAGCCGCCGAAGAGGCTGAAGTCACCGAGCAGTCCGAAGTCCGGGCTGTCCACGGGGTTGCCCGGCCACTTCGGGGTCGTCAGGCCCCAGCTCGGCACATCGGCGACCGCCTCGATGACCAGCGCCACGACCGTCATCGTCACGATCGAGATCAGGATCGCGCCGGGCACCTTGCGGACGATCAGTACGAGCGTGAGCAGCGCGCCGAGCGCGAAGACCAGCACGGGCCAGCCGTTGAGGTGGCCGTCCGAGCCGAGCTGGAGCGGCACGGTGGTGTGGGCGGCGTCCGGGATACGGGTGACGAAGCCGGAGTCGACCAGGCCGATCAGCATGATGAAGAGGCCGATACCGATGGCGATGCCCTTGCGGAGGCTGGTCGGTACGGCGTTCATCACCCGTTCCCGCAGCCCGGTCGCGACGAGCAGCATCACCAGGAAACCGGCCAGGACGACCATGCCCATGGCGTCGGCCCAGCTCATCCTGGGGGCGAGCTGGAGCGCGACGACCGTGTTGACGCCGAGCCCGGCGGCGAGCGCGATCGGTACGTTGCCGATGACGCCCATCAGGAGGGTGGCGAAGGCCGCGGTCAGCACGGTGGCGGTGACCAGCTGGCCGCTGTCGAGCTGGTGGCCGTACATGTCCTTTGCGCTGCCGAGGATGATCGGGTTCAGCACGATGATGTACGCCATCGCGAAGAAGGTGGCGAAGCCTCCGCGCACCTCGCGGGCGACGGTGGAACCGCGCTCCGAGATCTTGAAGAAGCGGTCGACGGCGACCGGAGCGGTGGCCTTGTCCTGGACGGGCATGCGCAACCCTCAGTCGTCGTGATCACTGGATGCTGGGCGTTCGAACGAACAGAACAGGCCATTCGCAAAACCGTTTCAGTATGAACAGATGGGCCGGTGATCGCTATCTCCGCGCGTAGAGCCCACTGGCGCCCGGCGACCGGCCCGCCCGCGACAGCCCAGCCGCTGCCTCGCGACCGCCCAGCCGCTGCCCCGCGACCGCCCCGCATAGACTGACGTCATGGCCAAATGGACCCCGACGCACGAGGCACCCGAGCCCCTGGAGGGGCCGATCGTCCCGACCATCGTCGGCGGCACCGTCATCTGGTTCGTCCTCTTCCTTGTGCAGCTCCCCTTCTACGGATGGTTCGACGACCACGGGCACCTCTGGTGGCTGTGGACCTGTCTGGCCGGTGCCGGGCTCGGCCTGATCGGCATCTGGTACGTCCGCAGGCGCGACGCCGCCATCAAGCGGGCGCGGGCAGGCGCAGACGTACAGCCGTAGTGCCGTGGGTGGACTTGCGGTCACGAGCTCTCGTACCTCGGTCGGATCTTCGGGGTCGTGGCGGGTGAACGCCCCCTCACCGCCGTAACGTCGACCTCATGACACAGCGGGCGAAGACCGACACCGGCGGCGGCGAGCCGCGCGGCCCCTCCATCGACGCGGGGGCGGAGCTCGACCCCGTCCACCCGCAGGAGCTGCCCGTGTCGGCCCGCCGCGCCACCGGGCTGACGGCCGCGGAGGTCGCCGAGCGGGTCGCGCGGGGCGAGGTCAACGACGTTCCCGTACGCAGCAGCCGCTCCACCGCCGAGATCGTCCGCGCCAACGTCTTCACCCGCTTCAACGCGCTCATCGGGATCCTCTGGGCGATCGTGCTCCTGGTCGCGCCGATCCAGGACAGCCTCTTCGGCTTCGTGATCATCGCGAACACCGGCATCGGCATCATCCAGGAGCTGCGCGCCAAGAAGACCCTCGACGGTCTGGCCGTCATCGGCGAGGCCAAGCCGGTCGTACGGCGGGACGGCGTCGCGGCCGGGATCTCCACCTCCGAGATCGTCCTCGGCGACGTCGTCGAACTCGGCCCCGGCGACAAGGTCGTCGTGGACGGCGAGATCGTCGAGGCCGACAATCTGGAGGTCGACGAGTCGCTGCTCACCGGTGAGGCCGACCCGGTGCTCAAGCACCCCGGCGACACGGTGATGTCGGGCAGTTTCGTGGTCGCGGGCGGCGGCGCGTTCCGGGCGACGAAGGTGGGACGGGAGGCGTACGCGGCCCAACTCGCTGAGGAGGCCTCGCGCTTCACGCTCGTCCAGTCCGAACTGCGCAACGGCATCAGCACGATACTGAAGTACGTCACCTGGATGATGATCCCGACGGCGGTCGCGCTGATCATCAGCCAGCTCGTCGTCAAGGAGAACAACTTCAAGGACTCCGTCGCCCGGACCATCGGCGGCATCGTCCCGATGATCCCGGAGGGCCTGGTCCTGCTGACCTCGGTCGCCTTCGCGATCGGCGTCGTCCGGCTCGGCCGTAAGCAGTGCCTCGTCCAGGAGCTGCCCGCGATCGAGGGCCTGGCCCGGGTCGACGTCGTCTGCCTCGACAAGACGGGCACGCTCACCGAGGGCGGCATGGACGTCACGGAGCTGCGGCCGCTGAACGGCACGGACGAGGGGTACGTACGCAAGGTGCTCGGCGCCCTCGGCGCGTCCGACCCCCGGCCCAACGCCAGCCTCCAGGCGATCATCGACGCGTATCCGGACGAGTCGGGGTGGCGGGCCACGGCGGCGCTGCCGTTCTCGTCGGCCCGTAAGTACAGCGGTGCCACGTTCGCACCGGACGCCGACGGTCACCCGGAGTCGGACGGCGGGCCGGTCAGCTGGCTCCTCGGCGCGCCCGATGTCCTGCTGCCCGACGGCGACCCCACGCTCGCCGAGATCGACACCCTCAACGAGCAGGGTCTGCGGGTGCTCCTGCTGGCCCGCGTCGACGGCGCCGGCCCCCTCGACGCACCCGACGTGACGGACGGCGCGGTGCCGACGGCCCTCGTCGTGCTGGAGCAGCGGCTGCGCCCCGACGCCGCGGATACCCTCACGTACTTCGCCGACCAGGACGTCGCGGCGAAGGTGATCTCCGGCGACAACGCGGTCTCGGTCGGCGCCGTGGCCGCGAAGCTCGGGCTGTCCGGCGCGGACCGTACGGTCGACGCGCGCCAACTGCCCGCCGACCGCGACGAGATGGCGCAGGCGCTCGAATCGGCCTCGGTCTTCGGCCGGGTCAGCCCGCAGCAGAAGCGCGAGATGGTGGGCGCGTTGCAGTCGCACGGCCACACGGTCGCGATGACCGGTGACGGTGTGAACGACGTCCTCGCCCTGAAGGACGCCGACATCGGCGTGGCCATGGGGTCGGGTTCGGAGGCTACGCGGGCGGTCGCCCAGATCGTGCTCCTCAACAACAGCTTCGCCACGCTGCCCTCGGTGGTGGCCGAGGGCCGCCGGGTGATCGGCAACATCACGCGCGTCGCGACGCTGTTCCTGACGAAGACGGTCTACTCCGTGCTGCTGGCGATCCTGGTGGTCTGCACGCAGGTGGAGTATCCGTTCCTGCCCCGCCATCTGACGCTGATCTCCACGCTCACGATCGGCGTCCCGGCGTTCTTCCTGGCCCTCGCACCGAACAAGGAGCGCGCCAAGCCCAACTTCGTACGCAGGGTGATGCGGTACTCGATCCCCAGCGGCACCATCGCCGCCGGCACCACGTTCGCGACGTATCTGCTGGCCCGCTCGCACTACAGCGGCTCGGGCGCCCTCCCCGCCGAGACGAGCGCGGCGACGCTGACGCTGTTCCTGGTCTCGATGTGGGTCCTGGTGATCATCGCCCGCCCCTATACCTGGTGGCGGGTGGGACTGGTGCTGGCGATGGGATTCCTGTTCCTGGTCGTGCTGGTGGTGCCGTGGCTCCAGGACTTCTTCGCGCTGAAGCTGGTGGGCACGACGATGCCGTGGACGGCGGTCGCGATCGCGGGCGTGGGCGCGGTGCTGCTGGAAGTGGCGTGGCGGTGGGTGGACCGGAGGTACCCGGCGTAGGGCAACGGTGACGACGAGAGGGCCCCGCGCGGGATGCGCGGGGCCCTCTCTACGACTGCTGAACTACGCGAAATACGCGAACTTCTCGAACTAGCTGACGTCCACGAAGTCGCCGGCCGGGATGATCGCCGGGGTGGTGGACGTGCCGGCGAAGTTCCAGCGCCAGTAGCCGTCCACGGTCGCCTTGGCGGTGGTCTTCAGCGTGCCGGTGGTGGAGGTCTTGACCGTCTTCACCGTGGTGTAGGTGTCACTGGTCTTCTTGCGGAACTGGAGCTGCACGGGCTGGGTGGAGTAGCCCTTGTAGGTGCCCGTCTCCCAGTTGGCGCGGGACAGCTTGCCCGTGATGGTGATCGTGCCGCCGGGCCGCACCGGCTCGGGGGCCGCGTTGACGTCCAGCTTGGACAGCCGCTGGAGCTTCGTCTTGCCGAACTTGTCGTTCTGCGCGCTGAAGGTGTCCTTCGACAGCACCCAGATGCCGACGTTCCAGGTCTTCGTGTCGCTGTTGAGCAGCCAGTCCGGGTCGATCTCGATGTTCTGCGTGCAGGTGGAGGTGGTGGCGTTCGCCGCCTTGCACGTGAAGGGCTCGGGCGAGCCGAACCCGAAGGACTCCGGGTCGTCCAGACTGGCGCCGGTCCAGATGATCGCGTCGGCGTCCACGATGCCGGACGGGTGCGACGCGGTGATCGAGACGGAGACCTTCTTGACGGCCTTGGCGCCGACGACGATGGGCTTGCCACCGTTCACCACGGCCTTGCTGATCACCGGGGCTTCAACGGCCGCCCTGGCGTTGCCCTTCGGCGCGGCGGCGGAGCCCTGGTGCGTGGCGGAGCCGTAGGCGGGCACGCCCGGACGATCGCCCGCGGGAGCGGCCTGGGAGGCCGGCACGGCGAGGGCGGACAGAGCCAGGGCACCGGTCGCGACGGCGACAGTGGCACGGATTCGCATGCAATTCCCCATTGGTCAGTGAGCCTGTTGGCTCGCCTGTTCAGACGAGAAGTGCGGACCGATGGTTGTGCGCCACGTGACTTTTTCGTGAAGGTCACACATCTGGGTCGCGAGTGGCCGGTCGCGACTCGTGAGTCGTCAATCGTCAGCCGCCACTCGTCAGTCGAACCAGCGGTCCCGCGCCAGTTCCTCCGTACGCGACGCGTCCTCCAGCAGCGCGGCCACCTCGAAGCGGCGCGGCCACTGCCCCGCCGCCCACGCCAGCCCGGCGGCGACGCCCTCCACGGTGGCCGCGTGGACCGTGCCGTCCGGTGTACGCCGCCAGTCCAGCTCCACGCCGCCCGCCAGCAGTTGCTCGTGCTCGATGTACGTGTCGGGGGTGCCCGCGCCCAGCAGTACGTGGACGGACTCCGGTACCTCGTACTCCTCACCCTGAGTCGTCACCTCCGCCGTGACGCTCTCGCCGAGGCGCCCGACCTGCAGCAGCTCCGCGAGGTCCCCGGCGCGGGCCGAGGCCACCGGCAGCAGCGGCAGTCCGCCGGCCAGCGGCAGCAGGTCGGGTACGTCCGCGATCACGGCGTCCGCCGCGTCCACGATCCGCACCTCGCCGTCCACGACGGCGCGCAACTCGTCGGGGAGGGTGACCTGTTCGGGGTCGAGGTCGGCGATGGCGGTGTAGAGGGCGTGCAGCTGACGAGCGGTCACCTCACGGTCGGGGTCGGCCAGCCGGGTGAGCAGCTCGGCCGCGCCGCCCGGTTCGTCGAGCAGGGCGGCGACCGAGGTCCGTACGCCCAGGGCGCGCAGCACCTGCGCGTCCTCGAAGCCGGACGCGTCCACGGAGTCGTACAACCCGGCCAGCAGCGGATCGCCGCCCGCCGCGCGCAGACCGGCCGGGCGGCGCCCGTCGAGCACGGGGTGGTCGCGCAGCCACCAGGCGGTGTACGAGCGGACGCTCTCGGTCGTGCCGTCGGGCAGCAGGACCCGTACGGGCGCGGTCAGCGCGTCCCGCAGCGGCGGCTGCGCCAGCAGGGCGAGGGCCGCCGGCCAGGCGTCGTCGTCCACGAGGTCCAGGTCGCGTACGGCGACGATCTCGGTGGCGACGGGCGGCACGGGCGTCTCGGGCAGCCGGTCCAGGACGTCCTCGCACCACACGTCGACGGCGTCGAGGAGACCGGCGTCGTCCGGCTCGGCGAAGTCGCCGTCGCGCGGCTCCAGTTCGTCGGGGTCCAGGACGACGTCCGTGGCGCGTACGAGGGTGAAGTTGGCCAGCACCCCGCAGGCGGCGAGCGGCTGTTCGCCCCAGCGTTCCGCCAGATCGGCGTCGCACAGGGCGAGTTCGTCCTCGCGCATGACGGCGGCGAACGGGCTGCCGGGCAGGACGAGTTCACCGGCGGGGGCGAGTTCGCCCTCCTCGTCGGGCAGGGCGAGCGCGGCCAGCCACGGCTCGTCGCCGACGTCCAGGTCCGCGTCGCGCACCAGGGCGAGGACCGTCTCGGCCAACTCCTCGGCGTCCAGACCCTGTTCCTCGTCCCACACCTCCCCGGAGTCCAGCGAGGCGGCGACCGCCGCCCGTACCTCCGGGGTCGTCAGCACGGCGCGCGGGGTGGCGGGCAGCGCGCCCAGCTTCTCCAGCAGCGGGTGGGCGGCGTCGGGGTGCGCCACCTTCAGGCCGAGCCTGGCCAGGTCGGCGGGTGTGTCGGCGAGCGGCAGCAGGACCCGCCGGGGGCCGACGGCCGTACGGCCACTGGCGAGCGGCACCGGCAGTCCGGACAGCCGGTCCGGGTCGACGCCGGCCAGCGACTCGTAGAGGCGCCGCCACCACTCGGGGGCGCGCTCGCTGCCGCCGATGCGTTCGATGGCGTCGCCGAGGGGCAGCCGACCGACCGTCAGGGACCGCAGTTCCGTGCGGCGTTCGAGCCCTGCGGGCAGCAACGTGGGCAGTACTTCGGCCAGTACGCGTACGGTCTCGTCCCCCGCGCCCTCCACGACCTCCGCCTCGAAGGGCCGCAGCGCGGTCAACTCCTCGCTGGGGGCGGCCGGTTCGAGGAACGCGACGCGCGGCAGGCGCTTGAGGATCGCGGCGCGCAGCACCCCGTCCAGCTCGCCCTTGCCGAGCGGCCCCGGCACCAGGTCGATGGTGCCGGTGGACACCGGCCGCCAGTCGCCGAGCAGTTCGGCGTACGCGTCGGCGGCCCGCTCCACGAGGAAGTCGGTGAGCGGTCCGGGCGCGGGGTGCCGCCGGGTGGTGTCCAGCGGCAGCGAGGCGATCAGCAGGGCGGGCACGCCGAGGGGTTCGTCGGTCGGTGTCGGGGCGTGCACGACGGGCGCGGTACGGGGTGGGACCGGCTCACCCTCGCCGTTCACGGGGACGGCCCAGGTGACCGCCCAGTGGGGCCGCAGGCGTTCCTCGACGGGGCGGCCTTCCAGCAGCGCGGGGTCGGTGGCCCCGTGATGGCTGACGACCCGCCAGCGGCTCACGGCCTCGGCCGCGCTGTCCTCCACATGCACATACGCCCCGTGCACGCCGCGCCGCAACACCCGCTCGCCGTCCGGGGTTTCGACCACGATCTCTTCGAGCCCCGGCAGGGTCAGCAGCAGCGCGTCGTCGATCGCGGCGAGCAGCCGCTCCACCAGGTCGAGCGCGGTCCCGTCCCGCAGGGGCAGGATGACCACGGTGTCGTAACCGTCGGGCGCGCTGCCCTCGGCGGGCAGCGGCAGCCGCAGCAGCGGCACGTGCCCGTCCCGGCGCCGCAGTTCGTCACCGAGCCCCGGGCTCGCCTCGGCGGCCTGCTGGGCCAGCCCGCGCGCCTCGGCGAGCGACCAGCGGACACCACCGTGCCGCCCGACGACGGCAGGCTCGTCACTGACGGCGATGACGGCGGCGAACCCGACACCGAACCGCCCGACGGCGGTCTCGTGCCCCTCGCGCTTGGCGGAAGCGCGCAGGGTACTGAGGGATTCGACACCGGTCGCGTCAAGGGGCGCACCGGTGTTGGCGGCCACGAGCACGGCGGGACCCTCGTCCGTGGCGGGCCGCAGGGTGAGCCTGAGCCGCCCGGGGTCACCGGCACGGGCGGCGGCGTCGGCGGCGTTCTGCGCCAACTCGACGATCAGCCGGTCACGGTACCCGCCGAGCGCGAGGTCCTCCTCGGCGTTGGCGTCCTCCCGGAAACGGGCGGGCCCCGCCGCCCACGAGTCCAGCACCCCACGCCGCAGCCGACCCGTTCCGAACGGGTCGGCCCCCTCGGTCGTCGTGACGCTCACCCTGTGACTCCGCTCTGTCCGTCCGCCTACCGGTCCGCTACTCGGTAAGTGTGCGGGCCCGAACGTACCGCGCGGCGCGCCTTGGGCGGGGGTGCGGGTCCATGTCAGCCGCGCGAGGCAGGAAAGCTTCCGTGCGTCGGGGTTCAGTCGTCCAGGTCGATGACGAAGTCGACGACTGTGGTGTCCGCTCTACGCACGATCGGATGTGCGACCTCCACGATGCGTCCGGTGTCCGCGATGTGGCGTCGGGTGTACCGCAACACCGGTACCCCGGCACCGACGCGCAGAGTCGCGGCCTCGACCTCGGTGGGCATCGCCGCCGTGAAACTCTCGGTGATGCGGTTGACGTGGATGCCCAGACTGCTCAGCTGCGTGCGTGTGCCTCCGGGCCACGGCTCGTTGATCGGATCCGCCACGGGTGTGCCGGCGACATCGGACCAGCGCACGTAGCTGGTGGACATCTGTGTCGGCTCGTCGTTGTCGTGAAAGACGAAGTGCCGGGCGAGAAGCCGTTCGCCGGGCTCGCACTCGAACAGCGCGGCCAACTCGGCATTGGCCTGGACCCGTTCGAACCGCTTGTCGAGCCGGTACTCGGACCAGCCGATGCCCTGGTCGCGGGTGTACGGCGTGGCCCTGGCGCCGGGCGCGCTGCGGTACCGGTCGGCGGCCATGCGGTGGACGGGCGGCTGCGGCCTTACCCGCGTCCCGGCCCTTGCCTTGGACTCGATCAGCCCCTCGTTGCGGAGCAGGCCGAGCGCGTTGCGGATCGTCGTCTCCGACACGCGGTACGCCTCGCACAGCTCGGGGAGCGTGGGCAGCCGGTCGCCAGGCCCGTACTCGCCGGAGGAGATGCGGCGCCGCAGGTCAGCGGCGATCCGCAGGTACTCGGGCTGTGCCACCGTCACACCACCGTCCTCAATGATTGCGTCAATCTGTACACACATACTCTCCCCTCCGGCTTGACCAGCGCCAACTCTCGCGACAATCTGAGTACAGAAAGAAGTTATCCGTACTCAGATAGCTATCGAAGCCGAGGGGCAGTTATGTCCGAATCGGGGCACACCTGGCGCTTGGTCTTCAAGGGCCACCCCGCCGAGGCCGCCCGCGTCCGCCGGTGGACCAGAGGTCGTCTCACGTACGACGACGCCCCCACCATCGCGAACGAACTGTTCATCGCTGTCCTCGGCAGCTCACCCACCCAGCGCCCCGACGCCATCGAGATCACCCTCTCGACCGCAGGCCGACGCGCGCGCGTCACCGCCGCCTGTGCCTACCGCCTGCCCCTGGTCCAGGCCCACGGACCGGGCGCTCTCATCATCGACCGGCTGTCACAGTCGTCCGGCGTCACCGCCAACGGGTACGGACTGTGGGCCCAGTTCCACCAGGAGTTGACCTGATGCCCGACGAGACGCAGCCCCGGCCGGCGGAACTGGCAGCGACATGCCGGGCAGAGGAGCGAACCATGATCGGCGAGACGCCACCCCACGTGGGTGCCCTGGTGCTCGATACCGCCGCGGGCAGACTCGCCGAGTGCCGGGCCCCGGTCGGTGGGCTCTGGCGGGTGCGGGCCTATCTCGGGGCGTACGAATGGGAGGCGCGGCCCGAGGACTTACGGCGGATCGAAAGCGTCCACGTACCCGGCGGCGCCGACACCCCCGTCCCGCGCAAGGACTGCGAGGAGTGCGACGCCTGGTGGTGGGCCGAGCAACTTGCCTTGGACGACGGCGAATTGAGCGAGGCCGTCGACTGCCGCGTATACCTCCGGCAGCATCGATACGTCGCCCACCTGCCGTAACGGGCAGACTGGGGTGCCATGAACGCCTCCGCGATCACCCATCCCGTCCCGTACTACTCACAGTGGGAATCGGCCGATCTGGTACCCCAGTTCATCACCGGCGCCCGGTCCGCCGCCGACGACCCGTTGTGGCAGAAGTCCGGCGCCGACAGCCCGGAGGAGTACGCGTTCTGGGCGCCCCGTATCTGCGGCATGGCGTGTCTGCGGATGGCCCTGGATCACTGGGGGCACCCCGTGCCGCCGTCGGTGCCGCTGGTGCGCGAGGCGCTGGACGCCGGGGCGTACGTCCGCGACGGCGACAAGGTGGAAGGCATGATCTACGCGCCGTTCGCCGAGTGGGCCGCCCGGCGCTGGGGTCTGTACGCCGACGTCCGGCCCCGGCTCGTAGCGGAAGAGATCCACGAGGAGGTCGGGCGAGGGCGTCTCGTGATGCTCTCGGTGTACAAAACGGTCCGCACCCTCGACAAGGCGCCCCCGCAGCGCGGTGGGCATCTCGTGCTCGCCGTCGGTACCGGGCCCGATGGCGTCCAGTTGCACAACCCGAGCGGTCTGCCCGGCCGCTCCCAGCGGTTCGCCCGCGTCCCCTGGTCCGACCTGGACCGGTTCTTCGCCGGGCGGGGGGTCGTCCTGGGCGCCGGCCGGGCGCGGACCTAGCCTTCCTGTGCCGGAGGCCCCAGCGGAAACGCGTCCGCCCGCAGTTCGTCCAGCACGTGCGGGGCCGGGCGGGGTGGGGTGGGCATTACCGCCGCCTCCGAGTGGCCGCCGCAGCCGTACGCCAGGGACACCACCCGGCCGTCCGCCGGTGAGAACTCGTTCGCGCAGACGCCGAACGCCTGGCGCAGCGAGCCCGCGAGCGGCAGGAGGAAGCCGCAGGACACACAGGGCGCGGGGGCCGCCTGGGCCATGGGGGTCTTCGCGCCGAACGCCTCGTCCCAGCGGTCGGCCGCGATGTGGAGGCCGTACCGGGACAGCACTCTGGCCCGGCGCATGCCCAGTTCCTCGGCGACCGACGCGATCGTGCCGCGCACGGTGACCGGTGCGGCGTCGTCGCGGTCCGTCTCCGCGGTGACTTCGATGTCTTCCGCCTCGACCAGGTCGGCCAGGGCCTGCGGAGTGACGGCGTCCTTGACGGCGGAGTTCGGCGGGGGCGCGTCCTCGCCGGTGTAGCCGGGCTCCAGGCGCAGATCCTCCGCCTCGGTCGGCAGCAGATCGCCGGGGCCCATG
This sequence comes from Streptomyces sp. NPDC057137, assembly GCF_042670825.1. NCBI lineage: Bacteria > Bacillati > Actinomycetota > Actinomycetes > Kitasatosporales > Streptomycetaceae > Streptomyces > Streptomyces sp. NPDC057137. The sequence goes on along the minus strand of NZ_JBHUUW010000008.1, from coordinate 69,465 downwards.
TCGCCGGGGCGCAGCCGGTCGCTCCACGGCACCCATTCGGGTGCCTGGAGGGAGTCGGGGCCGGGCAGCAGCACCGTTTCGTCAAGGGTGACGAGCTTGGAGCGGGACGCGCGGGCGACCGTCACCGCCCAGCGCCAGCCGCGGTAGCCCATCTCCTTGCATTCGAAGAGATGGGTGACGACACGGTCACCTTCGGACACCGCCGACACGTGCTCGCCGACGACTCCGGGCGCGGCAGCCTCCTCGGCCGCCGCCCTCGCGAGGTCTACCGCCTCGGCGCACAGGCGGTCAGGGGTTCGGCTTCGAGTCGTCGCAGCACTCACAGGTCTCGCTTCTCTCCTACGCCGTTTCACGGGTGCGCCGGCCGATTTGCGATGTACGGGCCGAGGGCGGAGCGGACCAGAGGGCCGCATCGACGTCCACGCCCGACTTCTCTCGGGCACACCTACCGTCAACCATTCTGCGGGATGACGAAGAGGCGCGCGGCCGAGAACAACCGCCGGTGGCGCGCTACGCACGCTACCCTCTCCACCGCCCGCCGCCCACCCGCACGCCCCCTTTCCCGGTGTTCGGGCTGCCCGGAGGGGGTGCGGGCAGGTCGGAAAGCCCAGGATCCGGCGGTGGAGGGGGCAGCGGGACACGCCGTGAAATCTCGGCAAAGTAATGAGAAGAACAGCCGAACTTCAGCGCGTCAGGGACGTCGCGAGCGTTCCCCCGGCCGAAGTGGGGGCACTATGACGGGGTGGCAGCCGTCAGGTCGTCGGAGGAGGCTGGGCCGTTCCGCAGAGCGGGCCGGTCGGTGGGGCGTGCCCTGCACCTGCCGTTCACCGGCACCGCGAAGGGCATCCGCAAGGCCACGCACGCGCACGGCGCGGGCGAGTCGGGCCTCGGCCGGCTGATCGAACTGCACGCCGTGAACGGCGCGGGTGACGTCATGATCACCGTCGCCCTCGCGTCGACGGTCTTCTTCTCCGTACCGACCGACGAGGCCCGTGGCCGCGTCGCCCTCTACCTGGCCGTCACCATGGCCCCCTTCACGCTCCTGGCCCCGGTGATCGGCCCGCTCCTGGACCGTCTGCCGCACGGCCGCCGGGCCGCGATGGCCGGCGCCATGCTGACCAGGGCGTTGCTCGCGCTGACCATGTCGGGGGCGGTCGCGTCCGGGGGTCTTGAGCTGTATCCGGCCGCGCTGGGCGTGCTCGTCTCCTCGAAGGCGTACGGAGTCGTCCGCAGCGCCGTCGTGCCACGTCTGCTGCCACCGAACTTTCCCCTGGTCCGGGCCAATTCCCGGGTGACGCTCGCGGGGCTGCTCGCGACGGGTGCGGCGGCCCCGATCGGGGCCGGCCTCCATCAGATCGGGCCCCAGTGGCCGCTCTACGGCGCGTTCGTGATCTTCGTCGCGGGTACGTTCCTGGCGTTCACGATGCCGCCGAAGGTGGACTCCGCGAAGGGCGAGCGCAAGGCGCAGCTGGTGGCGCGCGCGGGCAAGAAGCGGCCGAGCCTGCGCACGGTCGGCCCGTCCGTCTTCAACGGTCTCCAGGCCAACGCGGCGCACCGCGCGCTCTCCGGCTTCCTGATCTTCTTCCTGGCGTTCCTGCTGCGCCAGCATCCGCTGGCGGGGCAGAGCGCCGCCGTCTCGCTCGCCATCGTGGGTGTCGCCGCCGGTACGGGCAACGCGGTCGGTACGGCGGTGGGCGCCTGGCTCAAGACCCGCGCGCCCGAGTTGATCATCGCGACGGTGCTGGGGTTCGCGCTCACCGCGGCGATCCTCGCCGCGGTGTTCTTCGGCGGCCTGATGATCGCGGTGCTCGGTGCCACGGCCGGCTTCACCCAGGCGCTGTCGAAGCTGTCGCTGGACGCGTGCATTCAACGGGATGTCCCGGAGGAGGTCCGTACGTCGGCCTTCGCGCGCGCCGAGACGGTGCTCCAGATGTCCTGGGTGGTGGGCGGCGCGATCGGGATCGCCCTGCCGCTCAACGGGGTGCTCGGCATGTCGGTGGCGGCCGGTCTGGTGGCGACCGGGGCGGTGTTCTCCCTACGGGGGCTGCTCGGCGCGGCCCGGCACGGCGCGCCGAACCCGCGCGTCGCCTGAGCCCGGCCGGACGATAGCCTTCGGCCCATGACCGTTGCGTTTATCTCTGCCAGGGCCCGCCGGACCGGTGTCGCGCTCGGCGCCATGTCCGCGGGCCTGCTCGCCCTTTCGGCCTGCGACAAGCCGACACCTCTTTCGACGTTGACGGTCGGTACGGACTCCGTGCACTCCGAGGCGACCTGCTACAACGACGGCAAGGCGCTGGGCACGGACGCGGAGCTCGAGAAGTGCCTCAACGACACGGACGGGCGGAAGACGATCACGGTCTCCCCCGACGACAAGATCCACTTCGGTGTCGACCCGGAGATCGCGGACAACGGCTGGACCTTCTACATCGAAGGCCAGCGCGTCGAGCCGGAGCCGGACAAGAACACCTACCGCACCTTCCCGGCCAGCGCGTTCTTCTCGTCGCAGGACGGCCAGCCGATCAAGACCGTGAATCTGAGCATCGTGGAGACGAGCGAGAAGAAGCGGGCCGTGACCGGGGTCTGGAACTTCGAGCTGAAGAACAAGTCCCTGACCTGATCTGACCTGACCCGGCCGGCTGAGGTGAGGGAGGGGCGTTCGTGCGCGTACTGGTGGTGACGGCCGTGACCGCCGAGGCCGACGCGGTCTCGGGCGGGCTCGGTGCCGGCGCGGAACGCGGCCTGCCGGGCGGTTACCTGCTGACCGCCCACCCTCATACGGACGTTCTGGCGGCCGGGGTCGGCCCCGCCGCGGCCGCGGCCGGTACGGCGACCGCCCTGGCCCTCGCCGCCGCCTCCCCCGCACCGTACGACCTGGTCGTCTCCGCCGGTATCGGCGGCGGGTTCCAGCCGCTCGCCCCCCTCGGCTCGCTGGTGGTCGCGGACGCGATCGTCGCCGCCGACCTGGGCGCCGAGACGCCCGAGGGCTTCCTCCCGGTGGACGAGCTGGGTTTCGGCCGCACCGTGCACCACCCGCCCCCGGCGCTCGCCGCCCGGATCGCGGGCCTCCTGGACGCCGTGCACGCGCCGGTGCTGACCGTGTCCACCGTGACCGGATCGGCGGCCCGTACCGCCGAACTGACCGCGCGTCACCCGCGCGCCGCCGCCGAGGCCATGGAGGGCTTCGGCGTCGCGGAGGCCGCGGCGGCGTACTCGGTGCCGGTGATCGAGATCCGCGCGGTCTCCAACGCCGTGGGCCCGCGCGACCGTTCGGCCTGGCGCATCGACCCGGCGCTGGACGCGCTGCGGTACGCCTTCCAGCAACTCAGCCCCGTCTTCGAGGAGTCGCCATGAGGCACGCCGCCGGACACGCCGTACCGCCGCTGCGGATCGCGTACTCGCCCTGCCCGAACGACACGTTCGTCTTCGACGCCTGGGCGCACGGCCGGGTGCCCGGCGCACCCGAGCTGGACGTGACGTTCGCGGACATCGACATCACCAACGGCATGGCGGAGCGCGGTGAGCTGGACGTGCTGAAGGTGTCGTACGCCGTGCTGCCGTGGGTCCTCGACGAGTACACGCTGCTGCCGTGCGGCGGCGCGCTCGGGCGCGGCAACGGTCCGCTGGTCCTGACCCGCGAGCCGGCCGCCGACCTGACCGGCAGGACCGTCGCCGTACCGTCCGAACGGTCCACCGCCTACCTGCTGTTCAGGCTCTGGGCGGCGGAGGTCCTGCCGGGCGGGGTGGGCCGGATCGTGGTCATGCCCTTCCACGAGATCATGCCGGCGGTGCGCGACGGCAAGGTCGACGCGGGGCTCGTCATCCACGAGGCGCGCTTCACCTACCAGGACTACGGGCTGCACCGGCTCGCCGACATGGGCGAGCACTGGGAGTCCACGACGGGCCTGCCGATCCCGCTGGGCGCGATCATCGCGAAGCGGAATCTGGGCGCGGACACGCTCCAGTTGCTGGCGGACTCGGCACGTACGTCGGTCCGTATGGCGTGGGACGACCCGGAGGCCTCGCGCCCGTACGTCCGCGCGCACGCGCAGGAGATGGACCCGGCGGTCGCGGACCAGCACATCGGGCTGTACGTCAACGAGTTCACCGCCGACCTGGGCCCGGACGGCTACGCGGCGGTCCGCGGGCTCCTCACCCGGGCGTCGGCGGAGGGCCTGGTCCCGGCGCTGGCGGCGGACGCGCTGACGTTCGGCTGACCCACTGGGACTCCGGTCCTAGGCCCGGCGGCTGCGGGGCCTGGTCCGCGCGGCCGATACGCGACCGGCGGACCCGGCCCTAACGTCACGCTCATGACCAACGACGTGAACGCGAGCGGTGTTCTGGAAGAAGCCCTGGAGCGGCTGCACGCCTCCGGTCCGGAGATCTACGAGTGGCGCCTCACCAACCACGCCCCCATGGTGGTCGAAGCGCTCGCCACGCACGGCCTGTCGGCGTCCGTGCACCGCTGGCTGGACGCGTACCAGGTCAGGCTCGACGACTTCCCCAGCCCCGTGTCCCCCGTCACCGACGCCAACTGGCGCGAGGCGCTGGGCGATTCGCGCCGGGGCGCCGACTGGATCGGGTACTTCCGCCGCGCGATCGGGGAACGCCCCTGGCGGGACGTGCTCGCCGAGTGGTGGCCCCGGCTGCTGCCCGGCCTGTACGGCGCCTCCACGCACCCCGTGATCCGGGTCGGCCACGCCGTACGCGTCATCACCGAGAGCGGCGAGACCGCACCACGCCTCACCGAACTCGCCCACGGGCTCGGCTACTGGGCCGCCCGGCACCGCCCGGTCCCGGGGGTCACCCTGCTCGCCGGCGCCCGGGACGCCGACGGCGCGCTGGACGCCGTACCCCCGATCGGCGACCTCCGGGGCGGGTTCACTGACCGGCTCGCCCAGGTCGACCGGCTGCCGGTCTGGTCCGCCGACGTGACCGACCCGGACGAGGCGCGGCGCCGGCTGACCGACCTGGTCCGCGCCTCGACCCACCGCTACGCCACCCACGGCCACGGCGACGAGACGATGCTGGTCCACGCGGCGACGGCCCCGAACGCCGTGCTGCGCACACTGCCCGCCCTGCCCCGCGCCCTGTGGGTCCCGAGCCTGCACGCGGCGTGGACGGCCTCGGCGGCGGTGACGGCGATGTACGCGCCGCCGGAGCCGGTCCCGTACGCACCGGTCACCGGCACCACCCCCGAAGAGGTCCTGCGACGCGCCCTGGCCCACGGCGACGAACACGTCATCAAGTTCGCGGACACCGCCGTGGACGTGGGCGACGAACAGGCACTGGCCGCGGCACTGCGCGCGATCGAGCTGAGCGAGCCGCTGAGTTACTGAGGGTCGCGCGCGCTCGACGGCCCGGGACGTCAGGCCGTCGAGCGCTGTACGCGACTCAGGCCCCGAGCCGGGACGTCAGGCCGTCGAGGACTCGGGCGAGGCCGTAGGCGAAGTCGTCGTCGCGGATCCGGCGTGGGTCCGCGTCCCGTTGGGCGGAGGCGCCCTCGCGCAGTCGCGGGTGGTCACGCGAGGCTTCGTCGAAGGCCGGGCGGAGGTCCGACACCCATTCCTGTTCGGTCCTGCCGCTGCGGGCGATCAGCGAGAGGTACGCCGCCTCGGAGGTGGCGATTCCGATGACGTACGCCATGAGCGTCCCCACCGCCTGGTCCTTCTCGTTCGTGGGGAAGCCCGCCGCCTCGAACTGCGCGAGAAGCCCCGACGACATCCGCATGGCGTTCGGGCCGATGTGGACGAGGCCGACCTGGCCGAGTTCGGGGGCGATCCAGCGGTGGCGCAGCGTCATCGCGCGCAGGTCGCCGGCGGCGCGGGCGACGGTGGCGCGCCATTGGGCGGCGTCCGCGGTGGCCGGTACGTCCAGCTCGCCGTAGACCTCGTCCACGACCAGTTCGATCAGTTCGTCCTTGTTGGCCACGTGCCGGTAGAGGGACGTGGCCGCCGCGTCCAGGCGGGTGCCGAGGTTGCGCATGCTGAGCGCCTCGACGCCCTCCGCGTCCAGCAGTTCGATCGCCGTGGCCACGATCTGCTCACGGGTCAGCTGCTTGCGCTGCGGGCGGCGCGGCCGGGTCCACACCGATGCGATCGGGTTCTCCTCTGTCGGCATACGGCCCGGCCCTCTTCTCTGCTCGTCCGCTGATTCCCCGCACTCTAGCGCACGCTGTACGCCATTGCGTGCGGCGTTACGGTCTGCGTACAGTGTTCGCATCGGGAACAGCGTACGCATCGAACAGGAGCAAACATGTCGAAGAGTGTGAGCCTGGACCTCGGCCACTGGCAGGCCCGCCTCGACGAGCTGCGCGCCGAACACCACGTGCCGGCCGCGTCGCTGGCGGTCCTGGTCGACGGGGCCGTCCACGAACTGGCCAGTGGTGTACTGCACCGCGGAACGGGCGTGGAGGCCACGACCGACTCGGTCTTCCAGATGGGCTCGATCGCGAAGGTGTACACCGCCACCCTGATCATGCGGCTCGCCGAATCGGGCCAACTCGACCTGGACGCGCCGGTCGTGGAGGCCCTGCCGGAGTTCTCGGTCGCCGACCCCGAGGCGACCGAGGCCATCACCACGCGGCAGCTGCTCAGCCACACGAGCGGCCTCACCTGCGACTTCACCCACGACAGCGGGCGCGGTGACGACTGCCTGGCGAAGTATGTGGCAGCCGCGAAGGACGTGGCGCTCGACTGCCCGCCCGGTACCGCGATCTCGTACAGCAGCGTCGGCTACAACGTGCTCGGCCGGATCGTCGAGGTGGTGACCGGCAAGGTCTGGGACGAGGCTCTGAAGGACCTGCTCCTCACGCCGCTCGGCGTCACGCACACGATGACACTGCCGGAGGAGGCGCTGCGCTTCCGCGCGGCGATGGGGCATCTGGGCGAGGCGGGCCAGGACCCCGACCCGGCACCGTCCTGGGACCTGATGCCGCGCTCGGCGGGCCCGTACGGCAGGGTCATCGCCACGGCGGGGGACGTCGTGCGGCTCGCGCGGATGCACCTCGACGGCGGTGTGGCGCAGGACGGCACCCGCGTGCTGTCCGAGGAGTCGATCGCGCTGATGCAGCGGCGCGTGGTCGACTCACCCGACAAGTGGACGGTCAGCGCGGACGGTTGGGGTCTGGGCTGGACCCTGTACGACTGGGACGGCGTCCGGGGCTACGGACACGACGGCGCCTCGATCGGGCAGTACGGCTATCTGCGCGTGGTGCCGTCGGCGGGCGTGGCGGTCGCGCTGCTCACCAACGGCGGAGGTGCGCGTGAGCTGTACGCGGCGCTCTACCGCGAACTGCTCGCCGAGCTGGCCGGGGTGACGATGCCGGAGCCCTTCGCCCCGCCGGCCGAGCCGCCGGCGGTCGACTTCGGGCCGCTGGTCGGCACGTACCGGCGCGAGGGCGTGGTCATCACCGTGACCGAGCGGGACGGCGCGGGGCACGCGGTGTACGAGTTCGTCGACGGCATGAAGAACTTCTCCGAGCCCCTGGAGATCGGTCTGCGGCCGGTGACGGAGACGGTCTTCGCCGGTACGGGGGTGGGCGCGGCGTTCAGCGAGGACTACATGCCCGTGGTCTTCTCCACGCTGCGGGACGGCACGGGGTGCGTGTACATCGGTATGCGCTGCGGCCCCAAGGTCGCGTGAGGTGGGCCGAGTCGCGGCAGCCGGGCCCACCGCATGTGAGCCCGGCGAGATCCACCGACAGAACCTAGACGTCGAGCTGGTCCGCCACCGCGCGCAACAGGCCCGCGATGTTCGCGCCCTGGGACTTGTCCGGGTAGCGGCCCCGCTCAAGCACGGGCGTGATGCTCTCCAGGAGCGTCGTCAGGTCCTGGACGATCGACGCCAGTTCGTCGGGCTTACGGCGCTGGGCCGCCGCGACCGAGGGGGCCGGGTCGAGGACGGTGACCGAGAGGGCCTGGTCACCGCGTTGACCTGCGACGACGCCGAACTCGACGCGCTGGCCCGGCTTCAGTGCGTCGACTCCGGCAGGGAGGACCGATGAGTGGACGAAGACGTCGCCGCCGTCGTCACGGGAGAGAAAGCCGAAGCCCTTCTCACGGTTGAACCACTTGACCTGGCCGGTAGGCACGTCTGTCCTCGTCCTCATATGTGTTGGGGGCGCTGGCGCGCACAAAAACGGCTCTGGATAGCACTACAGCGGGTCGGACGACCCGCCAAACCCAAGGCTAATGGTCCAGGGGCTGGTGACAAGACGTCGCCGGTTGGTTCCTGTCCGCAGGGAACTACCCTGGTGGAGTGACTGCTACTCCTTCATCACCCACGGCCGAACCTGCGGCTGAACTCACGACAGGGCCGACGACGCGACCCGCGACGGGACCGACGACCGGACCGACGACCGGACCGGCGGCACACGAGGCCGGTCCCGGTGATCGGCTGGTCCGCATCGGCGCGATCGTCTTCATCATCGGCGCGGTGGCCACACTGGTCACCGTGGCCCCACTGTTCCTCGGGACCGACCCGTTCCCGACCATCGCGTACGCGCTCTGCATGCTGATGGGCGTCGGCTTCGTGATCGCCGGCGCCGGGCTGCTCCGGTCGATCGCCGCGCAGCGCCGTCAGGCCAGGTCCTCGGACTCGGCCACGGCCTCGGCCACATAGGACCGCAGCCACTCCGGGAACGCCAGCAGGTCCGGCAGTACCACCTCCGCACCCGCCGCCCGCAGTTCCTCCTCGTCGCAGGGGCCCGTCGGCACCGCGACCGAGAGCGCGCCCGCCGTGCGGGCGCCCCGTACATCGCCGGTGTGGTCACCCACGTACACGCTCGCGCCGTGCTCGCGCAGCGCCTCCGCCTTCGCTTCCGCCCACAGCCAGCCGATCACCGCGTCCGGTTCGACGCCGAGGTGCGCGAGATGCAGCTTGGCGTTCGGCTCGTGCTTCGCCGTCACCACGATCGCCCGCCCGCCGAGCGCCTGAACAGCGGCGACGGCCTCGCGGGCGCCCGCCATCAGCAGCGTCGGCGTGATGGCGTGGGCGGGATAGATCTCCCGGTACCTGTCACCCATCTCAGCGATGCGGTCCGCCGGGAACCAGTGCGCCAGTTCCTCGTCGAGCGGCGGACCGAGCCTGGTCACGGCCAGGTCGGCGTCGATCGCGACACCGGTCTCGGCCGACAGCGCGCGGTAGGCGGCGTGGATGCCGGGCCGAGAGTCGATGAGGGTCATGTCGAGGTCGAAACCGACCGTCAACGGCTGCGGGGTCGGGGCCGGGGTCGAGGCAGGGGCCGGGAGGGCAGTCATACAAGCATTGTGCCTGGACCCCTCCGCCGGTAGGTGCGCCGGTAGGTGGCCGGATCTCGACGCTTAGACTTAGCCAAGCCTTACCAAGCCACGCCGCCCCACCCCCGAGCCCAGCACCCGAGCCCAGCACCCGATTGGTCCCGATGCCAGCCGCCGCCCCGACGACCCACCGCACCAGACGCGCCCTCGTCGTCCGCCGCATCGGCTGGACGGCCGCCGCGGCCGCGGCCCTGCTGCTCGCGGTCCTGCTCAGCCTCGCGGTCGGGGCCCGCGCCGTCGCGCCGAGCGCGGTGCTCGACGCGCTGCTGGGCAGCGGTCACGGCGACGACGCCGAGGTCGTACGGCAGTTGCGGGTGCCCCGTACCGTCATCGGCGTGATGGTCGGCGCCGCGCTCGCACTCGCCGGTACGGTCCTCCAGGGCATCACCCGCAACCCCATCGCCGACCCCGGCATCCTCGGCATCAGCCAGGGCGCGGCGGTCGGTGTCGTCATGGCCATCGCGTTCGCCGGGGTGCACACGCTGACCGGATACGTGTGGTTCGCGTTCGCCGGGGCCGCCGTCGCCTCGGTCGCGGTGTACGCCATCGCCACGCGCGGCAGAGGCGGCGCGACCCCGGTCAAACTCGCCCTCGGCGGCGCCGCGATCAACGCGCTCCTGGTGTCCGTGACGATGGGCGTCCTGACGACGCGGGCCGCCGCGCTGGACGAGTTCCGCTTCTGGCAGGTGGGGTCGGTCGCGGGCCGGGACGCCGAACTCGTCGGCCAGGTCTGGCCGTTCCTCGTCGTCGGTACGGCGCTGGTGGTGAGTGTCGCGCGCGGGCTCGACGCGCTCGCGCTCGGCGAGGACGTCGCGAAGGGCCTCGGCCAGAACGTCGGAGCCGTACGCGTCGTGGGCGGCGTCGGCGCGACCGTACTCGTCGGTGTCGGTGTCGCGGCGGCGGGCCCGATCGCGTTCATCGGCCTCGCCGTCCCGCACATCGCCCGCGCGATCGTCGGCAACGACCACCGCTGGCTGATGCCGATGGCCGCACTCGTCGGCCCGGTGATGCTGCTGGTCGCGGATGTGCTCGGCCGCGTCCTGTTCCCGCCGGGCGAGGTGCCGGCGGGGGTGATGACGGCGCTGCTGGGTGTGCCGTTCCTGGTCGCTCTCGTACGCAGGAAGGCGGTACCGGCATGAGTACGACAGCCACACCGGCCACACCGCCCGCGGCGGACCGGAAGACCGCCGGAGCGCGCGCCGGGGTGCGGCCCGCCGGATACGCCCTCGTACGCACCCGGCTGGGCGCCCGGCGCGTGTCGTTCCTCGTGCACCGGCGCGCGGCGGTCGTCGCCGTCGTACTCGTCCTGCTGCTCTGCCTCAGCTGCGTCGCCTACCTCAGCGTCGGCGAGAGCTTCGTCGCCCCCGCCGAGGTCCTGAAGGTGATCCTCGGACAGCCGTCGTCGGACGAACTCGTCGTCGGTACGCTGCGGCTGCCGCGCATGGTGGTCGGCCTCCTCGTCGGCGCCGCCTTCGGCGTCTCGGGCGCGCTGATCCAGACCGTCGCCCGCAACCCGCTCGCCAGCCCGGACATCATCGGTGTCACGCAGGGCGCGAGCGCGCTGACCGTCTTCGCGATGACGTACGGGGTCACCTCGTTCACCGTCCTGCCGTATCTCTCGGTCGGCGGAGGCATGCTGGCCGCCGTCCTCGTGTACGTCTTCGCCTGGCGCGGCGGGCTGCACGCCACCCGCTTCGTACTCATCGGCATCGGCTTCGCGATCGCGCTGCGCTCGCTCACCACGCTCTTCATGACGAAGGGCGACTATCTCGTCGCCCAGCAGGCCCAGGTGTGGATGTCCGGCTCGCTCAACGGCCGCGGCTGGGACGAGGCCGCGCCGCTCGGCTGGGTGCTGCTGATCCTGCTGCCGGCGGTGGCGTGGGCGGCGTACGCCCAGCGCACGGTGTCGATGGACGACGGTACCGCCACCGCGCTCGGCGTACGCCTGGGGCACGTACGGCTCGGGCTCGTCCTGCTCGGCGTGGTGCTCGCGTCCGTCGCGACCGGCACGGCCGGTCCGGTGGACTTCGTGGCGCTGCTGGCACCGCAGATCGCGCGGCGCATGACGCGTACGGCGCAGATCCCGCTGCTCTGCTCCGCGCTGCTGGGCGCGGTGATCGTCGTGCTCGCGGATCTCTTCGCGCGCAAGCTGTTCGCGCCCACCGAGTTGCCCGTGGGGGTGCTCACGGCGGCGATCGGCGCGCCGTATCTGATCTGGCTGATCATTCGCAGCCGTACCGCAGGAGCTGGGAAATGAGCAAGGACACGGGCGTGGGTACGGACACGGGCATGGGCGTGGGCGTGGGCGTGGGCAAGAACATCAGCAGGCTCACGGCGCGCGAGTTGACCCTCGCGTACGACGACCGCACGGTCGTCCACGATCTCGAACTGGCCGTCCCCGACGGCCGGGTGACCGTGATCGTCGGCCCGAACGCCTGCGGCAAGTCGACCACGCTGCGCGCGCTCGGACGGCTGCTGAAGCCGAAGAGCGGTTCGGTGCTGCTGGACGGCGAGGAGCTGGCGAGGATCCCGACGCGGAAGATCGCGCAGTCGATCGGCCTGCTGCCGCAGTCGCCGTCCGCGCCGGAGGCGATCACCGTCGCCGACCTGGTCTCGCGCGGCCGCCAGCCGCACCAGCACTGGTGGCAGCAGTGGTCGGAGGAGGACGAGCGGGCCGTCACGGAGGCGATGGCGCGTACGGACGTGACCGAGCTGGCCGAGCGGTCGGTCGACGAGTTGTCGGGCGGGCAGCGGCAGCGCGTGTGGATCGCGATGGCACTGGCGCAGGAGACGGATCTGCTGCTGCTGGACGAGCCGACGACGTTCCTGGACATCGCGCACCAGGTGGAGGTCCTGGACCTCGTACGACGGCTCAACCACGACCAGGGACGCACGGTGGTGATCGTGCTGCACGACCTCAACCAGGCGGCGCGGTACGCCGATCACCTGGTGGCCATGAAGGAGGGCCGGATCGTCGCCGAGGGCCACCCGGGCGAGATCGTCACGGCGGAGCTGGTGAGGGAGGTGTTCGCCCTCGAATCGGTGGTGGTGCCGGACCCGGTGACGGGCTCGCCGCTGGTGGTTCCGGGGGCGCCGTACCGGCCGGGGAACGCGGCGGGGACGGCGTAGCCGTTCGCGTATACGCGGTTAACGGGGGCAGCCGGAGAGGGAGCCGACGCGCGACGAACGCGTCGACCGGCGACGGGAGATGACGAGCCATGGCGACGGAGGAGCGAAACCGGGAACGCGGCGACGGCCGGGACCACGCGGCGCACCACGGCCCGGGAGGCGGAACGACCCACGAGCCGGAGCCGCTGTCGGACCTGGCACGCGGCACGGTCCAGCGGGCCCAACTCCGCACCCGCGTCGCGGACATCGCCTGGACGGCGCTCGTGATCGTCCTGGGCGCGTGGGTGCTGTGGAGCGCGATCGGCATCGCGCGGGAGACGGCGAACGCGTGGGTCTACTGCGCGGTCGGCGCCGTGCTGTTCACGGTGGCGCTGTGGGCGCGCCTGTCGACATTGAAGGCACGCGCACGTACGCGTCTCTAGGACTGCCGCGCGATCCCGCTCTTCGGTGCCGGACGCAACGCCGGGAGGGGCCTGGGGGATGTCTTGTCGATCAGGCCGGATCAGGGAGCGCCCGCCGCGGCAGCGGCTGATCTCACGTTGGTGCGTGCGATCGCAGGGCGGAGGAGGGAGGCATGGCGGGAGCCGTGCCTCCCCGACTCCACCGACAACGCACGGGGCACCTCCCGTACCCCCCCTTAGGACCGCGAGCCCGGCAAGATCGGCAGGACACCCCCTGGCCCCGCCCGGCGGCGCGTCAGTTCCGGCGTGAGCGCCACACCAGGAACAGGGCCGAGCTGACCGCCGCCACCCGTACGACCACCGGCCACGTCTGCGAGATCGCCTCGCCCATCGCGTCGTCCGCGATGACCTCGCCCCAGCGCTCCGTCGTACGGCCCCAGAGCCAGACCCCGCCCCCGACGACGGCCACGACCGGCAGCCCGAAAACCGCCAGCTTCGCCTCGAAGCGCGACAGCCGGCGTGAGGCGTACGCCAGGACCCAGCCGCCGGCGAGGGCCAGCCAGGAGCCGAGGAGCGCGCCGACCACAAGGAGGGCGGCGGCCAACAGCAGGAAAGGGTTGGTGAGTTGGAAGCCGGCTCGGGCCTCGGCGGCGGGGGCGGCGGCAGGATCGGGTTTCCCGCCTCGGCGTAGGAGCCGTGGCAGGAGTCGGCGCCGTTCGGACGGCTCCGCCACTTCCAGCCCGTCGGCCTCGTCGCCCGCTTCCGCCTCCTCCGCGAGGCGCGCCTTCTCGGCGAGTTCCTCGGGCGTGGGCGGCGGTTTCAGTATCTCGGGGATCTCGACACCGCCGACGAAGCCGGAGACACCGGCCGCCGCCCCCGTCGGGCCGGGGTCGACGCGCCACCAGTCCGGTTGGCCGCCGGGCGTGCCGAGTTCGTGCGTGCCGGCCAGTTGGGGCGGGGGCTCGGCGGGCGCCTCGGGTACGGACCTGCGCGTCTGCTTCGGCAGCGAGGGCCCGTCCGGCACGTCCGGGCGCCGCGCCTCACGGGGGCCACCGAGCAGCCCGCGCCTGGCGCGCTGCTTGGGGAGCGTGGCGGCGGGCGGCGGCTCGGCCGCCGGTTCCTGGCTGAACGAGCCCCCGCCCGCCGCCGCCGCGCCCACCACCTGGTCCGGCGAACCGAGCCGTCCCAGGATGCGACGGACGGCGGCGGGGCTGTCGCCGCCGAACTTGCCGCGCTGCTTGTCGATCTCGACCCGCAGCTCGGAGACGAGTCTCATCCGTTCACCGGAGGGCAACTGCCGTTGCTGGGCCACGTCTCCGACCCGGCTCAGATAGTCGTAGACGAGCTGGTCGCTCTCGATCCCCACACTGCCCTCCGCACATGCGCGCCTTACCTGCGGCCGATGGTGTCGCGCTCGTACCCGTACGTCCAGTACGACTGGCGGGAGCGGTCATCACCGGCGCAGCGCCGGGTTACGGCGTCGCCCGCTGGGCGGGCGGCGGCGCCGGCGGCCACGGCACCTCCGCCACCAACGGCAGGATCACCTCCTCCTCGTAGTCGAGATGCGCGTTCAGCTCCGTCGTCATCTCCGCCAACTCCGCCCGGAAGCGCGGCGGTTCGGCCACGCCGAGGTCGGCCAGCAGCGCCACCAGACCGTCCTGGATCCGCGCGACGGTGCGGTGTTCGGCGCGGAGCCGGTCGAACACGTCGGTCAAGTGCGGGTGGTAGCGGGCGATCCCGGGGAACAGGTGCCCGTCCTCACTGGTGTGGTGGAACTCCAGGCCCTGGCAGAACGCCAGGCACCGCTGCCGGATCTGGAATCCGAGCCCCGGCGCGGGCGGTGCGCCCGGACCTTCGTGGGCGGCGAGCGCCGCGAAGTGCGCGTCGACGTCCGCCGTCACCAGCCCCAGCTGGGACCGGAGTTGGTCGTGTACTTCGAGGATCTTGTCGGCGAGGGTCCTGACTTCGCGCGGGCTCTCGGCCACGGCGGGCTCCAGCACCACCAACAGCTCGTCGGGCGTGGCCCCTTCGGCCGGGATCGCGAGGGCCTGGAAGGTACGGGTGCCGATCTCCACGCCCACCACGGGGTGGGCGAGCAAGTCGCCGTACCAGTCGGGGAGTTCGGACGTACCGAAGCTGGACGCGACGACCTGGAGCGAGTCACCGCGGCGGACGTACCCGAGTGAAGTGGTCCTGGCGGCCGCTGGCTTCGCGGTGGTGGTGGTCAGCAGGAGGGTGTTCCCCCCGTTGGCGAACGATGTGGGCATACGTTTCTGGTTCTCCGGAAGATGAGAGCAGCCGTCGGCGAGCGGCAGAGCCAAGCCCGGTCGACTGCGAAAGGTGAGAGATGACGTGCGGCGGCGCTCACAGGCGCTCGCGTGTGCTCGTGCGCGGTGGCGCTCGCTACGTCACGTCGTACGGGTCGCGGAGTACGCACTCATGGCGGATCCCTCGTATGAAGGGTGCTCGCCCGGTCACCGGCCCGCCCACTGCTCTTCGGCCGGCACCACGCGGCAGCACCTCCATTACATGCAGCTGTCCAGCACCTGTCAACAAACCCGGACACAGTCCGGGACGCCGCACGTCCCCCCGACGGCCGACACCCCGGCCAGGCGTCCCGCAGGGGCTAACGTGGGGCGGATGGGAATCAGCTAGCCGCCCCTGGAGGCGCACGTGTCCGAACGATCCGGCGGAACGCCCCCGCGTACGCTCGCGGAGGCCCTGCGCACCCGCGACGACGACGCGCTGGCCGCCCTGCTGCGCGCGCGTCCCGACCTGCTGAGCCCCGTACCCAACGACCTCGGCCAGCTCGCCACCCGCGCCGGTACCCGCGCCTCCGTCATGCGGGCGCTGGAGCGGCTCGACCGCTTCACGCTCCAGACCGCCGAGGCGCTGGCGGCCTCGACCGACCCCGCGCCGTACGAGGCCGTCCGCGCGCTGATGACCGGCGACGAGGGCGATCCGCGCGTCGAGGCGGCCCTGCCGCGCGCCGTCGCCGCGCTGCGCGAGCAGGCGCTGATCTGGGGCGCCGACGACCGGCTGCGGCTGGTCCGTACGGCGCGCGAGATCCTGGCCCCGTCCCCCAGCCACCCCTCCCCGACCGGGCTCGGCCCGACCGTCGCCGAGGCCACGGCGGGGATGTCGCCGGGCCGGATCCAGGAGATCATCACCACCGCCGGGCTGCCGTCCACGCACGACTCGGTCTCGGCGGTCACCGCGCTGGCCGCGCTGTTCACCGACCGCACGCGCATGGCGGCGCTCCTCGACACCGCCCCGCCCGACGCGCTGGCCGTTCTCGACCGGCTGGTGTGGGGGCCTCCGTACGGCGAGATCACCTCGAAGCCCGCACCGCCCGTGCAGTGGCTGCGTGACCACGGGCTGCTGCTGCCGACCTCCACGCGCACCGTCGTGCTGCCGCGCGAGGCCGCGCTGCATCTGCGCGGCGGGCGCGCGCACCGGCACACCGAGCCGCAGCCGCCGGAGATCCAGCCGCACCCGTCCGCGTCGTCCGCCGCCTCGTCCGCCGTCGGCCACCCACAGGTTGTGGACAGCGCGGCGGCGGCCCAGGCGTACACCGCGCTGGAGACGATCGAAGAGCTGGCCAAGGAGTGGAACGAGGGCGGCCCGAACGTCCTGCGCGCCGGCGGCCTCTCCGTACGCGACCTCAAGCGCACCGCCACCGCACTGGACACCACCGAGCCCGTCGCCGCCTTCTGGGTCGAACTCTCCTACGCGGCCGGGCTGTTGGCGGCGGACGGTGAGGCGGACGAGCGGTACGCGCCGACGCCCGCCTACGACCAGTGGCCCGAGCTGCCCCCGGCCGAACGCTGGTCCCGCCTGGCCACGGCCTGGCTGGGCGCCACCCGTACCTCGGGCCTCGTGGGCAGCCAGGACAGCAAGGGCCGTACGCTCGCCGTGCTCGGCCCGGACCTGGACCGGGGTATCGCGCCGGAGGTACGACGCCACGTACTCGACCTGCTCGCGAGCCTCCCGGAGGGCACCGCGCCCGACCCGGAGAGCGTGCTCGCCCGGCTGCGCTGGGAGCGCCCGCTGCGCGGCGCGGTGGCGGGCCGGCCCGAGGATCTGCGGGCGCGTATCGCCGCGTGGACGCTGAACGAGGCGGAGATGCTCGGCGTGACCGGCCGCGGCGCGCTGTCGTCGCACGGCCGCGCGCTGATCGCCCCGCCCGACGTGGCGACCGGGATGGGGGCCTTCCCGAAACCGGCATCCCGCGCGGGCTCCGCCACCGGCGCGGAGCTGTCGGCCACCGGTCTGAACGCCGCCCGCGTCCTCGCCCCCCACCTGCCCGAACCCCTGGACCACGTGCTGCTCCAGGCCGACCTCACGGCCGTCGCCCCCGGGCCGCTGCTGCGGCCGCTGGCCGAGACGCTGTCCGTGATCGCCGACATCGAGTCGCGGGGCGGCGCGACCGTCTACCGCTTCACGCCCGCGTCCGTGCGCCGCGCGCTCGACGCCGGGCTGTCGGCCTCCGACCTGCACGCGTTCCTCGCGGCGCACAGCCGTACGGCGGTGCCGCAGCCGCTCAGCTATCTCATCGACGACATGGCGCGGCGGCACGGGCATCTGCGGATCGGTTCCGCGTCGGCGTACGTACGCTGCGACGACGAGGCCGTCCTGGACGAGATCCTGGCCGACCGGCGCTCCCACGGCCTGCGGCTGCGCCGTCTCGCCCCCACGGTCCTGGCGGCCCAGGCCGACCCCTCGACGCTGCTGGACGGGCTGCGCTCGATGGGCCTGGCACCGGCCGCCGAGTCCGCCGAGGGCGACGTCCTGGTCACCCGCGCCCACGCGCACCGCACCCCGCCGCGTACGCCGCCGGCCCCCGTTCCCGACGGCCCGCCGGTGCCCGCGCCGACGTTGCTCGGCGCGGCGGTACGGGCGATCCGGGCCGGGGACCAGGCGGCGACGGTCGTACGCAAGACGCTCCCCGAACCGGCGTCGGCGGCACCGGGCGGCGATCTGCCCCGCACGACGTCGGCCGAGACACTGGCGACGGTGCAGGCCGCCGCGCTGACGGGGTCGGCGCTCTGGATCGGCTACGTGAACGCGGAGGGCGCGGCGAGCCAGCGGGTGATCGCGCCGGTACGGGTCGAGGGCGGCTTCGTGACGGCGTACGACCACACGGCGGACGAGGTCCGCACGTACCCGCTGCACCGCATCACGGGCGTGGCGGAACTGGCGGACGACCCGGCGTAACGGCCGCCGCGGCTACTTCCGGAAGCGCCGGCTCGGGGCGGCCGTCTTGGGGGCGACGGCCTTCTTCTTCGCACCGGCCGCTTTCTTGGCGGTGGTCTTCTTCGCGGTCGCCTTCTTGGCGGTGGTCTTCCTGGCGGCGGTCTTCTCGGCCGCCCCGGGCTCGCGCTTCACGGCGGCCCGTGCGCGCTCGATCCACGGCGTACGCCCGGTCGTGGGCGTGGCCACGCTCGCGCGCCGGGCCTTCTTCTCCGCCGCCCGCTCGCGCTCCCGCTCCTCCTCGCGCTGGGCCTGCGCCTCCAGGGAACGGAACCCCAGCGTGTGGAAGCGGTGGCTCAACCGGCGCCCCAGCAGCAGATACGCGAGGAACGCACCGGTCGTGTTCATGATCACGTCGTCCACGTCGAAGGCCCGGCCCTCGACGATCGCACCCTGCGCCAGCTCCACCACGGTCATCATGACCACGGTCAGCGCCACCACCCGCAACATCCGGAACCTGCGCGGCACCAGCACCGGCAGCAGCAGCCCGAACGGCGCGCCCATCAGCACGTTGCCGCCGACCTGCTTGCACGCCGCGAGGAACGTGTAGTCCTCGGCGTACTGCCGCAGCGAATGCCCCGGCCGCAGATTGGCCCCGGCGATCTGCGCCGAGGCGGGCGACGGCGTGAGCGTCAACTCCGCGAGTACGGCGGCGAACCCGACGAGCAGCAGGAGCGCGACGGCGAGGATGACCACCCGCAACACGGCTCCGCCCCACGACGTACTCCATGTCGAGCCCGCACGCCCCGACCCCTCCACCGTACGAGCGCCCGAGCGCCCACCGGTCCGTTCCATTTCAGCGGCCATAGGCCCCGCTTGCCCCGGCCCCGCCCACCTACGCACCCGAACCGGTCCCGCTCGGCCTCATGTCCGGCCGGTCTCATGTCCCGCCGGTCTCATGTCCCGCCGGTCTCATGTCCCGCCGGTCTCCTGGAGGCGCAGCACTGCCTCCCGTGCCTCGGCCACCACTTCGGGATCGGTGACGAAGTGGGTGTCCTGCTCGGCCGACGCGCCCCCGGCACCGAGCGGTACCCAGCGGCCTCCCTGCCGGGGCCGTGCCCTGGCCTTGGCGGAGAGGTGGACGGCGGCGGCTCCGGCGGAGACCAGGGCCGGGATGTCGGCGGGGCGCATCCCGCCACCGGCCATCACCTGCACTCCGGCCGCGGCGGCGGCCATCTCGGCGATCGCCGCCAGCCCCTCGGCCGCGGTGGGGGCGCCGCCCGAGGTGAGGACCCGGGTGAGGCCGAGCGAGGGCAGCAGTACGGCGGTGGCCACCGGGTCGGCGGACTGGTCGATCGCGCGGTGCAGGGTGATGTCCACCGGGCGGTCCGAGGCGCGGGCCGCTTCGGCGAGCCGGGCGACGGCCACGGTGTCCAGGGCGCCGTCGGCGGTCAGTGCGCCGATCACCACGCCACCGGCGCCGGAGGCGATGACGGACCGCACCTCGGCGGCCATCAGCGCGATCTCCTCCGCGTCGTAGACGAAGTCGCCGGGCCGGCATCTGACCAGCACCTGTACGGGCAGTCCCTCCCGGGCGACCGCCTCCACCAGGGCCGCCGACGGGGTCAGGCCGCCCAGCTCCAGGGCGGCGCAGAGTTCGACCCGGTCGGCGCCGTTGTCCCGTGCGGCGCGGGCGCCGGCCGGTGAGGTGACGGCGATCTCCAGGGCGGGCCGGGCGGTCACTCGTCGTCCCCGCTCAGAGGCTGGTCGGAGGCGGGGATGAGCCGTGCCGACAGGTCCGGGTCGGTCATCTCGCGGTCGAAGGGGAACATCGGGCGGCGGATGCGGTGGTGGCCCAGGCGTACCAGGTCCTGGTCGACACCGCCGGGGGTGAGCGCCATCTTCCAGCCGACCGACATGTCGAACAGTTCGGGCTCCAGGTAGCCGATCTTGACGATCACGATGTCGGCGCCGCGCGGGTCGAGGTCCAGCTCGGTGAAGTCGTGCTCGTGGTGGTAGGGCTTGCGGAGCTTGGTGAGGATCGCGTACACGCTGCCGACGCGGATGACGACCTCGGTCCCGGCGTCACGGTCGCCGTGCCGGACGGCGTGCACCACACCGGTCAGGGTGACCGGGCCCGCGTGCCGGTCGTCCACCTCGGCACCGGCGGTGACCGTGACGGTGGCGCCGACGCCGGCGGCGACGGCGGTCTCGACGGCGGCCGGTCCCGGCACCGAGGCGTAGATGACGGTCGGCCCTTCGTCCTTCTGGAACTCCGGGCGGGCGAGCAGCCGGGTCAGGCCCCAGGTCACGTCGCCGGCGCCGCCGGCGGTGGGGTTGTCGCCGGTGTCGCTGATGAAGTACGGGCGCCGGTCACCGGCCAGGGCCTCGTCCAGGATGGAGTCGAAGGTGCCGGTGGGGGCGACGAAGTCGAAGTCGTCGCGGGCCTTCCAGAAGCCCTCGGCCAGGCGCTCGGCGCCGGCCGACACGGCGGCCCGGTCGGGGCCGGTGACCACCACCGCGGCACGGTTGCGCGGTTCGTCGGCCCAGGCGTAGCCGACCCATATCGCGGCGTCGGTCACGCCCTCGACGGCCTCGGTCTCGGCGACGGCCGCGTACACGCTCCTGGCGGGCTCGATCCGGGTGGAGGTCTGCTCGCCGGCCAGCAGCACCGGCACCGGCACCCAGGCCTTGACCGGGCGGGGCGCGCCGGAGACCAGCAGGTCCACCAGGTTGCGGACGGCCCGCTCCTTGGTCTCCATGTGGTCCTCGTGCGGGGCCATCCGGTAGCAGGTGATCAGGTCGCTGCCGTGGACGAGTTCGCGGGAGACGTTGCCGTGCAGGTCCATCGAGGTGGAGACGATCACGTCGGGGCCCACGGTGGCGCGGATACGTTCCAGCAGCACCGCCTCGGCGTCGTCGACGCCCTCCACGGTCATGGCGCCGTGGATGTCGTACCAGAGGCCGTCCGGCCGGGGCAGCGCGGCGAGCCGCTCGATCAGTTCGTCGGTCAGCTCGGCCCAGGCTGCGGCGGTGACGGTGCCGCCCGGCAGCGACTTGCCGACCAGGGCGCCGTGCCAGTCGGCTGCCTCGCGCAGTTCCTCGCCGGGGGCCAGGAAGGGGTACCGGTCCAGCACTTCGGCGCCGCGTGAGGGGTGGAAGGCGGGCGCCCGGGTGCGGGCGGGGGAGAACGTGGACGACTCGATGCCGAGTCCGGCGACGGCGATGACCGGGCGGGCTGCGGCGGTGCGGGATTTCGGCATGGCTCCTCGTGGCTCGTACTCGTAGAGGGTGGGGCGTCGCTGGTAGAGGGGGCGTCAGGCGTGGCGGGGCACGGGGGCGCGGAACCGGTCGGTGGCCGGCTCGGCGCCGCCGACCTCGCGCAGGGCGTGGGCCATGGCGCTCTGCAGGGCGAACTGCCCGGCACCGACCAGTCCGGCATTGGCGCCCAGGCTGGTCCGCTCGATGGTGAGGTGCTGGGTGACCAGCGGGTGACAGCTCTCGTAGAGCTGACTGCGCACGGCGGCGACGAAGGGTTCCAGGGTGGAGAGGATGCCGCCGAGGTAGACGGCGTCCGGGTTGAAGAAGTTGGCATTGGCCGCGATCACCTGGCCCAGGTAGGCGCCGGCCTTGCGGACCGCGCGCGTGGCGTCCGGGTCCGCGTCGACGGCCAGCCGGACCACGTCCTCGGGGCTGCTGATGTCGGCGCCGCGTTCGCGCAGGATGCGGACCAGGGCGGCGCCGGAGGCCACGGTTTCGAGGCAGCCGGTGTTGCCGCAGGAGCAGGGGATGTCGCCGCCGCCGTCGATCCGGATGTGGGTGATGTCACCGGCCATGCCGGTGGCGCCCCGGTAGAGATGTCCGTCGACCATGACGCCGGCGCCGATCGCGGAGCCGATCTTCACCATGATCGTCTTCCGGTGTTCGGCGGGCCGTACGGTGTGCTCGCCGACCGCCATGCAGTTGGCGTCGTTGTCCACGGCGGCCGGGACGCCGAAGCGTTCCTGCAGCCAGGCGGTGACGGGGAATCCGTTCCAGCCGGGCATCCGGGACGGCATGACGGCGGAGCCCGACGCGATGTCCACCGGTCCCGGCAACGAGAGCCCGACCCCGCGCAGCCGGTCCCTTCCACGCTGCTCGGCCAGCGCCTCCAGGGTCTCGGCGAGCCGCGGCAGGGCCGCCTCGGGACCGTCGGCGATCAGGAAGGGGACGGTCGAGACATCGGTCAGGCCGCCGCCGGGCAGCACGACACCGATCCGGGCGTGCCGGCCGCCGAGGTCGGCGGCGACGGCGAACTCGTCGCTGCTTCCCAGTCTCAGCACTTTACGAGGCCGCCCGCCGGTGGAGGACTGGGTGCCCTCCTCGGCGATCAGCCCGCGCTCCAGCAACTGGGCCACGCTGAGGGAGATGGTGGAGGCGGATACGCCGAGCAGTCCGGCGAGTTCGGCGCGCGACGAGGCCTGGCCGGACGCGACGAATTCCAGAACTCGCGCGGCAAGGGCCGAGGTGCCTTTGGCGGCCTTGCCGTCCCAAGCACTTATTCCAGTCATGTAAGAAGTAACTTCCGCAACGGGGGGTGTGGCGACGACAGTATGCCCGCCCTTCGCGCAAGGGAAGAGTCCGGCGAAGAAAGTGCGCCGTCCCCGAACTCCCTCAAATCAATCCAAATGCACCCACAAAAGAGGGTCGATTGAGACAGGCAGACTTACTTCGAATTCGCAGTAACTTACTTGTTACTAATTCTTGCTTTGTTTCTCAGGTGTGTCCGGCGTTAGCTGTCGGGAACGCAGTGCCGGTCCTGCGGCACCCGCCCCGATCGCTGGGACGCATGCGGGCCCTTTCACTCTGAGGAGAATCATGTTCCCTGGTCACACGGCGAACAGCCGCCGCTGGGCCCTCGTCGCGGGCGCCACCGCCACTGCGGGCGCTCTGCTGGCCGGCTGTTCCGGCGGCGGTACCTCGTCGTCCGGCTCCGGCTCGTCGGACACCATCAACTACGCGCTGCCGGCGAACTTCACGCCGAACTGGATACTCCCGGTCGGCACCGCCGCGCACCTGAACACCAACAACTCCTCCATATCCCAGTCTCTTTGGGAGCCGCTGATCGCATATGACGGCTCCACCGGCACGGTCGGCTGGAACAAGAAGAACTCGCTGGCCACCGCCGCCGAATTCGCCGAGGACAGCAAGAGCGTCACCATCACGCTCGGCGAACGGCACTGGAGCGACGGCAAGCAGATCACCTCCCGGGACATGGAGTTCTGGTTCAACCTCGTCAAGGCCAACAAGGCGGACTGGGCCAGCTACAGCCCGGGCAAGGCGCCGGACAACTGGACCTCGCTCAAGGTCGTTGACCCGACGCACTTCACCCTCACCTTCGACAAGGCGTACAACCAGCAGTGGATGCTCGCCAACCAGCTCAGCATGATCCGCGTGATGCCTCAGCACGTCTGGGACAAGACCAGTGACTCGGGCGCCGTGTCGGACCTCGACCGCACCCCCGCGGGCGCCAAGAAGGTCTGGACATACCTGAACAACTCCGCCAAGAAGATCTCCGGCTACGCGACCGACCCGCTCTGGAAGACGGTCAGCGGCCCGTACACCATCAAGTCGTTCTCCACGGCCGGCAAGGTCCAGCTGACCGCCAACCCCAAGTACGACGGCGGCGGCAAGGCCAACATCAGACACGTGAACCTGCTGCCGTTCACCACCACGGACGCCGAGGAGAACGCGCTCCGGGCGGGCACGGTCGACTACGGCTACATCAACGCCACCAACCTCAGCCAGAAGTCGTCCTTCACCGCCAAGGGCTACACCGTGAAGCCGTGGTCCGGCTGGGCCATCACGTACATGCCCTACAACTTCAACAACCCCGCCATGGGCCAGGTCTTCAAGCAGCTCTACGCCCGCCAGGCCATCCAGATGTCGGTGGACCAGACCACCCTCTCCAAGGTCGTCTTCAACGGCACCGCGGTCCCGACGTACGGTCCGATCCCGCAGGGCCAGAGCTCGTCCTTCGTCTCGCAGGAGCAGAAGAACAACCCGTACCCCTTCTCCACCACCAAGGCGAAGCAGCTGCTGACCGGCCACGGCTGGACCGAGCAGGACGGCACCATGGTGTGTACGGCGCCGGGCACCGCCGACAACCAGTGCGGCGCCGGGGTGGACAAGGGCACGAAGTTCCAGATGCAGGTGCTCTCGCAGTCCGGTTCGACCGTGACCGACAACATGATGAGCGCCCTGCAGTCGTCGTTCGCCAAGACCGGCATCGGCTTCAGCATCAAGACCGCCCCGGTCAACTCGGTCCTCGCGCAGTCCGGCCAGTGCACGGCCGACGAGTCCGGCTGCAAGTGGCAGCTCTCGTTCTTCGGCACCGCGGGCAGTTGGTACTTCAACGCCTACCCGAGCGGTGACTCGATCTTCGCCACCGGCGGCGGCTCCAACTTCGGCAACTACTCCAACCCCGCCGTGGACAAGCTGATCACCGAGACCACCACCTCCTCGTCCGACGAGGCGGCGCAGAAGTACAGCGCGGCCCTGGCCAAGGACCTCCCGGTCATCTGGCTGCCGGAGCCGGACTACCAGGTCTCCGTGGTCAAGAACGGCCTGGGCGGCTTCGCCCAGGACTCGCTCGCCAACTTCCACCCCGCCATGTGGAAGTGGACCACCAAGTGAGCCCGGCCGGTGACCATGCGTACCACTGAGCCGAAGCGACCGGAAAGCACATGAGCACTTCCTCGTTCCTGTTCCGACGGGCCCTCCAGGCCGTCGCGGTGATCGTCATCGTCACGATCGTGGTCTTCGGTCTGCTGCACGCCCTGCCCGGGGGTCCCGCTCGCGGGATCCTCGGCCCGCAGGCCACAGCGCAGCAGATCGCGTCCTTCAACCACGATCAGGGCCTCGACAAGCCGATTCCCGTGCAGTACTTCTACTACCTCAACAACCTGCTGCACGGTGACCTCGGATCCTCGTACACCCTCAACGAGCCGGTCTCCCAGCTCATCACCGAGCGGCTGCCCAAGACCCTGGTGCTCACCGCCCTGTCGGCGATCGTCGGCCTTCTGCTGGCCATCCCGCTGGGCATGTGGCAGGCCGTCCGGCGCAACAGGCCGGTCGACTACGTCATCACCACGCTGAGCTTCATCGCCTACTCCACGCCCGTGTACTTCCTCGGGCTGATCCTGGTGCTGGTGTTCAGCCAGGTGCTGCCGTGGTTCCCGTCCCAGGCCCCTCAAGGGGACACGCTCGCCCAGGTGTTCGCCGACCCGCAGGCGCTGGTGCTGCCGGTCGTCGCCGGTGCCGCCTCGATGATCGCGGTGTTCAGCCGCTACATGCGGGCGGCCACCCTGGAGAACCTCTCCGAGGACTACGTCAGGACCGCGCGGGCCGGCGGCTCCCGCTCCCGCGCCATCCTGTGGCGGCATGTGTTCCGTAACTCGCTGACGCCGGTGGTCGCCATGCTCGGTTACTACGTGCCGGTGCTGTTCGGCGGCGCCCTGGTGGTCGAACAGCTCTTCAACTACCCCGGCATGGGGCTGCTCTTCTGGACCGCCGCGCAGTCCTCCGACTACCCGGTGCTGCTGGGCTGTGTGCTGGTCATCGCGATCGCCACGGTGGTCGGCACGCTGCTCGCCGACATCGTCCAGCGGCTCATCGATCCCCGAGTGAAGGCAGGCCGGGCATGAGCGCCCTCATCCAGCCGGACCAACTGCCCGGCAAGGCCACCGCCGCCACCACGGCGTCCGGGTCCCGGCTCGCCGTCCGGCGCTTCCTGCGCAACAAGCTCGCCGTGGTCGGGCTCGGCGTCGTGGTGTTCTTCTTCCTGTTCTGCTTCGTCGGTCCGCTGGTGTACTCCACCGACCAGACCCACACGATGCTCGAACAGGTCAACCTCGCCCCCAGCGGCTCGCACTGGCTCGGCACCGACGCGGTCGGCCACGACGAGCTGGGCCGGCTGATGTACGGCGGCAAGGTGTCGCTGATGGTCGGCCTCGCGGCGGGCATCCTGGCCACCGTGATCGGCACCCTGTGGGGCGCCGCCGCCGGCTACGCGGGCGGCTGGATCGACGCGCTCATGATGCGGATCGTGGACGCGGGGATCGCCATCCCGGCACTCTTCATCCTGCTGGTGGTCTCCGCCATCACCACCCCGGGCCCGACCGGACTGGTCGTCATCCTGGGCCTCGTCTCCTGGCTGATGCCGTCCCGGCTGGTCAGGGCCGAGACGCTCAGCCTGAAGAACCGCGACTACGTCCTGACCCTGCGGGCCATCGGCGGGACGCACACCCGGGCGATCACCCGGCACATCCTGCCGAACTCCGTCTCGACCATCATCGTCGCGGCCACCTTCCAGATCGCCGACGCCATCCTGCTGGTCGCCTACGTCTCCTATCTGGGCCTGGGCGTCCAGCCGCCGGCCACCGACTGGGGCGGCATGCTCTCGGCGGGTCTCACCGCCGCCTACTCCGGCTACTGGTGGCTCATCCTGCCGCCCGGCCTGGCCATCATCATGGTGGTGTGGGCGTTCAACGCGATCGGGGACGGACTCCGCGACGCATTCGACGTGAGGGGACGCGGATGACCGCCGCCCAGGGCTCCGCCGCCCCGCAGGCCGGGCCGATACTCGAACTCGACGGCCTCGGTGTCGTCTTCACCACCGAGACCGGCGACGTGCCGGCCGTCCGGGGTGTCTCCCTGCACGTCCGCCCCGGCGAGACGCTCGCCCTGGTCGGCGAGTCGGGTTCCGGCAAGTCCACCATCGCGCTCGCCGCGATGGGCCTGCTGGACGGCAACGCCCGTGCCACCGGCAGCGCCACCATCGCCGGCCACCAGATGGTCGGCGCCGGTGAGGACGACCTGGCGGCGCTGCGCGGCAGGACCGTCGCCATGGTGTTCCAGGAGCCGGCGACCGCGCTGGACCCGCTGACCCGGATCGGCAGGCAGATCGCCGAGGTGATCCGCAACCACCGCGAGGTGTCCGCCAAGGACGCCGCCGCCGAGGCCGTCGGACTCCTCCGCAAGGTCGGCATCCCCGAGCCGGAGAAGCGGGCAGGCGCCTACCCCTTCCAGCTCTCCGGCGGACAGCGCCAGCGGGTGGTCATCGCCATGGCCATCGCCAACGAGCCCGCCCTGCTGATCGCCGACGAGCCGACCACCGCGCTGGACGTCACGGTGCAGGCCGAGATCCTCGACCTGCTGCGCCGCCTCGCCGCCGAGACCGGCACCGGCGTCCTGCTGGTCACCCACAACATGGGCGTGGTCGCGGACTTCGCCGACCGGGTCGCCGTGATGTACGACGGCGAGCTCGTGGAGACCGGTCCGGTCGAGGACGTGCTGCTCCGCCCGTCCCACGACTACACCAAGCGGCTGCTGGCCGCGGTGCCCCGGCTGGCCGTCGCCGAGTCGGGCCCGCCGGCGCCGCCGGCCGCCGAGGCCACCCGCCCGGACACCGAGCCGGTGGTCGAACTGCGCGACGTCTCGGTGGTGTTCGGCCACGGCAAGGGCGCCGTACGGGCGCTGGACGGGGTTTCGCTCGCCGTCCACGCCGGGGAAACCCTGGGCCTGGTGGGCGAGTCGGGCTCCGGCAAGTCCACCGCCTCCCGGGTCGCGCTCGGTCTGATCCCGCCGAACTCCGGCACCGCCTCGCTGTTCGGCACCGACCTGGCCCGCACCCGGTCCCGGGCCCGCCGGGCGCTGCGGGCCGGTATCGGCGTGGTCCTCCAGGACCCGGTGGCCTCGCTGGACGCCCGTATGACGGTCGGCGAGTGCGTCGCCGAGCCGCTCAGGGTGCACCGCCGCGGACTCTCCGCCAAGGACCGCCAGGCCAAGGTCGCCGCCGTCCTCGACCGGGTCAGGCTGTCGCGTGACCTCGCCCGGCGTGCCCCCAGGGAGCTGTCCGGCGGTCAGCGCCAGCGGGTCAGCCTGGCCCGCGCCCTGGTCTTGGAGCCCCGGCTGCTGGTCGCCGACGAGCCCACCAGCGCGCTCGACGTGAGCGTGCAGGAGGCGGTACTCGAAGTGATCTCCGAACTCCAGGACGAGCTGGGCTTCGCCTGTCTCTTCGTCTCCCACGACCTGGCCGTCGTACAGCACTTCGCCCAGCGCGTCGTGGTGATGCGGGCCGGCCGGATCGAGGAGCAGGGCGCCACCGGTGCGACCCTGCTGCACCCGCAGACCGACTACACCCGCCGGTTGCTGGCCGCCGTGCCGGTGCCCGACCCGGTGATCCAACGCGGCCGCAGAGCCGAACGCCTGGCCACCCTCGCGGCCGGCCGGACGGAGGTCCAGGGGTGAGTTCCCACGACCGTACGCTCTTCGCCGGAGTGGACATCGGCGGCACCACCACCCAAGTGGTGCTCTGCGCAGAGGACTTGACCGTGCTGGACCGCGCCGAGGTGACGACCCCGGCGACCGACGGCGGCCGGGCCATGATCGGCGCGGCCATGGGCGCGCTGGCCCCGCTGCTGAAGCGCACCCCCGGCCGGCTCGCCGGCAGCGGGGTCGGCGCGGCCGGCGTGGTGGACTCCGCCACCGGCCGCGTCCTGGTGGCCAGCGACTCCTTCACCGGCTGGGCCGGCTTCGCGGTGACGGACGCCGTCGAGGAGGCGCTGGGCGTCCCGGCGTTCCTGGACAACGACGTCAACGCCTTCCTCTACGGGGAAGTGTCCGGCGGCGCCGTGCGCGGCGAGTCGGACGTCCTCGGGATGACCCTGGGCACCGGGGTCGGCGGCGCGCTGTGGACCGGCGGCGCGCTGTTCGCCGGGCCGCACGGCGCGGCCGGCGAGATCGGGCACATTCCCGGCTTCGGCGATCTGCTCTGCTCGTGCGGCGGCCGGGGCCATCTGGAGACCCTGGCCTCCGGCCGTTCCATCGGCGCCCGTTACGCGGACCGGACCGGCCGCCGGCTGACCGCCCGCGAGATCGCCGAGGCGGCCGGCCACGGCGACCAGGACGCCCTCGCGGTGTACCGGGCCGCCGGTGCCGGGATCGCCCGCGCGATCGTGATGACGGCGGGCCTCGTGGACATCACCACGGTGGTGGTCGGCGGCGGGGTCAGCCGCGCCTGGCCCGTACTGGAGCCCCTCATCCTGACGGCACTGGCCGCCGACCCCCCGGTCAGCGGCCACCCGGTCCGGCTGGTCAGGGCAGCCCTGACCACCGACGCGGTCCCGATCGGCGCCGCGGCCCG
This sequence comes from Streptomyces sp. NPDC057137, assembly GCF_042670825.1. NCBI lineage: Bacteria > Bacillati > Actinomycetota > Actinomycetes > Kitasatosporales > Streptomycetaceae > Streptomyces > Streptomyces sp. NPDC057137. The sequence goes on along the minus strand of NZ_JBHUUW010000008.1, from coordinate 40,261 downwards.
GGCCCGTCGGGAACTGATGTCAGAGGTCGGGGTCTGAGGAGGCCGGGCCCCGGGCGCCACGTGCGCGCTCCGGCACTACGCATGTGTCGTAGCACCGGGGCGGGCTGTTCGCCGCCCCGGTGCTACGACGCCCCATGCCGCCTACAGGTCGCTCTTCACACCATCGATGAACGCGGACCATGCCTGCCCGGAGAGAACGAGGGCCGGACCGTGGGGGTTCTTGCTGTCGCGAACAGGCACCACACCGACGAGCCCGTCAACGACCTCCACACAACTGCCGTTGTCACCACCGCTGTAGCTGGACTTGCGCCACGGAAGCGCACCGGCCACCTCCACGCAGTCGCCGTTGTCCGGACCGCTGTAGCTGGACTTGCGCCATGTGGTGAGTATGGATGCGTCAGGGATGCGATGAACGCTCATGGTCGTACTCCTCCGCCACCGAGTCGAGCAGATCGAGGGATGCCTCCGGGGGAAGGGAGGCGGCCCGTGCCAGATCGTATGCGTCGTGGTAACGACGTACCACTGACGGCTCGTCGGTCAACGCCCCGGTGAGCAAGCCCTCGACGTACACCATGTCCGGCGCGTCGTCGAAGCGCATCAGCTTCACCATGCTGCTCATGGTCGCGTGCGCGCCCTCCCTATGGGGCAGCACCTGCACCAGCACGCGACCGGACCGTCCCAACGCGGAGACATGACGGAGCTGCTCTGCCATGACCTTGGGCCCGCCGACCACGGCCCGGATGACGTTCTCGTTCAGGATCGCCCACACGGTTGGGCTCTCCCGGTTGTTCAACATACGCCCGCGCTCAAGCCTGTTGGCCACACGCTCGTCGACATCCGCAGCGGTGCTGTTCGTCTGCCCTGCCCGTAGCACCGCCCGCGCGTACCGCTCAGTCTGAAGGAGACCCGGCACCAACGACACCGCGTACTCCTCGATGAACGAGGCGAGTTGCTCCGCCTCGGCCGCCGCCTCGAAGTGTTCGGCGAACTTCACCTTGCCCAGCGTCCGCCGCATCCGCACGAAGAACCCGTCCGTACGGAGCACCTTGTCCAGGCGGTGCGCGTCCGGCAGTGAGGGCGTACGCCGCCCCGCCTCGAAGTGGGCGATCAGCGACGGCGAGCACACCACCTGCTCACCCACATCGGCCTGCGTCAACTCGGCGGCCTCCCGCCTGCGTCGCAGCTCGTCCCCGTAGAACTCTTCGTTGGACTGCGGCTCTTGACGTTCGACCCGGCCGGTCATGCGCCCAGCCTCCTTCGCGTCGCGGAATCATCCCCGATCCACGTTAGCGCCACAGAGTCAGCGACTGGACACGAAAGGTGACATCTCTCTGATCGTCCGCACGCACCCCTCGTCGCACCGGCGGACACTCCACTCGGTCAGCGGCCTGCGGATCACTCTTCACGACCTTGTCGCCCAGCCGTGTCAGATGGGCAGCGCCCAGCTCGGTCCGTCAGGCCCCCCGAACCAGACCTGTTGAGCAGCGGACGTGACCGTCATACCGAACTCGGACAGGTGCGGCGAGCCGTGGCTCTGCCAAAGCGCGACCGAGTCCTCGACCGCATTCCACAGTTTGAGCGGCCCGCGCTGAATCACGGTCCATCCATGGCCGCTCTCTGCGGGCCGCGTCCGTGCCTGTGATCCGGTGGCGATGTCGAGCAAGATCTGTTCCCCGCCCACGCCGAACCGCTCGGCCGAGGGGGTGGCGAGTTGCGCGACGAACCGGCCGGTCCACTCGTCGAGCAGCGCGGGGTCGATCCTGCTCTGTCTCTCGTCACCCGGAAGGAGTTCGAAGGGACCGCGCGGCGGTCGATCGTGTGAGCGGGCCATCATGAACGATGTGTGTCCAGGCAGAAACCCGCCTGTCGCCCCGCCCGCCCCATCGGCGGTCAGGAGCACGAGACCGTGCCCGAATCCCCACCCGGCAAGCGTGACAAGCCGGCTCCCCCCTTGGCGGATCTGCCGTAGCAGCCCGTACGGGATGTGCCGCATGGAGCAGAACGCCAGCACAACGTCGTACGGCGCCCGGTCCGCGTAACCGCGCATTCCGTCGGCGGTGATCAAGGTCGGCGCGTACCCGGCTTCGGCGACGGCCTTTCGGGCACGCTCGGCCACGGCCGGGTCGGTCTCGACGGCGGTCGTGTTGTCCTCGCCTACTACTTCGCAGACGTAGGCCGTAGACAAACCGGTGCCGGCGCCGATGATCAGTGTCCGCTTCCCTGGAGCGGTTCCGGCCTGCTCGATCATCGAGAGGATGAGTCCGGGAAGTGTCGAGGACGATGTCGGTGTGCCGCCGGTGACCGGGCCTGCGGCGTCCTCGGCGAGAACGCCGTCGATCTGCGTCACCCACGTCGTGTTCTCGTACGTGAGGCGTAGCCAGTCCTCAGCGGGAACGTCGCCCCGGCGGACCGGGGTCCATACCGTGATGCCCGGTGGATCGCTCGGCCGGTAGATCGCCTGTCCGAGGAACGCCTCGCGAGGGACGGTCGAAGCGGCTCGGCGTACATCCGGGTCGTGCAGCACGCTGTCGTCTACAAGTTGCTCTACGAGTTGGCGCCTTAGAACGGAGGCCAATTCAGTGGTCATACGGGGCGCCCTTCTGGAGGGTGTCTGCGAGTGCGCTCGCGATGGCTCGAGTCGTAGGTTCATTGACGAATGCCCACTGACCGTTCGGGTTGCATTCGAGAAACCACCATCGGCTGTCCGAGTCGAGAGCGAAGTCGAATGCGCCGAAGGTGAGCCCGAACGCGTGAAGGTAGGACCGCACGGCTTCACGGATGCCGCGCGGGACCGGCATTTGGGAACAGGCGATCAGGCGTTGGTCCTGGCGCCAGTCGAGATGGTCGCCGTCGGTGTCGATGCGGGTCGCGAACACGCGGTCGCCGACGGCGGCGAGACGGATGTCGGCGATCTTCGGCACGCACGCCTGGAACAGATGTGGGCACGCCACGATCGACTCGTCGAGTTCGACGGCCGTAACGGAGTCCACCCAGATGGTCCGGCTCCTTCCGTCCTCACCCGCCAGGTGCACGCCGTGCACTGGTTTGTAGATCGCGCTCCCGTGTTCGGCCACGAACGTGCGGGCGTCCTCGGGCACGTTCGTGATCAAGGTGTCGGGAACGGCCAGTCCCAGCCGGACAGCGGTGGTGAGCTGTACGGGTTTGTAGTCGGCCGCGCGGTTCCGGATGGGATGGTTCACGTGCAGCGCGCCAGGAAGGGCGGTCAGCATCCCTGTGTAGCCGGTGCGAGACTGCTCGATGCCGAATCGCCGGCCGGGCGTCTCGGCCTGCCCGGGGTCGCCGTACGGAGTGGGCCGCCGCCAGTAGACAGAGCGAACCGCGGAAAGGCCGAGGCGTCTGGTTGCCGTCGTCAGATCCCCGGTGAACGGACCTTCCGCGATGCGCGCACTCATGCGCGCGGGCCCGGCGAAGTCGATCGCGGGGTCGAGCCGTACGGCCGGGACGCCCCTGCCGTACAGCTCACGCAGCACCAGGTCCGCCGTGAGGTCACCCAGAGCGGTGATGACGAGAACCGGTGAGTCGGCCATATCAGTCCGGCACATGATCTTCGAGGGCGTCCGAGTCCGCCGGGGCAGGCGGCTGAGCGCCACCGCCGTCGGCCCCGGTCGCGGTCGGGGACGAAGTCGACTCGTTGGTGCCGTGCCCGTCCATGTCGACACAGTGACCACTCGCGTCGAAGTAGCGTGTGGTCTGGGTCGCGGCGTCGATCTCGGTTCGGGTGTAAGGCAGTTCGACGGTGCTGGAATAGGGAGCCAGTCGTCCGGTCCCCCACGGCTGGTGTCTCGTCGGTTCGCTCATGCTGTGATCATGGGGCCGTTCACCGGGACGTCGGAACCTCATACGTTTCCCACTTCGGGACGTCCTGCATCGAGTAGAACGTCCCTGACAGTGTCCAGTGGCATTGTCAGGAAGCGGGGGCGATATCAACCATGCCGAACGAACGTCTACGGGTCGCCATGACGTCAAGAGGGTGGACCCATACCGACCTGGCCAATGCGACAGGCGTCGATCCCAAGTCCGTTGAGAGATGGGTCAATCTCGGACGCACACCCCGAAGGGTCACTGCGCTCAGGGCCGCCGAAGCCCTGAAGGAAGACGTACACGCGCTGTGGCCGACGCTCCGGCAGCCACGGACGGCACGGGCCGTCAGCCCTGAGCTTGTCGCGCTGTACGACCAGCGGGCGGATCTCCCGGTGTCGGTCTTCGCCGAACTCCTGGCACAGGCGCGCCGGCGGATCGACGTGCTGGTGTACGCGGCCGTCTTCCTCCATGAGGCCTATCCCCGGCTCAACGACCTGCTGCGCGAGCGGGCTGCAGCGGGATGCACGGTTCGGATCGCCATAGGCGACGCGGACAGCGCGAACGTGCGGCAACGAGGTCAGGAGGAGAGATTCGGCCACGGAATCGAATCCCGTTGCCGTCTCGCGCTCATGCACTACCGGCCGCTTGTCGGAGTGCCTGGCGTCGAGCTGCGAACGCACAGCACAACCCTCTACAACAGCCTGTACCGCGCGGACGATCAGGCGTTGGTCAACGCCCACGTCTGGGGCATCAACGCCTACGGTGCCCCCGTATGGCACCTGCGGCGCACCGACGGGGGCAGCATGTTCGACACCTACGCGCAAAGCTTCGACGCCGTATGGGAGACAGCCCAGCCGGTGGAGGGATGAGCCCATGGCACGGACCGAGTACTACGACGACCCCCACGCGCCCGTGCCCAACAGGGTGGTCGTGGCCGCCTCAGCGGTGGTCACCGACGAACGGGGCCGCATCTTGCTGCAACGGCGACGGGACAACGATCTGTGGGCGCTGCCCGGTGGCGGCATGGATCTGGACGACTCGCTGCCTGGCGCGGCCGTTCGTGAGGTCAAGGAGGAGACCGGACTCGATGTGAAGATCACGGGACTTGTCGGTACCTATACCGACCCCCGGCACATCATCGAGTACAGCGACGGGGAGGTGCGGCGACAGTTCAACGTCTGTTTCACCGCGCGCATCGTCGGCGGTGAGCTGGCCATCTCCGACGAGAGCACGGAACTGCGGTTCGTGGAGGCGGCCGAACTCGACTCACTGCCCATGCACCACACCCAACGGCTACGTCTCCAGCACTTCACCGAGCATCGGGCAGAGCCCTATCTGGGGTAGGGCCCCTCGGGCCCGGCTGAGAGAGCAGGCACCCGATCCGACCCGGCCCACCTCACACGCGGCACCCTCACCGAAACCGTCCGCGATGCGCGACACTGGACGTTTGGCCGCGTGAAGCGGTCGTACGAAGGACGAAAGGGCGCGGCTGTGAATGGACCTCTCATCGTCCAGAGCGACAAGACATTGCTGCTGGAGGTGGACCACGACCAGGCCGATGCCTGCCGTCGTGCCATCGCGCCTTTCGCCGAGCTGGAGCGCGCGCCGGAGCACATCCATACGTACCGGCTGACCCCGCTCGGGCTGTGGAACGCGCGGGCCGCCGGGCATGACGCCGAGCAGGTCATCGACGCGCTGGTGGCGTTCTCGCGCTATCCGGTGCCGCATGCGCTGCTCGTGGATGTCGCCGAGACCATGGCCAGGTACGGGCGGCTCACGCTCTCCAAGCACCCCACCCATGGGCTCGTGCTGACCTGCACCGACCGGCCGGTGCTTGAGGAGATCCTGCGGTCGAAGAAGGTGCAGCCGCTGGTCGGGACGCGGATCGACGCGGACACCGTCGCCGTGCACCCCTCCGAGCGTGGGCAGATCAAGCAGACGCTGCTGAAGCTGGGCTGGCCGGCCGAGGACCTGGCCGGGTATGTGGACGGCGAGGCGCACGCCATCGAGCTGGACGAGCGGGAGTGGTCGCTGCGGCCCTACCAGAAGCAGGCCGTCGAGGGCTTCTGGCACGGCGGGTCCGGGGTCGTGGTGCTGCCGTGCGGCGCGGGCAAGACGCTCGTGGGCGCGGGGGCGATGGCGCAGGCGAAGGCGACGACGCTGATCCTCGTCACGAACACCGTCTCCGCCCGGCAGTGGAAGCACGAGCTGATCCGGCGGACGTCGCTGACCGAGGAGGAGATCGGCGAGTACAGCGGTACGCGCAAGGAGATCCGCCCGGTCACGATCGCGACGTACCAGGTGCTCACGGTCCGCCGTAAGGGCGTCTATCCGCACCTGGAGCTGTTCGACTCGCGCGACTGGGGCCTGGTCATCTACGACGAGGTGCATCTGCTGCCCGCTCCTGTCTTCAAGTTCACCGCCGACCTCCAGGCGCGGCGCCGGCTGGGGCTGACGGCGACGCTCGTACGGGAGGACGGCCGCGAGTCGGACGTCTTCTCGCTCATCGGGCCTAAGCGCTTCGACGCGCCGTGGAAGGAGATCGAGGCGCAGGGCTACATCGCGCCCGCGGACTGTGTCGAGGTACGGGTCAATCTCACCGACAGCGAGCGCCTGGCGTACGCGACGGCCGAGCAGGACGAGAAGTACCGCTTCTGCGCGACGACTGCGACGAAGCGCAAGGTGACGGAGGCGCTGGTCCGTAAGCACATGGGCGAGCAGACGCTGGTCATCGGCCAGTACATCGATCAGCTCGACGAGCTGGGCGAGCATCTGGACGCCCCGGTGATCAAGGGTGAGACGAGCAACGCGCAGCGGGAGAAGCTGTTCGAGGCGTTCCGGCAGGGTGAGATCTCGGTGCTCGTCGTGTCGAAGGTCGCGAACTTCTCGATCGATCTGCCGGAGGCGACGGTCGCGATCCAGGTGTCCGGCACGTTCGGCTCCCGCCAGGAGGAGGCGCAGCGGCTGGGCCGGGTGCTCCGCCCGAAGGCGGACGGTCACGAGGCTCGCTTCTACTCGGTGGTGGCCCGCGACACGATCGACCAGGACTTCGCGGCGCACCGCCAGCGGTTCCTCGCCGAGCAGGGATACGCCTACCGCATCGTGGACGCCGACGAGCTGCTGGCCGGCAACTGAGCCGGGCGGGGCGGGCGGGCCGGGGCGGCCGGGGCGGGCGGGCCGGGGCGAGGAAGGGCTTGCGGCTCAGCGCATTATGCCCGCCTCCTCCCCGTACTCACCGAGGACGGCCACGCTGAACGCGGCGGTCACGAAGACCTTGACGGCCCGCAGCGCGTCGCCGACGCGGTGCGGGGCGTGCGAGCCGGTGTGAGGGGCGGAACCGAGCGCCGTCGCCCCGCTGTGCGAGGGGCCGGCGTGCACGGACGGGATGGGGGTGAAGGTCGCTGTACTCATACTTCAATGGTGCTTCTCCCGCGACCGGAACACATCGCTCTGCGGGGTGAAACGCCAGAGCCGTTCCCTACGACTCCAGAGATACGGCATCCCCTACGGGGACTACGCCTCCCATCCCTGACACGTACCAGGGAACGAGAGGGACCGGAGTCGGGGCGAAGTCGGGGCAGGCGGAAATAACCGTTCGCCCACCCGCCACCCGCTGACTACACTCTCCCTCTTCTCCCGCCTCCCTCCGAGGAGCGCCGCCACCCGGTCGGAAACCGGGCGGCTGCCCTGACGTGATCCATCGCCGACGCCTCGCCGCCACCCCGCCACCACCGGGTCGCGGCCCGTCGGCCTGCGTACATCCGGAGGCACCACCGTGTCCGCGCACGACCCCGCACCGACCCGTACAGACACGAGCACAGGCACAGGCACCAGTACAGACACCGGCACAGCCACCGACCCCCTCCTCGCCCGCGAACGCGCCCACCTCAACGCCTCCCGCGCCGCCCTGCGCTCCATGCGCGAGGACGTCCAGGCCCTCGACATCCGCGACGTGACGGCGAACTGGGTCAACGCCGCCGTCCTCGAATCGCAGATCGAGGACCGCATCAAGGCGCTCGCCGACCTCTCCCACACCCCGCTCTTCTTCGGCCGCCTCGACTACGAGCACGCCGTCGGTGCCGACGAGGCCGAGGCCGAGGGCGCCGAGGGCGAGCGCTTCTACATCGGCCGGCGGCACGTCCACGACGCAAACGGCGACCCCATGGTGATCGACTGGCGCGCGCCCGTCTCGCAGGCCTTCTACCAGGCATCCAAGAAGAACCCGCAGGACGTCGGCCTGCGCCGCCGCTTCGGCTACACGGCCGGCGAGCTGACCGCGTACGAGGACGAACACCTCTCCGACCCGACGGAGGCGGTCCACTCCAGCAAGCTGCTCCAGGCCGAGATCGAACGCCCGCGCGTCGGCCCCATGCGTGACATCGTCGCGACGATCCAGCCCGAGCAGGACGAGATCGTCCGGTCCGGGCTCGGCGGCTCCGTCTGTGTGCAGGGCGGCCCCGGCACCGGAAAGACGGCGGTCGGCCTGCACCGGGTGGCGTATCTGCTGTACGCGCACCGCGACAGGCTGGCCCGTACCGGCACGCTGGTCATCGGACCGAACGCCTCCTTCCTGCACTACATCGAGCAAGTGCTGCCCGCGCTGGGCGAGTTGGAGGTCAAGCAGGCGACCGTCGACGAGCTGGTGGCGTCGGCGCCCGGCCAGGTGCGGGTGACGGGCGTGGACAGCGCGGCGACGGCGGTCGTCAAGGGCGACGCCCGCATGGCGCAGGTGCTGCGCCGGGCCGTCCGCTCGCACGTCACGCTGCCGACCGAGCCGGTCATGGTGGTGCGCGGCTCCCGGCGCTGGCGGGTCCCGGCGTACGAACTCGAAGAAACGGTGCGGGAGTTGCTGGCCCGCGACATCCGCTACGGCGCCGCGCACGACGCCCTGCCGCAGCGCATCGCACACGCCGTGCTCGTACAGATGGAGCGATCCGGCGAGGCACCCGACGACCGCGTGCAGGACGCGGTGGCCCGCAACCCCGCCGTGAAAGCCGCCGTCAAGGCGCTGTGGCCCGCCGTCGACCCGGCGAAGCTGGTGCTGCGGCTGCTCTCCGACGCGGACTTCCTGGCCGAGCACGCGGAGGGGCTGCTCACGGCGGAGGAGCAGAAGGCGCTGCTGTGGACGAAGCCGCCGCGCAGCCTGCGGACGGCGAAGTGGTCGTCGGCGGACGCGGTGCTGATCGACGAGGCGAACGACCTGGTGTCCCGTACGCACTCGCTCGGCCATGTCGTACTGGACGAGGCGCAGGACCTGTCCCCGATGCAGTACCGGGCAGTGGGCCGGCGCTGCTCGACCGGCTCGGCGACGGTGCTCGGGGACCTCGCGCAGGGCACCACGCCCTGGGCGACGGCGAGTTGGGCGGAGGCCCTGACGCATCTGGGCAAGCCGGACGCGCTGGTCGAGGAACTGACGGCCGGTTTCCGCGTACCGCGCGAGGTGATCGCCTACGCGTCGCGCCTGCTGCCCGCGATCTCGCCGGGGCTGACGGAGGTGGCGTCGGTACGTGAGTCGCCGGGCTCGCTGGAGGTACGGGCGGTGGGCCAGGCCGAAGCGCACACGGCGGCGGGCCCGGCCGAAGCGGACACGGCGGTGGATCTGGCCGAAGCGGACGCGGCGGTCGTCGGCGCCTGCGTGGAGTCGCTGCGTCACGAGGGCTCGATCGGCCTGATCGCGGCGGACGCCCGTATCCCGGCGCTGTCCGCCGCCCTGTCGGCGGCGAACCTCCCGCACCTCGCCCCCGGCGAGGAGACGACGGCGGTCTCCCGCCTCACCCTGGTCCCGGCGTCGCTGGCGAAGGGTCTTGAGTACGACTACGTGGTCCTGGACGAGCCCTCGGCGGTGGTGGCGGGCGAACCGGACGAGCGCACGGGCCTGCGCCGCCTGTACGTGGCGCTGACCCGCGCGGTCTCGGGTCTGCTCGTGATCCACGCCTCTCCGCTGCCGGAGCAGCTGGACACGGCCTGGGCCGGGTCGGCCGGGTAGGCGACACTGTTCGGGTGAACTCGAACGATGATCCCGAGGCGGAGACGGTGGCTGCGGCCGCCGATGGAGCGGATTCGGCGAAGGGGGCGGGGGCGGTGCCCGCCGTACCGGCCGAGGCCGAGCCCGAGGCCGAGCCCGAGCCCGAGGCCGAGGCCCGTACGGACAGCGGCAGCACCCCCGTCGCCGCCGCCTCCCCCACCCGCCACCTCTTCTGGTCCGCTCTTGGCGTCGCCCTCGGGCTGCTCCTCCTCGACCAGGGCACCAAGTGGTGGGCCGTCAGCGCGTTGGGGGACTCGGAGTCGATCCCCGTCATCGGCGACTTCATCCGCTTCTGGCTCGTCTACAACCCCGGCGCCGCCTTCTCCATGGGCACCGGCGTGACCTGGATCTTCACCGTGTTCGCCGGGGTCGCCGTGGTGGCCATCGCCTGGTACGCGTGGCGCGTGCGGTCCACCCCGTGGACGTACGCGCTCGGCCTGCTCCTCGGCGGCGCCACCTCCCACTTCGGCGACCGGCTGCTCCGCGACCCCGGCTTCGGGCGCGGGCACGTGGTCGACTTCATCGACTACTCGGGGTTCTTCGTCGGCAACGTCGCCGACATCGGGATCTTCGCGGGCGCCGTGACCATCGTGGTGCTGTCGTTCAAGGGCATAGAGCCCACCCACGACGCCCGGACCGCCACCCAGGCCACCCAGGCCGCCCACGCCACCACCCGGAACGCCGACGCGGGGAGTGACCTCTCCCGCGAATGATCGTTTCCTCTCGTGGCGGTCGGCTTCGGATGTCCGGGCGCCGGCTTCCCCGCAGCTGAGCCGGAGGCCTGACTCGCGAGGCTGCCCCGTTCGTACGGGGCCGGGGGTGGCGACGATGTGCGGTCTCACGGGATACGCCGGTTTCACGGGCGCTCCGCCCACCGGCACCGCCGGGTCCTCGCTCAAGGAGATGACCGAGACCCTGGCCTGCCGGGGGCCCGATGCCACCGCCGGATGGTCCGAAGGCGCGGTCGGTCTGGGGCACACCCGGCTGGCGATCGTGGACCTGGAGGGCGGGCGGCAGCCCCTCGTGCGCGAGCGCGGCGGACGTACCGAACTCGTGGTGGTCTTCGCCGGTGAGGTCTACAACCACACCGGGCTACGGCGTGAACTGACCGACCTCGGCTGCCGCTTCCGTACCCGGAGCGACAGCGAGGTCGTACTCCACGCCGTCGCGACCTGGGGCGAAAGCGCCCCGTCCCATCTGGAGGGCATGTTCGCCTACGCGGCCTGGCACCCGGTCACCCGGCGCCTGACCCTCGCGCGGGACCGCCTCGGCATCAAGCCCCTGTGCTACGCCCTCACGGGTGACGGCGTGGTCTTCGGTTCCGAGCCGAAAGCCGTCCTCACCCATCCCGGCGTCGAGACCGCCGTGGATCTGGACGGCTTCCGGGAACTGCTGCTCCGCACCCATCCCATGATCAAGACTCCGGGCCGCAGTCCCTTCGCCGGACTGCGCGAGGTACGGCCCGGCACCACCGTCACCTTCACCGCCGACGGCGTACGCACCCGGCGCTACTGGTCACTCGCCCCCGCCGAACACCCCGACGATCTGCCGACGACCGTCACCACCACCCGCTCCCTGCTCGCCGATTCGGTGCGCGCACAGCTGCGGGCGGACGTACCCGTATGCGTACTGCTCTCCGGCGGCCTGGACTCCAGCGCGATCGCCGCCCTGGCCCGGACCCCGCGGCACCCCCGGCAATCCCTGCACCCCCTGCACACGCTCTCCGTCGATGTCGGAGCCCGCGCCGCCGCCGCCGGGCAGGACACCATGGCGCGCGATCCCGACGGACCCTTCGTGGACCTGATGGCGGCCCATCTCGGCTCCGTACACCGCCGGGTGGCCCTCCACGCCGCCGACCTCGCCGCTCCCGAGCTGCGCGACGAGGTCGGCAGGATGCGCGACGGGCTCACCATGGGCGACTTCGACACCTCGCTGCTGTCGCTCTTCCGCGCCGTACGGGAGCACTTCACCGTCACTCTCTCCGGCGAGGGCGCCGACGAACTCTTCGGCGGATACCGCTGGTTCAGCCCCTCGAAGGCCACCCCGGACGTCTTCCCCCCGGACGTCCTTCCCCCGGACGAATTCTCCCGGGACGCCTTCCCCCGGGACGTCTTCCCCTGGGAGCCGGTCCTGGCCCGCGCGGACGTCACCCGCCTGCTCGATCCCGCCCTGGTCAAGGATCTGGATCTGACCGCGCACCGCCACGAGCTGTACCGGGAGGCGTCGGCCGAACTCACCCACCTGCCGGGGACCTCCGCCGCCGAGGCCGCCCTGCGCCTCAACAGCCACCTCAACCTCACCCGCTTCCTGCCCTGTCTGCTGGACCGCACCGACCGGCTCAGCATGGGCATCGGCCTGGAGGTCCGGGTCCCGTTCCTGGACAGCCGGTTGGTCGAGTACGTCTTCAACACGCCATGGCACCTCAAGACCTTCGACGGACGCGAGAAGACCCTGCTGCGCGCCGCCGTGGCCGACCTGCTGCCCGAACCCGTACTGGCGCGGCGCAAGAGTCCGTACCCGCTGGTCCGCGACCCCCGCTACCGGGCGATCCTGACCGCCCAGGCCGGCCGGGTGCTGGCAGCGGGCGGGCCCGCCGTGGATCTGCTCGACCGGCGGGCGGTACGCCGCCTGCTGCTGGAGGCCGACGGCGAGGACCGGTTCCCGCGCGAGGGGCTGGAGTTCGTCCTGGACCTGGACCACTGGCTGCGCACCCACCGGCCCGCCCTGAGGCTGTAGCGCCCCGCCCCACCGGCCGGCCCTGGAGCTGCGACGCCCCCGCCGGCCCCCCGAAGCTGTAACACCCCATCCCCACCAGCCCCTTCGACCGACCTGGACCACCTCATGCGGCACCCCGTGATCGTCTCCGCCGTCCGTACGCCCATCGGGCGCGCCCGCACCGGCGCGCTCGCCGCCGTCCGGCCCGACAACCTGCTCGCCCACACCGTCGCCGAAGCCCTGGCCCGCGTACCGGGCACGGCACCGGCGGACGTCGACGACCTCGTCGTCGGCTGCGCGCTGCCCGGCGGCGAGCAGGGCTTCAACATCGCCCGGATCGCCGCCGTCCTGCTCGGCTGGGACCATGTGCCGGGAGTGACGGTGAACCGCCTCTGTACGTCCTCCCTCCAGGCCATCCGCATGGCCGCGCAGGCGGTGCGGTGCGGCGACGCGGACGTCGTCGTCGCCGCGGGCGTGGAGTCGCATTCGCGCCTCAGCCTGCACGGCAGCAGCGACACCTGGCCGGACACCGAGAACCCCGCCTTCGCCGCGGCCCGCGAACGCTCCGCGCGCCACGCCCTGCCCGGAACCCCGCACGGAACCCCGCACGGAACCCCGCACGGAACCCCGTCCGGCAGCCTGCCCGGAGGCCTGGCCGGAGGCCCGCCCTCGCCCTGGACCGACCCCCGCGAACAGCACCTGCTGCCCGACCCGTACATCCCCGTCGGCCTCGCCGCCGAGAACGCCGCCGACGCGTACGGCATCTCCCGCGAGTCCATGGACACCTACGCCGCCCGCTCGCACCGCCTCACCGAACTCGCCGTCGCCGAGGGCTTCCACTTCGGCGACATCACGCCGGTCAAAACCCCCGACGGTACGACGGCCGGCACCGACGACTGCCCCCGCACCGGGGTGACCCCGCGGAGCCTGGCCGCGCTGCCGCCCCGGTTCCGACCGGGCGGCAGGGTCACCGCGGGGAACAGTTCCCCGCTGTCCGACGGCGCCGCGGCCGTCGTCGTCATGTCGGAGTCGTACGCGCGCGAGCACGGCCACACCCCGCTCGCCCGCGTTCTCGGCACCGCGCTGTCCGCCTCCAGCCCGGAGACCGAAGGCCCCGCGCCCGTCGCCGCGACGCGCACCGTGCTCAGCCGGGCGGGGATGTCACTGTCGGACGTGGGCACCGTCGCCGGCAACGAACCCTTCGCCGCCCAAGTACTCGCCTACTGCGCCGCCCTCGGCCTCGACCCCGACCGCGTGAACACGCACGGGGGTTCCATCGCCCTGGGCGAACCCTTCGGCGCCGCCGGCGCGCGCCTCACCACCACGGCCCTCACCACGCTGCGGCACGACGACCTGTCCACGGCGCTGGTGTCCGTCGTCGCCGCGGGAGGTCAGGGCATGGCGATGCTGCTGGAACGCGCGTAGCCGAGGAGCGAACCCAGGAGCGGGCCGGCCGAGGAGCGAGCCCAAGAGCGGACTGGCCGAGGAGGGACCGACGAGGGACCGACGAGCGAAAGGTCAGGGCCTGTCGATCGCCTCGCGCCACTCCCGTACCGTCGCCTCGTCCACCGGCGCGGCCCAGCCGTTCGGCCGGGCCGCGCCGCCGATGTGGAACGCGTTCAGGCCGCCCGCGCGGAGTTGCGGGAGGTGGTCGAGCCGCAGCCCGCCGCCGACGAGGAGTTCGGGACCGTAACCCGGTTCGCCACGGGCGCCCGACGCGGCCTCGGCCAGCAGGACCGGGATGCCCTCGTCGACCCCGTTCGCCGAACCCGCCGTGAGATACGTGTCCAGACCGGGCAGGTCCGCGAGCTGCTTGCGCAGCGCGTCGCGGTCGGCCGCGCGGTCGATCGCCCGGTGGAAGGTCCAGCGGCAGGGGTCCAGCTCCGCGACGAGCCGTTCGACCGTGACGAGGTCCGGGTTGCCTGCGATGTCGAGGAAGCCGAGTACGAACTCGTCGGCGCCCTCGATCCGCATCGCGCCCACGGATTCCACCAGCGCGTCCACGTCTTCCGGTGACCCCGCCGAGAACCCGTCCTGGAGTCTCAGCATCACGCGCAGCGAGATGTCGACGGAGGCACGGATCTTGGCGAAGGTCTCGACCGCCGGGGTGAGGCCGTCCGCCGCCATGTCGGTGACCAGCTCAAGCCGGTCCGCCCCGCCGGCCTGGGCCGCGACAGCGTCCTCGGCGTCGAGGGCGATCACCTCCAGGACTGCACGCTTGCTCATGGGAACCCATTCCGTTCGGGAGGCTGGTCGGAAGGCTGCGAAGCCGGGCAGGACTCGGGACGAACGGGACGATCGGTCGCCAGTCGCCCCGCTATAGGTCTAGTCCAATAGCCAGCCTACGACGCCGCACGCCGCGTTCGCATCACCAAACCTCCACCACACCACATCAGTGGCCGCCGGCTCGCACGGTGAAGGCCGCGGTCCGGACCTTCCCGTCGTGCCGGAAGTCGAAGAACAGCCGGTATGCCCCGTCGCTGGGCGCCTTCGCCCCGAAGGACACCGTCGCGCCCGACCGGCCGTCCGGGTGGACGTGCAGATAGGCGAGGTCACCGGCGCGGAGGGCGACGAGGTGGCCGTAAGCCCCGAGGTAGGGCTGGAGGTTGGTGACGGGCTTGCCGTCCTTGCTGACCGTCAGTTTCACGTCGCTCGCCTTGCCGGGGGTCAGCGCGCCGTCGAGTGCGACCTGGTAGCCGTCGACCTCGGCGGTGGCGCGGACGGGCGGGAGGGCGGAGGGCTCGTACGGCCCCGATACGGCGAGGTCCGCGCCGAGTGTGAGGTTCGTCGCGGCAGCGGCGTGGCCGCCTTCCCCGTGGGCGCCGCCCTCTTCGGCGGCTCCCCCCTCCACGCCACTGCCTTCCGCCGCCCCGCCCGGGGTGAAGTCGGCGAAGACCCGGTAGTCGCCCGCCTCGGGCAGTTCGACGGGGATGGACCACACGCCGTCGGCCGCGCGCTCCGGGTGCAGATGCCGGAAGACCGTCAGATCGCGCGAGGCGACGATGAAGTGCAGCTCCTTCTCGTGTTCGCGCTCGTACGAGGTGAGGTTGCGGTCGTGCTCGTCCTTGATCGAGAACTTCAGTTCCGTACGGGCACCGGCCTTGATCGCGCTCTTTTCGAGGGCGAGGCTGTAGCCGCCGTCGGAGATCTGGAGTCCGCCGGCGGGCAGCTTCGCCGTTGCGGCGTCGGCGCTCCTGTCTGCTTCCTCGGCGCCTGCCTCCCCACCCGCCCCGTGCTCCTTCTCGTGCTGCGCGGGCGGTGGCTTCTCGGCGACGACCGGATCCGTAGCCGTCCCCACGCCGTACGCGACCCCGAACGTCACGGCGAGCGCGGCGGCGTACGCGGTGATCCTGACCCCGGTGTTCATGGTGATGTTCATGGGTTCGAATATACCCCTGGGGGGTATAAAGTCAAGCGAGGAACTACCCTTGCCTGAGATAGGGGCGAGGGGTATACATGGATCAGGAGTCAGATACCCCCTAGGGGTATCTGACTCCCGTATCGCGACAGAGAACACCGAGAACCACCGAGAACCGCCGAGGACTCAGAGGAGAAGGCCAGTCATGAGCACCACACCGGCAACCGACACACCCGCCGTCGCCCCCGCCGCCCCGGCCGACGCCACGGCCACGGCCCCGGCCGCCACGGTCGACGTCGAGCTGGCCATCGGTGGCATGACCTGCGCCTCGTGCGCCGCTCGTATCGAGAAGAAGCTCAACCGTATGGACGGCGTCGAGGCGACCGTCAACTACGCGACGGAGAAGGCCAAGGTCAGCTACGCGCAGGGCGATCTCTCCGTACGCGACCTGATCGCCACCGTCGAGGCGACCGGCTACACCGCCGCCGAGCCACCCCCGCCCCGACCGGCGGGCGGCTCCCCCGGTACGGGCAGCGACAATCGCGGCGACCGGGACCGCGAGGACGACGAACTGCGGCCCCTGCGCGAGCGGTTGATCACCGCCGTCGTCCTCTCCGTCCCGGTCATCGCGATGGCGATGATCCCGGCGCTGCAGATCGAGTACTGGCAGTGGCTGTCGCTGACCCTCGCCGCTCCTGTCGTCACCTATGCCGCGTGGCCGTTCCACCGTGCGGCGTGGACGAACGCCAAACACGGCGCGGCGACGATGGACACGCTGATCTCGGTCGGCACGTCGGCGGCGTTCCTGTGGTCGTTGTGGGCGCTGTTCTTCGGTACGGCGGGCACCCCGGGCATGACGCACCCCTTCGAGCTGACGATCGCGCGGAGTGACGGTGCGGGGAACATCTATCTGGAGGCGGCGGCGGGTGTCACCGCGTTCATCCTGGCGGGCCGGTACTTCGAGGCCCGCTCCAAGCGCAAGGCCGGGGCCGCGCTGAAGGCGCTGATGGAGCTGGGCGCGAAGGAGGTCACCGTCCTGCGCGACGGCGCGGAAGTGACCGTGCCGACGGGCGAGTTGGCGGTCGGGGACCGGTTCGTCGTACGCCCGGGGGAGAAGATCGCCACCGACGGCACCGTGGTCGATGGCACCTCCGCCGTCGACGCGTCCATGCTCACCGGTGAGTCGGTGCCGGTGGAGGTCGGGCCGGGCGACACCGTGACCGGGGCGACCCTCAACGCGGGAGGCCGGCTGGTCGTGGCGGCCACCCGTATCGGCTCCGACACCCAACTCGCCCGCATGGCCCGCATGGTCGAGGACGCGCAGAACGGCAAGGCCGCCGCCCAACGCCTCGCCGACAAGATCTCCGCCGTCTTCGTCCCCGTCGTCATCGCCCTCGCGCTCGGCACACTCGGCTTCTGGCTGGGCAACGGATCGGGCCTGACGGCCGCGTTCACCGCCGCCGTCGCCGTACTGATCATCGCCTGCCCCTGCGCGCTCGGCCTCGCCACGCCCACCGCCCTGATGGTCGGCACGGGGCGCGGCGCACAGCTCGGCATCCTCATCAAGGGCCCCGAGGTCCTGGAATCGACCCGCAAGGTCGACACGATCGTCCTCGACAAGACCGGCACCGTCACCACCGGCAGGATGACCCTCCTCGACGTCCACACCGCGACCGACACCGACAGGACCGAACTCCTCCGTCTGGCAGGCGCGTTGGAGCACGCCTCCGAACACCCCATCGCCCGCGCCGTCGCCACCGGGGCCGCCGACCAGGTCGGCACCCTCCCTACCCCCGAGGACTTCGCGAACATCGCCGGCCTCGGAGTCCAGGGAATCGTCGAAGGCCACGCCGTCCTCGTCGGCCGCGAGCGGCTTCTGGCGGAGTGGGAGATCCGGCTCCCGGAGGAGCTGGAGCGCGCCAAGTCGCAGGCGGAGGCCGCGGGCCGTACGGCCATCGCGGTGGCCTGGGACGGTGAGGCGCGCGGCGTCCTGGAAGTGGCCGACGCCGTCAAGGACACCAGCGCCGAGGCGATCCGCCGCCTGCGCGGCCTCGGGCTCACGCCCGTCCTGCTCACCGGCGACAACAAGACCGTCGCCGAGGCGGTGGCCAGGGAAGTCGGCATCACCGACGTCATCGCGGAAGTCATGCCCGAGGACAAGGTCGATGTCGTCAAGCGCCTCCAGGCGCAGGGCAAGTCGGTCGCCATGGTCGGCGACGGCGTCAACGACGCCGCCGCGCTCGCCCAGGCCGACCTCGGCCTCGCCATGGGCACCGGCACCGACGCCGCCATCGAGGCGGGCGACCTCACCCTCGTCACCGGCGACCTGCGTGCCGCGGCCGACGCCATCCGCCTCTCCCGCCGCACCCTCGGCACCATCAAGGGCAACCTCTTCTGGGCCTTCGGCTACAACGTCGCCGCACTCCCCCTCGCCGCCGCCGGACTCCTCAACCCCATGATCGCCGGCGCCGCCATGGCCTTCTCGTCCGTCTTCGTCGTCGGCAACTCCCTACGGCTCCGCGGCTTCAAGGCATCCGGCTGAGCTGTTCGAGCGGCCGAATACTGGTCCAGACCAAAGTCTTGACAGGGTGGCGCTTCACTTCTTAGATCGAAGAGGTGAAGCGCTTTCTGTCGCTTCCCGAACGACCCGTTCCCCGATCCACCTGTCTGTCATATGCATGACAACCCCCACTCAGGAAGGGATCGTCACGTGCTCACCAGGACACGTTTCACGCAGCGCCCACTCCGTCTGCTCCTCCTGCTCGCCGTCCTCCTCGGTCTGGCGGCCGTACCCACCACCGGCCGCGCGGCGTCGGCGACGCCGGCCGCCGAACAGAAGGCCGGTCAGCAGGCCGGTCAGCAGGCGGCGGACTTCAAGGTCCTCGGCTTCTACAGCGGCACGTGGGACGCCGCGCACATCAACTTCGTGGCGGAGGCGAGGAAGTGGTTCCCGCAGACCGCCGCGGCGAACAACTTCACGTTCGAGTCGACCAACAACTGGAACCGGCTGACCGGCACCGGCCTCCAGGGCGTGGACGTGGTCCTGTTCCTCGACGACCTGCCGCAGAGCGCGGCCCAGCGGTCGGGCTTCGAGCAGTACATGCGCAACGGCGGCGGCTGGATGGGCTTCCATGTCGCGGCCTTCACGACGGGCGCCCAGCAGTGGCCCTGGTACCACAACGAGTTCCTGGGCAGCGGGAACTTCAAGTCCAACACCTGGGGCCCGACCACCGCCAAGCTGAAGACCGAGAACACCTCGCACCCGTCGCTCGCGGGCGTTCCGGCGACCTTCACCTCGTCGGTCAGCGAGTGGTACAGCTGGTCGAACAACCTCCGGTCGAATCCCAACATCAAGGTCCTGGCCTCGGTCGACAAGTCGAGCTTCCCGCTCGGTACGGACCCCAACCAGTCCTGGTACAGCGGGGATTACCCGATCCTGTGGACCAACAGCAACTACAAGATGCTGTACGCGAACTTCGGCCACAACGCCATGAACTACAACACCAACACCGGCCTGTCGTCCACGTTCGACAGCGCGACGCAGAACCGCTTCCTGATCAACGGCCTGAAGTGGCTGGCGCAGTGATCCGCTGAATCGGCTCGGTCGCATCGGCTCGGTCGCATCAGCTCAGTTGCATCAGCTCAGTTGCGATCGGGCCGGTCAGATGAGGCCGGTGACCGTGACCGTCACCGTGATACGTCGGGAGTCACCGGCCTCCGCCACCCCCAGCACCGCGTCCCGCACCGCACGCGTCACATCCAGCGTGCGGTGCGTCCGCCGGGCGACGAACTGGACCTCGATCCGCCAGGCGCCAGGACCGTTGCCCGGCCGCACCCGTACGCCGGACTTCCGCCGGTCGCGTGACGCGTACGACGCCCGGACCAGATCGGCGAGTCCGGGCCGCAGGAAGGCCACCCCGGGCACCCGCTCCACGGCATCGACGGCGGCCAGCGCCAGAGCGTCCTTCGTCGCGCCGGTCGTGCCGGCGGTCTCGTGGGGTGTCATCGGCCGTCCCCTTCCTCTTCTTCCTCGTCGTCCTTTTCGTCTTCGTCTTCGTCGAAGAGGTCGATCACGAGCACGTCGATGCTCTCCACCTCGATACCGATGGCGTCCCGCGCCGAGTCCGCGACCCGCGCCCGGATCTCCTCCGCCAGCTCCGGCAGATTGAGGTGGAGTGCGGCCGCCACCTCAAGCCGTACGTTCACCGGCCCACGCTCGCGCGGGCTGATGCGGCAGCTCCCCGCCCGTACCCCCGGCAGGGACTCGGCGGCGGCCCGAAAGGCGCGCGCCGCCGCCGCTTCCACGATCCACAGGTCCTCGTCGGGCTCACCGAGCGGCAGCGGGCGGCCGGGCCGCAGCTCCAACCGCACGATGTCCATGACGCGGGTCGTCAGGTCGGAGACCTCGGCCGGGCCGGGCGGCACGGCCTCCCGTGTCCGGTCCACGGCCTCGCCGAGGGCGGCGAGGTCGGCCAGCGCGGCGGAGCAGTACGGGCACTCCACCAGATGCGGATCGCTGACATGCCAGCCGGCGATGTCCGGGGCGACGACCTGCGGGCCGACGGCGCCGGGCGAGCCCTCGACCGCGTCCCAGATCTCCCAGACAACGCTCAACTCCCGCCCGCACGGCAGAAGTTCGGCGCCGGTGTCGGTGCCGGCGCCGGTGTCAGTGCCGGTCTCGGTGCCGGTCTCGTCGAATTCCCCTTCGGCGGCCACGCCGTTTCCGGGGCCGGGGCGGTCGGGATGCGCGTTCAGCGCCATGCGCTCATCGCCTCCGTCAGGTAGCGGCGTGCGCGGAAGACCCTGCCGCGGACCGCCACCAGGCTGATCCCGACCGTCTCCGCGATGTTCTCGTAACTCATCCCGTGCAACTCCCGCAGCACCCAGCAGGCGCGCTGCTCGGGCGAGAGCCCGGCCATGGCCACCGCCAGCGCGCGCACGGCGGCGTGCGACTCGGCGGCGCGCGCCGGTGAGGACTCGTGCTCAGGCGCGGCCGGTTCCGGTACGGAGTCGAGGTCCGTCGCCGGGCGGCGGGCGCGCAGGTGATTGAGGCACCGGTTGGTGACAATCCGGTATATCCAGGTCTTGAACTCCGCGTCGCCCCGGAATTCCGGCAGCTTGCGCCAGGCGCTCACGAACGCGTCCTGCACGGCGTCCTCGGCCTCGGTCCGGCTGCCGAGGAGCCGAGTGGCCAGTTGGAGCATGACCGGCCCGTGGGTGCGTACGAGCAGCTCGAACGCTTCCTCGTCACCTTCGCCCGCGCGTACCGCCAGCAGGTTTTCGCCGGGCACTCACCGACTCCTCTCGCCGCCTCGTCGTATCCATTCCATGCATCTCGTGCGGACACATTCCTTGGACACGGACCACGGCAGAACGTCACGCGAGAACTCATGGAAATTTCCGCGTGACGAATGCCGGGCACCGGTGTCCAACGAGTTGAGAGTCCGGGAGAACCGGCGAACTCCCGCACGACAAACGACAAACGACCAACGGCAAACGCCACAAGACATACGACATACGAGATACGAGGAGGCTGTCCCATGGCAGCGACCCAGACCCAGGAAGTGTCCCCCGTCTCCACCAACGCGACGAGCGGCCAGGGCGTCGGCACGACGAGTCCCGGCGTGGCCGGCTCCACCACCCTCGGCAGCGGCGCCACCGGAGCCTCCGAGCCCGCCGCCACCCGGGGCCGGACCTCCATCGCGGACGTTGTCGTCGTGAAGATCGCCGGCATGGCGGCGCGCGAGATCCCCGGTGTGTACGACATGGGCGGCGGCCTGTCCCGGACGCTCGGCGCGGTACGCGACCGCGTTCCGGGCGGCCGTCCGAACGTGGGCCGGGGAGTGAAGGTCGAGGTCGGCGAGCGCCAGACCGCGATCGATCTGGACCTGGTGGTGGAGTACGGCGTACCGATCACCGATGTCGCCCGCGACGTAAGGGAGAACGTCATCGCGGCGGTCGAGCGAATTACCGGACTTGAGGTCGTCGAGGTGAACGTCACGGTCAACGACGTGCATCTGCCCGACGACGAGGACGAGTCGAACAGCGGCACCGACGCCCGCGTCGAGTGACCGGCCCGATGAAACCGGAGAATCCGATGAACGCGTCCCTCGTGGGGTTGATCGTCGGCATGGCCCTGGGCTTCGCGGGGTGGTTCGGCGGATTCGGGGCGTTCCTGCTGGTGGCCGCGTTGGGTGCGGTGGGCTTTGTGGCGGGGCGACTGGCCGACCAGGGCATAAGCCTGCGTGAGTTCCTGGACCCGGACGAACGGAAGCGCCGGTGAGCGCGGGCGCCGGAGATCAGCTGGCCGCCGCCACGCCCGTAGCCCCTCTCGTATCTTCGCCCGTTCCCCCGCCCGCCGACCGTGGCGCGACACGGATCGCGGACCGGGTGGTGCGGCGGGTGGCGGGCCGGGCCGCCGAGGAGGTGCTGCGGCCGGGCGGGGGTGAGGTGGTGCGTGCGTCGGCCGACGTACACGGCAGCCGGGTCGACCGCATCCATCTCGACGTCGGGCTGGCCTACCCCGCGCATCTCGAAACGTCCGGGGCGGAGCTGCAGCGGCGGGTGACGGAACGCACCGCGCATCTCACGGGCCTGACGGTCAGCCGTACGGCGGTCCGGATCACCCGCCTCTCGCAGTCACCGACATCGGCGGTCGAGTCGACAGAGCCGGCCAAATCAACCGCCTCGGCGGAATCCGTCGCACCCCGCGCCGGCCGCCGCCCCTGGTCCGAACGCCGGGCCCCGGCAGCCGTGTTCGCGCTGATCGGTGCGGTTGTGAGCGGGGCGCTGCTCGCCGATGTCGTCGCGGTCGCGGTCGGCCGCGCGCCGTCCGACGTGCGGGTGCGCACGCTGGACTGGCTGACGAGCCACGGCCCAGCCGACACGGTGGTGGCCGTCGGCGCCGCAGTGGCGACGGTGGCCGGCCTGTGGCTGGTGTTCGTGGCGCTCACGCCCGGACTGCGCGGGCGTCTCGCGATGTCCGGCACACGCGCCGGCATCGACAGGCCGGCGGCAGCCGCTCTCGTACGTCATCGCGCGGCCGACGTGCCCGGCGTCTCGCGCGTACGGGTCACGGCCGGGCGCCGCCGGATCGCCATACGCGCTCGGCTCAGCTTCGGTGATCCGGTCGGAGCGCGCGACGTCCTCACGCGCGTCTCGCAGGACGTCGTGACCGGTCTCGGCCTGGCGAAGCCGCCGCGTGTGCGGGTCCGTGTCAGCCGCGACGAGTACTGGCAGCCGCCCCGCACACAGGACCGCGAGCACGACCGCGAGCACGACCGCGAACGGAAGGAAGCAACCCCCGATGCGAACGCCCCGGCCCCGGCTCCGTAGCGCCGTCGACCGTATCTTGCTGGCCGTGCTCGGTGCGGTTCTGGCCGGTGCGGGCGCATGGGTCCTGACCGGTCACGAGACCGTGCGGGGGCACCTCCCCGCCTGGTGGCCCGCGTCGGCCACCGCCCGCACCGACGGCGCCCTGACGGACCGCGCCCTGCTGTCCCGACTGCGCGACCACGGCTGGTGGACCCCGGCCGTCATCGCAGCGCTCGGCGTCGTGTTCCTGCTGCTCGTGTGGTGGCTGCTGGCGCAATTCCGGACCGGGCAGCCGCGCACGCTCCCTCTCCCCCGTCCGGGGCTCCGGCTCCGTACCGGCGCGCTGACGGCGGCCATGGAGGAGCGGACGGAGCGGATCCCCGGTGTGGACCGGGCCCGGGTGACCCTGTCCGGCCGGCCGCACCGGCTGCGCGCGGCCTTCTCCGTACGACTGGAGGCGGACGCCGTCCCGGCCGATGTCGTACGGCGGATCGAGGCGGGCCCGGTCACCGACGCCCGGACGAGCAGCGAGGGCGCACGGCGTATCGACGCGGTCGTACGGCTCCGCGCCCCGGCCGGGACCCCGGGCCGAGCCCGCCCGGGCCTCGGCAGGACCCGCACCACCCGCGACACCACACGTGCGCCACTGCTGTGAACAGCATCGAAGGCCCCTCGCAGGGCACCCTGAAGGGCAGGCAGTACGACAGGACGGCCGTAGAGCTCGACCGCCACCCACCCAACGGGGAGACGAGAGTGCCCAAGTCCCGCCCGGCACGCGCCCCGGCACGCACCCCGGCACACGCGTGGTGGCACCCGCACCCGCGTCCACCACGCGTCAAGCACCCCCCGCGCGAGCCCCGCCATTACGCCCAGGCGCTGCGTCGCACCCCGATCGCCCTGTGGCGCGACGACGCCACCGACTCGGCCGCCGCCCTCACGTACTACACGGTCCTGGCGATCATCCCGGCCCTCCTGGTGACCGTGGCCGCCATCGGTCTCGCGGGCTCCGACGCGTCCAGCGAGCTGGCCTCCCAGATCACCGCGCTCGTCCCCGCCCAGTCCCGGCAGCTGATCCACGAGGCGCTGGCCCAGATGACGCACCAGCGCACCGCGGCCTGGCTGCTGACGATCTTCGGTGCGGTCGGCGCGCTCTGGTCGTCCTCCAGCTATCTCGGCGTCTTCCGCCGGGCGCTGCACCGTATGAACGGCGCCGTCGACCACCGCCCGCCGTGGCGTACGGCGCCGCGCATCGTGGTCACGGCGTGCGCACTGCTCACGCTCCTCGTCACGAGC
This sequence comes from Streptomyces sp. NPDC057137, assembly GCF_042670825.1. Lineage (NCBI taxonomy): Bacteria > Bacillati > Actinomycetota > Actinomycetes > Kitasatosporales > Streptomycetaceae > Streptomyces > Streptomyces sp. NPDC057137. The sequence goes on along the minus strand of NZ_JBHUUW010000008.1, from coordinate 15,734 downwards.
GCGTTCACGCTGGTGCTGACGGGCGACGCGGTCCACCGGATCGGCCCGGTGCTGGGCATCGGGAGTACGGCGAGCGTGGTGTGGACCGGGCTGAAGTGGCCGCTGTTGCTGGCGCTCGCGGCGGTTCTGGTCCTCATCGTCTTCCGTACGGGCCCGCCCGGCACCCGCCATCTGAGGCGCGCGCTGCCCGGCGGAGTGCTCGCGGTGCTCCTGTGGCTGCTGGTGTCGGCGGGATTCGCGCTGTACGCAGCCCACTCGGGGACGTACAGCCGCCTCTACGGCTCGCTCGCCGGCAGCGTCGTCTTTCTCGTCTGGCTGTGGCTGTCGAACCTGTCGCTGGTGGCGGGTGCCCAGTTCAACGCGGAGTTGGATGCCGCGCACCGACGTCTAGGCTCTTCGTCCATGGCAGCTACGGCAACAGCTCACGACACCCCCGAAACCCCCGAAGACAACACCCTGCGTGGCCGCTGGCTGCGCACCCTCACGGCCGTACGGGACGGGGACACCCCCGACGCCCTCCCCTACGCCGACGAACTCCTGACCCGATGGGCCGAGCCCCAGCGCCGCTATCACACCGCCGATCACCTCCTCGCCGTCCTGGAGCACATCGACACGCTCGCCCCGCACGCGGCCGACCCCGAGGCCGTGCGCCTCGCCGCCTGGTTCCACGACGCCGTCTACCGCCCCGACCGCTCCGAGAACGAGGAGCGCAGCGCCGTGCTCGCGGTACGCGCGCTCACCGAGGCGGGCGTGCCGGCCGACCGTACGGAGGAGGTCGCCCGCCTCGTCCGTCTCACCGTCACCCACGACCCGGCGCCCGGCGACACCAACGGCGAGGTGCTGTGTGACGCGGATCTCGCCATCCTGGCGGGCGAACCGGAGGCGTACGAGGCGTACACCCGCGCCGTACGGAAGGAGTACGGCTTCGTCCCGGACGACGCCTTCCGGGCGGGCCGCGCCGCCGTCCTGCGCCAACTCCTGGATCTGCAGAGGCTGTTCCGTACGCCGCACGGTGCGGCGGTCTGGGAGGAGCGGGCCCGTGCGAATCTCACCGCCGAGCTGGAGACTCTCAGCCACTGACCGGCGGCGCCCCCGGCTCACCGGTGGTGGCAGGAATGGCGGGGCGGGGCCGCGTGGTTGTAGGTGTCATGCCTGATTCCGCTCCCGTCGCGCCCAGCCACGCCCGCATGCCCCTCGCCGTGTACATACTCGGGCTGTCCGTCTTCGCCCTCGGGACCAGCGAGTTCATGCTGTCCGGGCTGCTGCCTCCGATCGCCGACGACATGGATGTCACCATCCCGCAGGCCGGTCTGCTGATATCCGCGTTCGCGATCGGCATGGTGGTCGGCGCCCCGCTGCTCGCCGTGGCGACGCTGCGGCTGCCGCGCCGTACGACGCTCATCGCGCTGATCTCCGTCTTCGGCCTCGGCCAGGTCGCGGGCGCGCTCGCGCCCACGTACGAGGTCCTGTTCGTCTCGCGCGTCGTCAGCGCGTTCGCGTGCGCGGGCTTCTGGGCGGTCGGCGCCGCGGTCGCCATCGCGATGGTGCCGAAGACGTCGCGCGCCCGCGCGATGGCCGTGATGATCGGCGGACTGTCGATCGCGAACGTGCTCGGCGTGCCGGTGGGGGCGTTCCTCGGTACGCATCTGGGCTGGCGTTCCGCGTTCTGGGCGGTCGGCGCCGCGTCGGCGATCGCGCTGGTCGGTGTCGCGACGCTCATCCCGCGTATCCCGCTGCCGGAGCGGAAGCCTGAGCTGCGGCGCGAGTTGCTGATCTACCGCGACCGCCAGGTCTGGCTCGCGATCGCGATCACGGCGCTCGCGGCGGGCGGGGTCTTCTGCGCGTTCTCCTATCTGGCTCCGCTGCTGACGGACGTGGCCGGGCTCGACGAGGGCTGGGTCCCGACGGTGCTCGCGCTGTTCGGCGTCGGCGCGCTGATCGGCACGGTGATCGGCGGCCGGGTCGCGGACGCGCACCTCTTCGGGGTGCTGCTGAGCGGGGTGGTGGCGTCGACGGTGTTCCTGTCCGCACTGGCGCTCCTCGCGTCGAGCGCGGTGGCGTTGGTGGTGCTGTCGCTGCTGCTGGGCTTCTCGGCGTTCTTCACGGCGCCGGCGCTGAACGCGCGGCTGTTCAACGTGGCGGCGGCGGCCCCGATCCTGGCGGGCGCGACGGCGACGTCGGCGTTCAACCTGGGCAACACCGGGGGTCCCTGGCTGGGCGGCACGGTGATCGACGCGGGGCTGGGCTTCGCGTCGACGGCCTGGGCGGGGGCGGCGATGACGGTGGTGGCGGTGGGCTTGGTGATACTGGCGATGCGCCATCAGCGTTCGGGCGCGACACGCGTGATCGCGACGGGCGCGGCTGCGGGCGCGGGCGCGGCTGCGCCCAGCCTCACCAAGACAACCCCGGCCACCACCAGCCCGTCCGGCGATTAGGACACCCGGATCGAGGACACCCTGCGGGCAGGCCACCCACCAACGCCTACCCGCCCCACCGCTTCCGCCGCCGCAACCCCGCCCCCGTGAGCTTCCGTACCAGTTCCCGCGACCCGACCTCCACCGCGCCCGCCCGCACCGCGTCCCCGTACCGATGGGCCGGTACGTCGTAGTGGTCCCGCTCGAACGCCCGCGCCGGGCACCCGATCCCCGCCGCGAACGCGTGCAGTTCCTCGTACGACACATCACTCACCAGGTGCGACCACAGCCGCCCGTGCCCCGGCCACGTCGGCGGATCGATGTATACGGCCACGTCACCCGGCCCCCAGAACGGCGCCCAGCGACCCCACCGGGGCCACCACCACCGCCGCCTTCCCGCACACCCAGTGCGGATCCGCCCCCAACTCCGGCTCCACCTCCAGCGCGTGCGGCCCGCCCTCCGCCGCCAGTTCCGTACGGGACTTGCCGCAGACGGGGCAGAGCGGCCACCGCCCGTGGGTTTCCAGGAGGGCGTCCTGTACGTCCTGGGCGATCAGCCCGGCGACGTACTCGACGCCCTCGGGCCACTGCTCCACCCACCACCGCCGGTGCACGACGGCGTCCTCCACCAGTGAGACGACCTCGGCGCGTGCGACGTCACCCGCCGCGAGATCGGCGAGGACCAGGGCGCGTGCGGTGTGCAGCGCCTGTTCCAGCGGTTTCATGTCTTCCATGCACCCATTGTCATACGCACCCAGGTAAAGGATGGAGATCCTCATGCGTATCGGTGAGCTGTCGGACCGCACCAGCACCTCGCGCCGCCTCCTTCGCTACTACGAGGAGCAGGGCCTCATCGTCGCCACCCGCTGCGCGAACGGTTACCGCGCCTACGACGAGCCGACCGTCGACCGGGTCATCCAGGTCCGCGGGCTGCTCGACGCCGGTCTGCCGACCCGCATCATCAAGCAGATCCTGCCGTGCCTCGACAAGCCGAGGGCCATCCATTTCCCGGACGCGACCCCGGAGATGCTGGCGACGCTCGAAGTGGAACGCGACCGTATGACGCGGCGGATCGACTGCCTGACCCGCAATCGGGACGCGGTGGCGGACTATCTGGCGGCGGTCCGCGAAACGGCGGCGCCCGCCGCCCATGCCCCGAGCGCCCACGCCCCTGACACCCATGCCCCGGGCACCCGCGACGCCCTCGACACCCTTGACGCCACCACCGCCTGAAATTATCTTTCACTCGTGACCAGTGACGTGAAGGAAATTTACAGCGGCGGCGCCCCTCCGGCCCCCGCCGCCCTCGCGGCCAAGGTGCGCACGCTCGCACCCTCCATGACGCGCTCCATGCAGCGCGTCGCCGAAGCCGTGGCCGCCGACCCGGCGGGCACGGCCGCCCTCACCGTCACCGGTCTCGCCGAACTCACCGGTACGAGTGAGGCCACCGTCGTCAGGACCGCCCGCCTCCTCGGCTACCCCGGCTACCGCGATCTGCGTCTCGCCCTCGCCGGCCTCGCCGCCCACCAGGAGTCCGGCGCGGCGCCGGCGGTCACCGCCGACATCGCGGTCGACGACCCGATCGCCGACGTCGTCGCCAAGCTGGCGTACGACGAGCAGCAGACCCTCGCCGACACGGCGGCCGGGCTCGACACCGTCCAGCTCGGCGCCGTCGTCACAGCGGCCGCCGCCGCGCGCCGCATCGACATCTACGGCGTCGGCGCGAGCGGTCTCGTCGGCATGGACCTCGCGCAGAAACTCCTGCGCATCGGCCTGATAGCCCACGCGCACAGCGATCCGCACCTCGCCGTCACCAACGCCGTCCAGCTCCGCCCGGGCGACGTGGCCATAGCGATCACACACTCCGGCTCCACCGGCGACGTCATCGAGCCGCTGCGCGTCGCCTTCGACCGGGGCGCGACGACGGTCGCGATCACGGGCCGCCCGGACGGGGCGGTGTCGCAGTACGCGGACCACGTCCTCACCACGTCCACGGCCCGCGAGAGCGAGCTGCGGCCCGCGGCGATGTCCAGTCGTACGAGTCAACTCCTCGTCGTGGACTGCCTGTTCGTCGGTGTCGCACAGCGGACGTACGAGACGGCCGCACCCGCGCTCGCCGCGTCCTACGAGGCACTGGCGCACCGCCACACGCCGCGCACCCGCTGATCCACGCGCGCACCTGCTCAACCGCGGCACCGCACCACCGCAGCACCGCACCACCGACAACGGGGCTTCCTCAGGTTTCTGCCAGCTCGCCAGAAAGAGCCGCTTCTCCATGACCTCCATGCCCACCGACGCCTCTTCGACGTCCGGCGCCGGAACATCCCACGCCTCGTACGGCGAACTCCGCGCCGAACTCGCGACCCTCACCACCGAGGCGTTCCGCCCCGAACTCGCCGAGATCGACCGCCGTCCCACCGAGGACATCGCCCGCCTCATGAACGGCGAGGACCAGACCGTCCCGGCCGCCGTCGCCGCGCATCTCCCCCATATCGCCGCAGCCATCGACGCCGCCGCCGAGCGGATGGCCCGTGGCGGCAGGCTGATCTACGCGGGCGCGGGCACGGCCGGCCGCCTCGGCGTCCTGGACGCCAGCGAGTGCCCGCCCACCTTCAACACCGACCCGTCGGAGGTCGTCGGCCTGATCGCGGGCGGCCCCGGCGCGATGATCAAGTCCGTCGAGGGCGCCGAGGACTCCAAGGAACTGGCGGCCTCCGACCTGGACGAGCTGAAGGTCGACGTGAACGACACGGTCGTCGGCGTCTCGGCGTCCGGCCGCACCCCGTACGCGGTCGGCGCGGTCGAGCACGCGCGCGCCCTCGGCGCGCTCACCATCGGCCTGTCCTGCAACGCGGACAGCGCGCTCGCGGCCGCCGCCGAGCACGGCCTGGAGATCGTCGTGGGTCCCGAACTGCTCACGGGATCAACCCGGTTGAAGGCCGGTACGGCGCAGAAGCTGGTCCTCAACATGATCTCGACGATCACGATGATCCGGCTCGGCAAGACGTACGGAAACCTGATGGTCGACGTCCGCGCGTCCAACGAGAAGCTGCGGGCCCGCTCCCGCCGTATCGTCGCGCTCGCGACGGGCGCGCCGGACGAGGAGATCGAGTCGGCGCTGGCGGCGACGGACGGCGAGGTGAAGAACGCGATCCTCACCATCCTCGGCGCGGTGGACGGCCCCACGGCGGCGGGGCTGCTGGCGGATTCGCACGGGCATCTACGGGTGGCACTCCAGGCGTCGAAGGAGCCCGGCTCCACGTCGTAGGAGCCTTACAAGGCCACCGGACCCACCCGACCTGATCGGGCACAGGATGTCGGGTCCGGCCAAGATCAGGCCGGCGGCGAGGTACTGGTTGACGGTGGTCGCGCCGCCGTGGACCGCGACATCGCCGTCGCCGACCGCCGCGCGTGCCCGTGCAAGTGCCGCCGCGATTCCGTCGGTGGAACGGCGGCTCGTCCCCCCACCAGCCGTTCCACCGCCGGTCCCACTCGCCGCGCACGGGGCCGAACATGTTGCGCCCCATGATGAACGCCCCGGCGGCGGCCAACCGGTCGATCTCGGCCCGGTTCTCGTCGGGAGTGTCGAACATCCAGGCGTGCAGCCCTGCACCCGTACCGTCGCCGCCGTCGTCGCCGAACGGGCGTTCCTCGGTCTGGTTGAGCCCGGCCGCGTACCCGTCGGCGGAGATCGTGATGTCGCAGATCACCCGGCCCGTTCGTTCGGTCATCACTCCCCACTCGCCGACAGGGCATGTTCCAGGAGGACCTCCGCCGCGGCCCGTGCGTGCCGGCCGTAGTCCGCTTCGTCCAGCACCATCGCTCGGCTGGCCGCACCGTCCGCGAGGGTGACCAGTTGTTCGGCGAGTTCGGTGGGCTCGCGGCAGCCCAGCTCTGTCACCAGCGCGGTGACCAGCCGCACCATCCGCAGCTTCTGTTCGCGGGCGTAGGCGTGGACCGCACTCCCCGGATCGGGAAACTCCGCCGCGGCGTCGATGAACGGGCACCCGCGTACCGGGCTCGTCTCCGCCGTGGGCCGGTCCAACGACCCCGGGTCGAACAACCCGAGGATCCGTTCGCGCGGGGGGATGTCCTCGCGGGTCAGCACGCTTTCCAGCGTGGCCCCCGAGGACGCGAGGTCCTGGAGGTGGGCGAGCACCAGATCGTTCTTGGTCCGGAAGTGCGCGTAGAGGGTGCGCTTGGACACCGGTGCCTTCTCGGCGACCTGCTCCATGCCGGTCGTGTTGATCCCCTGGGTCGCGAACAACTGGGCGGCGGCAAGCAGGATGCGCTCCCGCCCGCCGCGTCCCCGCCGTTGAGGTGCCGTAGCCGCCGTACTCATAGAGGAAGTATACGTCCGCGTTTACTTTGGCAGGCCGGACCGCCAGAGTCGCCCTCTAAGTAAACGATACCGTTTACCTGAGTCTCATTGAGGAGAGTCCCATGAGTGGGTCGGTCCCGACCGAGCCGAGTGGCCACGCGGAGAAACTGATACGCGGCCGTCACGCGACGCGCGCGTTCCGTCCGGACACGGTGCCGGAGGACGTCATGCGCGCGATCTTCTCGCTGGCCGGCGCCGCGCCGTCGAACTCCAACGCGCAGCCGTGGCAGGTGGAGGTGGTGAGCGGTGCGGTACGCGAGCGCCTGGCGGACTCTCTGCGCGCGGCCCACGCCACGAAGCGCACCGCGACGGACTTCCCGTACTCCGAGGGCATGTACTCAGAGGTGCACCACACGCGCCGGGCCACGTTCGGTGCCGAGCTGTACGGCGCACTGGGCATCACGCCCGACGACCACGCGGCACGTGCGGCCTACGACGCCGAGAGCCTGCGTTTCTACGGCGCGCCACACGCCGCGTTCCTGTTCGTCACGGGTGACGGTGGGGCACGCCTGGCCGCGGACGCCGGCGCCTACATGCAGACGCTGCTCCTGGCGATGACCGCGTACGGCGTGGACAGTTGCCCGCAGGGACTGCTGAGCTTCTACGCCGACACCGTACGCGCCGAACTCGGCCTCACCGGAGGGAAGTTGCTCGTGGGCATCTCCTTCGGCTACGCCGACGACGCCGCGCCGGTGAACCAGGTCATGACGGCGCGGGCCGCCCTGGAGACGACCACAACCTTCCACCGCTGACCTGGCGCGGGGTGCTGTTCCGGTCAGCTGATCGCGTCGATCTCGACCTCGACGAGCCACTCGGGGTCGATGAAGCGGGACACCTCCATGACGGTGCACGCGGGCCGGATGTCGGCGAAGCGCTCACCGTGCGCACGGGCGGCGTCCTTCCACCGCGTGACGTCGGTCAGCATGAGGCGGGTCCGTACGACGTCCGCCATCCCGGCCCCCGCCTCCCGCAGGGCGCGTTCGGCGATGTCGAGGCACCGTACGGTCTGCGCGTAAACGTCGCCGGGCCCGACGGTGGCCCCGTCGTCGCCGATCGGAGCCGTACCGGCGACGACCACGTACGACCCGACCCGCACCGCCCGCGAGAACCCGATCTCCGGCTCCAACGGGGATCCGGAGCTGACCATCTGCCGTGCGTCTTCCATACCGTTCCTCAGGTCAGTCCCACTGGGCGTCCACATAGCCGAGCCGCCGGTTCATCTCGATGGCGGCCGTGTTCGCAGGGTGGTGGATTGTTCGGATCTTGTCCACGCCACAGAGGTGGGCGAAGCCGATCCCGAACGTCTTCATCGCGATGGATACGCCCCGACCGCGGTAGCCGTCCCTGACCCCGGTCATCTCGTTGAAGACAAAGCCGCCGGACCGCCGGTCCGATGTCGCGGCGAGCCCGCACCAGGTGTCGCCGTCGAGTGCGACGACGACACCGCGCGGGTCGAAGGAGGGGACGTCGACCCGGCGTTCGATGTACTCGTCGAAGGTGTAGAACTCACCGCGGTCGGGGATGTCGGCGGCGCACTCCTTGTTGAGCGCGTACAGCTCACGCCGGTGGGGCGGGGTGTCCCCCAACTCGGCCAGCGTGGTCAGGCGAATGCCGGCACCTCGGCAACGCTTCACGTACTTCACGAAGCGCGCCGCGTCGAAGGTGCGTATGTCGAGTTCGAGCTTGACCCAGTGATCCGCCATGGTGCTGGAACATAGCAATCGCGGTGTGCCGAAGTCGGGCAACTATCCGGCCGGGCCGGTCGTCCTCCGGGTATGACGTCCCCGAACCCCGACCCGCCCCGGTGGCCGCACTGCGGCTACGGCACGACTGCCGAGGAACCGGTGGGCTGCCATGGCAGGCGCATCCCCGGCCGCACCTTGGGCCTCGCCGTCCTCGCCGTACGCAACCGCGTCAAGCGCTGAAGCGGCAGAAGGAGCTGAAGGGGCTGAAGGGGCTGGATCAGCGCGTACGAAGCCAGTCCGTCAGCCTGTCGACCGCCACGTCGGCGACGAGTTTGAGCTGGCGGGCCGCCCGCTCCAGTTCGTCCTGCAACTCGCTCTGCTCTGCCGGGCCTTCCGTCTCCACCCGCACAGCCGTGCCCCGATAGCCGATCGGCCCCTCGTTGACCCGCTGGTAGAAGCCCACAAAACCGGACCCGTCCGCGTCGAGGCAGATCGAGCCGCCGTTCGTGCGCTGGTCGCGCCATGTGACGCGTTCCATCGCGGCCCCGCCGTGGTCCACCAGGATGCGCAGGTCACCGGAGGTGTGCCAGCCGCCGCCCCAGCCCTCCTCCGTGCGGAAGTGGTGCAGAGGCGTGTTCGCCGTGCCCTCGGGGAAGGTCCAGCGGCCGTCCAGCCGGCCGCGGAACTCGGACGTCGTGCCGTCCGCGCCCCGGTGGTGGCCGAGGAAGTCGGTCATGGCGGACTGGAAACTCGCCGCGCCTTCCGCGCCGTCGACGCTCCGCCAGGAGACCTGCGCGGGCAGCGAGCCCTCGCCCCGCTCGACGTAGAGGCGCAGCAGGCCGGCGTCCGTCCAGTCCGACGCGCCGACCGCACGGCGCTCCGTACGGAAGGCGAACACCGCGCGCTCCGCCGCCTTCGCGCCCATCGCCCGCTCGGAGCGGTCCCGTTCGTACACCGAGTCCAGCGTGATCCGGTAGAGCCAGAGCATGGTGGCGGCCTTGGAGGAGCTGCGCACCGTCACGGTGTTCGTCCCCTCCCGCAGCAGCTCGCCGGGCACCGCGAACACCATCGTCTGGGGCAGGTCACCGCCGCCGGGGAGTGGCAGGGAGTCCACCAGCGCATGGCCGTTGACCTCGATGTCCATCGGTGCGAAGCCGGGCGCGCCCCCGAGCTTGGACACCAGCGCCGTCACCTTCAGCGTCGCCTCGACGAACGTCTCGCCCGCCTCCACCTCGAAGTCCAGCGTGGCGCTCCCGCCGGCGCCGAGGTGGACATGATCCCCGGCGAACCCGCCACCGTCGGTCCGTACTTCGGTGTTGCCGCACAGCGGCGGGGATATCGAGAAATCCGCGAAGGTCGCTTCCATGTGTCAGGACTCTAGCCACGCCCACTGACATCCCCTCAGCGGTGGATGATCAGCCACGTCGCGACCGCCGTCACGCTCTCCGACCGGTTGCCGATGATGTGCGGCCGACGGCAGGGGTACGTGATCGAGTCACCGGCCGCGAGCGTCACCGTTTCCGTGTCCGTGTCCGCCCCGAACTCGATGGTGAGTTCGCCCTGCGTGACCGTCCCCACCTCGTAGCCGTCGTGCTTCAGGAACTGACCGTGCGCGTTCGAGATCGCGCCCGGTGGATAGACCGACTCGAAGAACTCGACGTCCGACGTCGGCGCGGGCGACAGCCTGCGGAAGGTGACGCCGCCGTCGAGCAGGATCGGGTCGACCTCCCACGACCTGCGGATCGCGAAACCCCGCTCCTCGGCGGGGGCTTCCGGTTCGTCCGTGTCGAACACCGCCGCCAGCGGTACGTCGAGCGCCGAGACGTACGCGATCAGCCGGCTCACCGACGGCCGCATCGCCCCGAGTTCGATCTGCGACACCGCGCTCGCGGAGATGCCGAGTTCACGCGCCAGCGCGCGCAGCGACTTCCCCGAGCGGAGCCGGAGTTCGCGGAGGCGCAGCCCCAGGCGCTCGGAGCTGATCGCGTCCACCGACGTGCCCGGCCCGGGCCGCGATCCCGGCCCCGAGTCCTTGCCCATCAATTGCGACACATCCTTTACACGGCCGAAAAACAACGACAGGTGTCAAGTGCTAGCTTGACGCACCCTGTTAAGGAATGACTTTACAGCGCTCCCGGAGGCATTCATGGCCGAGAACACCGCAGCGCCGCCGCTCACTCCCCCCAGCGAGCCCCAGCCCCAACCTCAACCCCACTACGATCCCAGCCTCACCAACGACGACCTCGCCCCCGTCAAGAAGCAGTCCTGGAACTCGTACAACATCCTGGCGTTCTGGATGTCCGACGTGCACAGCATCGGTGGATACGTCACCGCGGGCAGCCTCTTCGCGCTCGGGCTGGCCAGCTGGCAGGTGCTGTTCGCGCTGATCGTCGGCATCCTCATCGTCAACGTCTTCTGCAACCTCGTCGCGAAGCCCAGCCAGGTCACCGGCGTGCCGTACCCCGTGATCAACCGCGCCGTCTTCGGCGTCGCCGGTGCCAACATCCCGGCCATCATCCGCGGGCTCATCGCCATCGCCTGGTACGGCGTGCAGACCTACCTCGCCTCGCAGTCGCTGCTCATCATCTTCCTCAAGTTCTGGCCGAGTTCGGCGTCCCTCAACGACTCGACCTTCCTGGGGCTCTCCCCGCTCGGCTACGTCTGTTACGCGATCCTCTGGGTCGCCCAGGCCGCCGTCTTCTGGCGCGGCATGGAGTCCATCCGCCGCTTCATCGACTGGGCGGGACCGGCCGTCTACGTCGTCATGATCGTGCTGGCGGTCTACCTGGTCAGCAAGGCCGGCTGGTCGAACGTCAGCTTCAACCTCTCCGAGGGCGAGAGCCTGGGCTTCGGCGCCTCGATCCCGGTGATGCTCAGCGCGATCGCGCTCGTCGTCTCGTACTTCTCCGGCCCGATGCTCAACTTCGGGGACTTCGCCCGCTACGGGAAGTCGTTCGACGTCGTCAAGAAGGGCAACTTCTTCGGCCTGCCGATCAACTTCCTCTTCTTCTCCCTCCTGACCGTGATCACCGCCTCGGCCACCGTCCCCGTCTTCGGTGAGCTGATCACCGACCCGATCCACACCGTGGAGCGCATCGACACGGCGTTCGCGATCCTCCTCGGCGGGCTGACGTTCGTCATCGCGACGATCGGCATCAACATCGTCGCCAACTTCATCTCACCGGCCTTCGACTTCTCCAACGTGAGCCCGCAGAAGATCAGTTGGCGGGCCGGCGGGATGATCGCGGCGGTCGGGTCCGTGCTGCTCACACCGTGGAACTGGTACAGCGACCCCGAGGCCATCCACTACACCCTCGGGCTGCTCGGCGCGCTCATCGGGCCGCTGTTCGGCATCCTGATCGCGGGCTATTACGTGATCAGCCGTCAGCACGTCGTCGTGGACGACCTGTTCACCCGGTCGCCGACCGGCCGCTACTGGTTCCGTAAGGGCTACAACCCCAACGCCGTCTGGGCGACGGCCCTCAGCGGGATACCGGCGGTCGCGTCCGTCCTCCTGCCGAAGATGCTGCTCGACCTCGAACTCACCACCATGGACCTGACCGAGATCTCGGACTACAGCTGGTTCATCGGCTGCGGCCTCGGCTTCCTGGCGTTCGTCGCGCTGGAGAGGCGGTCCCCGCAGATCGTGGTCGAGCGATGACCCGCGCCCGTACCCGTATCCGCGTGATCAACCCCAACACCAGCTCGGGCATGACGGAGTCCATCGGCCGCTGCGCGCGTACGGCCGCCGCCCCGTCGACCGTCGTCACCACCGTCAACCCGGCCATGGGGCCGGAGTCCATCGAGAGCCACTACGACGAGGCGCTGGCCGTCCCCGGCCTGCTCGCGGAGATCGCGGCGGGCGAGGCGGCGGAGGAAGAGGGGTATGTCATCGCCTGCTTCGGGGACCCGGGGCTCGACGCCGCCCGTGAGCTGGCGACCGGGCCGGTGATCGGGATCGCCGAGGCGGCGATGCACACGGCGGTACTGCTCGGCCGGAGCTTCAGCGTCGTCACCACGCTGCCCCGGACCACCGGACGCACCTGGGACCTGGCGCGCCGCTACGGCTTCGCCGACGCCTGCCGTGGCGTGCACGCCTGCGACATCCCCGTACTCGACCTGGACGACCCCGGCCCGGCCACGGTGCGGACCGTGACCGAGGCGTGCACGGCGGCCGTGAACGAGGACGGGTGCGACGTCGTCGTGCTCGGCTGCGCGGGCATGGCACCGCTCGCCCCGACGCTCGCCCGCCGGACCGGCGCCCAGGTGGTCGACGGCGTCGGCGCGGCGGTGAAGCTGGTCGAGTCGCTGGTGTCGCTGGGGCTGCGGACGAGCAAGCGCGGCGAGTACGCGGCGCCGCCGCCGAAGAAGTACACGGGCCTGCTGGGCGAGTTCAGCCTCTGACGTCGTGAGGGGAGGCGTCAGGACAGCAGGCGGCAGGCGGCAGGCTTCGTGACGGGAGGCGGCAGGACGCGAGGCGCGGGACGGACCGTAGAGTCGAGGGAGCGGCCGAAGCCAGTTGCGTTGGCTTCGGCCGCCCCCTTACGTCCCTACGTCCCTACGTTCTTACGCCCTTACGTCCTTGTGTGGCTTTCAGGCGGTAGTCAGGCCAGGCGGCGGCGCAGCCACCAGGCGCAGAAGCCGGCCAGCAGCCCGGAAAGGGCGAGGAAGATTCCCGTCTCGATCCACTGGAAGGTCCAGTAGCGGTCGGCGGGCTGGTAGTCCGCGTTGACGTGGAGGTCGGACGTGGCGAAGCAGTCGAAGGGATCCACCTTGGGGGTCGCGCAGCCTTCGGTGCCGTGGACCTCTTCGCCGGCCGCGTTGAGCACCGGATTGACCCCGGACACCACCCAGTCGCCGGGCTTGGACACACCCACCGTCAATCGGGTGCCCGCGCCGGAGCCCGACAAGTGGATCTGCTGCCCCTGCCAACCGTCCGTCGGGGCGCTGCGCTCTCCATCGGCGTCGACGTACTCCATGGCCAGCGAGTTGAGCGCGACCTGGGCGCGTTCCGGCGACATGAGGTGCGGGCGGATCGCGAAGGGCACGAGGATCTGGACCGCGGTGAAGACGACGAGGGTGGCGGCCATCGCGGGCACGGTGCGCCGGATCAGCAGCCCGGCGCAGGCCCCGAGGGTGAAGGCGAAGGCGGCGTAGGCGAGAGGAACGATCGTGCGCCCGCCGAACAGCAGCGGGGTGAACCGGTCCAGGTTTATCCGGTCGATCGGGCTCGCCCACCAGGTCACCAGGAGGCTGAGGAGTCCGGTGACGGCGACGCTGACCAGACCGACGGCGCCCAGCTTGACCATGAGCCAACGGCCGCGGGTGATGCTCTGGTTCCAGACGAGCCGGTGGGTGCCGGTCTCCAGTTCGCGGGCGATCAGCGGAGCGCCCCAGAAGCCCCCGATGATGCCGGGCACGGCGATCAGCAGCCCCGTGACGAAGTAGGACAGGGTCTGGTACTCGCCGACCAGTGCGTCCCTGGCCGATTCGCAATCGGTCCGGCAGGAGGCGACGGTGCTGTCGTAGGCGTCGCGTATCTGGAGGCCGGTGACCACGAGGAGGATCGCGATCACGGCCAGCGCGGCGAGGGCCACGAGCGTTTGGGCGCGGTATTGGCGCCAGGTCAGCCAGATCATCGCTGGTTCTCCAGGGTGGGTCGGCGGCCGGGCCCGGCCGCGGCCTGACTCATGTAGGTGAGGACCAGGTCCTCCAGGTTGAGCGGCTCCAAGACCCAGGAGGGGTCGTGGACCGCTTTGGCGGCGCGCACGATGAAGGTGCTCTGCCGCTCGGTGTGGGTGGCCTGGATGACCCGCATGCCCTCGGGCAGGTCGGCGGCGTCGCGGCGGGCGGTGGTGAGCCGGAAGTGTGTGGCGAGCAGGTCGTCCACGTCGCCGGTGATCTGGACGCGGGAGGCGACCAGCGAGATCAGGTGGTCGCAGACCCGTTCCAGGTCGGAGACCAGGTGCGAGGAGAGCACGACCGTGGCTCCGTGCTCGGCCACGAACTCCATCAGGCTCTGCAGGAACTCGCGCCGGGCCAGGGGGTCCAGGGCGGCGACCGGCTCGTCGAGGATCAGCAGCTCGGGCCGTTTGGCCACGGCCAGGGTCAGGGCCACCTGGGCGCGCTGGCCACCGGAGAGCTTGCCGGCCTTCTGGGCCGGGTCCAGTCCGAGCTGCCGGACGCGGTCCGCCGCCAGCCGTGCGTCCCAGGCCGGATTGAGCCGGGCGCCCAGTCGCAGATGGTCGGCGATCGACAGTCCCGCGTAGGTGGGGGTGTCCTGGGCGACGAAGCCGACCTTGGCCAGCTGCTCGGGTCCGGACGCGGGACTGCCGCCGAGCACTTCGATGGTGCCCGAGGTCGGGGTGAGCAGCCCGCAGGCGAGTTGCAGCAAGGTGGACTTGCCGGCCCCGTTGGGACCGACCAGGCCGACGACCCGCCCGGCCGGCACGCTCAGTGTGCAGTCGGACAGCGCCTGCTTGCGGCCGTACCGCTTGCCCAGCGCTTTGGCTTCCAATATGGCGGTCATTTCTCCTCTTCGAGGGACTTGTGTGTGCCGGTTCGGGTGCGGAAGGTGCTCAGGAACAGGGCCTCGATGCTCTCCTCGCCCAGCCCGGCGGCCCGCGCCCTGTCCAGCCAGCGCTGCAGGTCCTGGCGCAGCGGCTCGTGCTCGGACAGCGAGGCGTCGCTGAGCGTGCCGGAGATGAACGTGCCCACTCCGGGCTTCTTCGCGACCAGACCTTCGTATTCCAGCTCCCGGTATGCCTTGAGCACGGTGTTGGGGTTGATCGCCACCTTGGCGGCGACGTCCTTGACCGTCGGCAGCTGATCCCCCTCGGACAGCAGGCCCAGCCGCAAGGCCTGGCGCACTTGGTGGATCAGTTGCATGTACGGCGCGACGCCGGACCGTGCATCGAGGTGAAACTCGATCACTGTCCTCCTCTATTCATCTAGGTTACTAGCACTATAGAACTCTGCCTCTGCCGTTCGCGTCAAGACAGCAGGAATCCAGGCAGCGGGAATCGAGGCAGCGGAATCCAGGCAGCGGGATCAAGGCAGCAGGATTCGGCGCGACCGGATCGATGCCGGATCGCGCTCATGAGGCCGGGTCAGAAACCGGATGTGCTGCGGAACTTGATGAGCTGTCTCCTACGGACCGGTGGCCTCGCGGAATACGCACACGTGGCGACCAGGACCGGGCGGGGCGTGGCCCCGCCGAGGCGCACCGGGCGCACCGGGCTCGTGATGGAGCCC
>NZ_JBHUUW010000007.1:0-208301 GCF_042670825.1 Streptomyces sp. NPDC057137 | reverse complement strand
GCGGTGGCCGTCCCGTCCGGCCACCGCGCCAGGACCCGCGTACCGGGCTCACTCCTCGCCGGCGAGCGTCAGCGTGCGCAGCTTCTGTCCCGCGTACCAGGTCGCGACGACCGTCACACCGACCAGCAGCACGACCGCGAGCGGCAGTCCGACGTCCGAGGTGATCATGTCCGAGTCGCTGGTCTTCTGCGCGACCGCCAGGGACCACTGCTGGACGCTGAGCGTCCGCGCGCCCGCGACCAGGCTGCCGAAGAGCGTCTCCCACACCAGCGCGTACACGAGGCCGATGACGACCGCGTGGCGGCTGACCGTGCCGAGCAGCAGGAACAGGGCGCTGTAGGCGATGGAGGCGACCAGTGCGGCGATCGTGTAGGACACCGCGATCTGCTGGCCGTTGCCGTTGAGGATGTATCCGGCGATGAAGGTGGGGACCGCGGAGAACACCATCGTCACGGCGATCGCGACGATCAGTTTGGTGAAGATGATCGTCGGCCGTTTCACCGGCTTCGCCAGCAGGTAGACGATCGAACCGTCGTCGATCTCGGGGCCGATGGCGCCCGTTCCGGCGATCACGCCGATCAGCGGGATCATCGTGGCGAGGGCGAAACCGCCGAGGACGTCCGAGGCGGTCTGGTCGTCCACGCCGTTGAAGGCCCGTACGGCCACGGCGATGAGGATCAGCAGGACCGGCAGGATGAGGAGGACGGCGGCCCGGCGCCGGCCGAGCAGGGCCCGGTAGGTGAGCCGGGCGACTGTGGGTTCGTACATGGACGTCACAGCTCCTTTCAGGGCGCTCAGGCCGCTACGAGATACGAGAAGACCGATTCGAGGGATTCGTCGGAGGGCGAGACCGAGAGCAGCCGGATGGAGTGCTCACGGGCGACCCTCGGCAGCAGTTCGGTGAAGCGCCCGAAGTCGACGGCCTGGATGCGCAGCGCGCCCTCGGCGACGTCGACCTCGATGCCGGACGTCGACGGATCGGCGATCAGCGCGGCGGCGAGGACGCGGTCGTCGCTGGACCGCACGAGATAGCGGTGCGGCCGGTCGGTCATCAGCCGGCGGATCTTGCGGAAGTCGCCGGACGCGGCGTGGCGGCCGGCGACGATCACCTCGATGTGGGCGGCGAGTTGCTCGACCTCCTCAAGGATGTGCGAGGAGAACAGGACGGTGCGGCCGGAGTCGCCCATCCGCCGCAGCAGGTCCATGAGTTGCATGCGCTGGCGCGGGTCCATGCCGTTGAACGGCTCGTCGAGAAGGAGCACGGACGGTTCGTGGACGAGCGCGGACGCCATCTTCACGCGCTGCCGCATGCCCTTGCTGTACGTCGCGATCTTGCGGTCCTGCGCGTACTCCATCTCGACCGTGGCGAGCGCCTTGTGGGCCTCCTTCTTACCGAGGCCGTGCAGTTCGGCGTTGGCGACGACGAATTCGAGCCCGGTGAGGAAGTCGTACATCCCCTCGCGTTCGGGGACGATGCCGATCTTGCGGTAGACGGACTCGTTGCGCCAGATCTTGTCGCCGTCGAGGGTGACGCTTCCGTTGGAGGGGGCCAGGAACCCGCCCATCATGTTGATGAGCGTGGACTTGCCCGCGCCGTTCGGTCCGAGCAGTCCGGTGACGCCGGGGCCGACGGTCATCGTCACGTCGTTGACGGCGACCACGTTGCCGAACCAGCGCGACGCGTGCTCGATGTTGATGGTGGTCACAGCCCGACCTTCCGGTAACGGCGCATGAGGACGGCGTACGAGCCGAGGATGAGCGCGAGGACGACCAGCAGATAGATGACGCCGACGCCGGCCGAGGGACCCGCCTCGCCGGGGAACGACGAGGAGGCGCCGAGGAACGCGGTCTGTACGCCGTCGATCAGCGTGATGGGTGAGAAGAGGCCGAGCCACTGGACGGCGCCGTCCGAGCCGGTCTCGGAGGCGATCGCCTGGACGGTGGAGACCGCGCCGTAGGTGATGGTCATCGTGGCGATCACGGCGGCGACGCCGAAGCCGCGGCGCGGGGTGAGGGCGGCCATCACCAGGCCGAGTCCGCCGAAGAGCAGCGAGAGCAGTGCCACGGAGACGAGTCCCTGGCCGAAGCCCTTGGTCTGGTCGACGAAGTCCATCTTGGCGAGCAGCGATCCGATGTAGAGGACCAGCAACGGTGCGGCGGTCAGTACGAAGAGGGCGGAGGCCATCGCGCCGTACTTGGCGACGACGTAGTCGACGCGCTCGATGGGGCGCGAGAAGTACAGCGGCACCGTCTTGAACCGCAGGTCGCGTGAGACGGACTGCGGCGCCTGGGCGGCCAGGAAGAGCGCGATGATGGCCTGGGTGAAGATCGCGTACCGCGTGTAGTCCACCGGCAGGCTCTTGAGGTTGGTGGCGACGGCGACGGCGACCATGATCGCCGCGGGCACGCACATCACGGCGAACAGGATCATCGGCAGGATCTTGGACTTGCCGGACCGGCCGAGGCCGTAGGAGCCGCGCAGGGACTGCGAGTAGAGGGAGCGGCGGGCGTAGGCGCGGCCGAGCCGCGGGCCGTCGTAGTTGCGGTAGCCGATGTTGTGGATCTGGGTGAGATCAGTGCTCATCGCTGCCGCCTCCCTTCTGAAGTGCGAGTTCCGCGGTGCCGCTCTGCGCCGGTACGGCCTGCCCGTCGGCGGCGGCCGACCGGTCGTCCTTCGCGCGGAAGACCTCCGCGATGTGGTGGCGGCGCTGTTCCATCCGTACGAGGCCGAGCCCGAGTTCGGCGACGGTGTCGCGTACGACGTCGTACGTCTCCTCGCCCGTCGCCTCGATGAGCAGGATGTGGCCGGCGCCCGGCAGCCCGTCCTCCTCGCCCACATGGAGCGAGAGCCCGGCCTTGGTGAGGGCCTCGCGCAGGACGCGGGTGCCGTCGGGGTGGGTGTCGGTGTCGGTGACCTCGACGGCGAGCGTCGCCGTGTTCTGCGTGAAGTCACTCGTGGAGCTGGAGCGCAGCAGCTGGCCGCCGTCGATGACGACGACGTGGTCACAGGTGCGTTCGAGCTCGCCGAGGAGGTGCGAGGTCACCAGGACGGAGATGCCGAACTCCGTGTACACGCGGCGGATCAGGTTGAGCATCTCGTCGCGGCCGACGGGGTCGAGGCCGTTCGTCGGCTCGTCGAGGAGGACGAGTTTGGGGTCGTGGACCAGCGCCTGCGCGAGCTTGACGCGCTGCTTCATACCGGTCGAGTAGCCGCCGATGGGGCGGTACCGCTCCTCGTAGAGGCCGACGTGGCGCAGCGTGTCCGCCGTGCGTTCGCGGGCGGCGGTCGGGGGGAGTCCGGACATGCGCGCCATGTGGACGACGAGTTCGGTCGCCGAGACGTCGGGCGGCAGGCAGTCGTGCTCGGGCATGTATCCGACGCTCTCGCGGATGGCGGCGCCATGGGTGGCGACGTCGAACCCGAGCACGGCGGCCCGGCCTTCCGTGGCGGGGGACAGACCCAGCAGGATCTTGATCATGGTGGACTTGCCGGCTCCGTTGGCACCCACCAGACCGGTCACGCCCGGTCCGATGTCCAAGGAGAGCCGGTCAAGCGCGGTTACCCGGGGGAACCGCTTACTCAGGCCTTCAGTAGCGATCACAGTCACGTTTAAGACGGTAGTGGCGCGCCCCACAGCGGACGTCAGCCCTGGCGGCTGTCTCGGGGTCCGTCTTGAGGCGTACGGACCCGTAAGGGCAGCATAAAAAGTTAGGCCGAAAGTTCCGGGGTCGGCGAGTTTTCCACAGGCTCGACGGGCCCCTTGACGCAGCCGCCGGACATTGTCACATTCATCAGTGTCACGTTACGAACGCGTAGCGCACACGGCATGGAGGGGTGGCATGGCTTCGGCGGTGAGGGGCGAACAGGCCGCGGAGCTGCGGGGATTCAGGTCCGTGCAGCGCCTCGCGTACGAGTGCGCGGAAGCGGTCGCCGCGCGCCTGCGGCCGGGTGTCACGGAGCGCGAGGCCGCCCGGATGCAGCGCGACTGGTTGCGGGCGCGCGGGGTGCGTGACTGGTTCCATCTGCCCTTCGCCTGGTTCGGGGACCGTACGGCCTTCACAGGGTTCCGGATCCCGCTCCAGTTCTTCCCCACCAACCGCAGGCTGGCGGAGGGCATGCCGTTCATCCTCGATCTGGCGCCGGTCCACCGGGGTTTCCCCGCCGACGTCGGCTACTCGGGCTGTCTGGGCCCCGGCCCCAATCCGCTGCACGACAAGCTGCTCACCGATCTCCGGGCGCACCGCGAGCTGCTGCTGCGCGAGGTGCGCGAGCGGCGCCCGCTGCGGGAGATCTACGAGGACGTGGACCGGCTGATGGTCCGGCAGGGATACGAGAACAGACACCGGGCCTACCCCTTCGGGGTGATCGCCCACAAGGTCGACCGCGTGACGGACCGGCGCTGGTCGCCGCATGTCCTCGGTTTCGGTACGCAGGCGCTCAAGGGCCTGGCGCGCGACGCGCTGCACGGGCACCGGGACGGCTGGTCGCCGTTGTGGAGCCCGTACGGATTCTCCGACCACCCGCCGAGACCGGGGCTGTGGGCGGTCGAGCCGCACCTCGGATTCCGGGGTACGGGGGCCAAGTTCGAGGAGATCCTGGTGGTCACCGATTCCAGGGACCCGGCCGAGAGCGCGTTCTGGCTGGATGACGATCTGCCGCATGTGCGGCGTTGGGCGGAGGGTGCGTGATGTCGCTTCAGTCAGTTCCGTCGCCGGCCGGGCCGGCCGGGGCGCGTGAACGCCGGGTGCGCACGGGCGGGATCGATCTGTGCGTGGCCGAGCTGGGTGATCCGACGCGGCCGACGGTCGTGCTCGTGCACGGCTATCCGGACAGCAAGGAGGTCTGGTCCCTGGTCGCGGAGCGGCTGGCCGAGCGGTTCCATGTGGTGCTGTACGACGTCCGGGGGCACGGGGGGTCGACGGCGCCGAAGCCGCTGCGCGGCGGCTTCACCCTGGAGAAGCTGACGGACGACTTCCTGGCGGTCGCCGACGCGGTGAGCCCGCACCGGCCGGTCCATCTGGTGGGGCACGACTGGGGTTCCGTACAGGGCTGGGAGTTCGTGACCGTACGGCGCACCTCGGGCCGCATCGCCTCCTTCACCTCGATGTCGGGGCCGTCGCTGGACCACTTCGGGCACTGGATCAAGCGGCGGATGACGCGGCCCACTCCGCGCGCGCTGGGCCAACTGCTCGGCCAGGGCGCCAAGTCCTGGTACGTGTACCTGCTGCAGACGCCGGTCCTGCCCGAACTGGCCTGGCGCGGGCCGCTCGGCAGGCAGTGGCCGAAGATCCTTGAGCGGCTCGAGAAGGTGCCCTCGGGGCGGCGGCCCGCGACAGCGGCCGACGGGACGGGGGCCGGGGACCCGGGGAGCGCGGCGCGGACCGGCGCGTATCCGGCCGCCTCGCTGCCGGACGACGCCGCACACGGCACCTGGCTCTACCGGGACAACGTCACCGCCCGGCTGCGCAGACCGCGCGCCGACGCGCACGCGCACGCGCCGGTCCAGCTGATCACCCCGACCGGGGACGTGTTCCTCTCCGAGCGGCTCTACGACGATCTGGACCAGTGGGTGCCGCAGTTGGTGCGGCGTACGCTCCCGGCGAGGCACTGGGTGCCGCGTACGCGACCGGACCAACTGGCAGGCTGGATCGCCGAGTTCGTCACGGCCCACGAGCCGGAACCGGAGGGCGGGGACGACGACGCGGCGGCCGTGGGGCCCGCCGGCAAGGCCCGCCGGGAGAGCCGGGCCCGCCGGGCGCGGGACCTGGTGGCGAGCGGGCCCTACGGGGAGCGGTTCGGCGGGCAGCTCGTCCTGGTGACCGGCGCGGCGAGCGGCATCGGGCGGGCCACGGCGTTCGCGTTCGCCGAGTCGGGCGCCCGGGTCGTCGTGGTCGACCGCGACGCCGAAGGGGCCGCCAGGACCGCCGAGATGGCCCGGCTGATCGGGGCTCCGCAGGCCTGGGCCGAGACCGTCGACGTCAGCGACGAGACGGCGATGGAGAAGCTGGCCGAGAAGGTCGCCACCGAGTACGGCACGGTGGACGTCCTGGTGAACAACGCGGGGATCGGGCTCTCGGGGTCGTTCCTGGACACCACGAGCGAGGACTGGAAGAAGGTCCTCGACGTCAATCTCTGGGGCGTCATCCACGGCTGCCGGATATTCGGCGGGCAGATGGCGGCACGCGGCCAGGGCGGCCACATCGTCAACACCGCGTCGGCGGCGGCCTATCAGCCCTCGCGCGCGCTGCCCGCCTACAGCACGTCCAAGGCGGCGGTGCTGATGCTCAGCGAGTGCCTGCGCGCCGAGCTGGCCGGGCAGGGCATCGGGGTCAGCGCCATCTGCCCCGGCTTCGTGAACACCGCCATCACGACCACCGCGCGGTTCACCGGGGTCTCGGCGGAGGAGGAGAAGCGACGACGCAAGCGAACCGCCCGGCTGTACGGGCTGCGCAACTACCCGCCGGAGAAGGTCGCCGACGCGATCCTGCGGGCCGTCGTCCGCAACGAGGCCGTCGTACCGGTCACACCGGAGGCCCGGGGCGCCCGGCTGCTGTCCCGCTTCGCGCCCAGGACGCTGCGCGCGATCGCCCGTCTGGACCCGCCGCTGTGAACGCCGACGGAGAGAACGACGGAGAGGACAGCGACGCAGAGAACGGCGACGGAGAGGACAGCGTCAACGCCGGGCAGGACGGCGAAAGCCCCGACGGGAGCGCCGTCTCGGACGAGGGGTACGTGATCGCGCCCCGGCGGGTGTCGTTCGACTGGCGCGAGACTCCGCTGCACTGGATACCGGACGAGCCCACCGCCACGCATGTCGTCAACGTGCTGCATCTGCTGCTGCCGGCGGGCGAGCGCTGGTTCGTCAAGGTCTTCAAGGAGGCCCTGCCGCTGGTCCGGGACCCGGTGCTGCTCAAGGACGTCAAAGGCTTCATGGGCCAGGAGGCGACGCACAGCGTGCAGCACGCGTATGTGCTGAACCACCTGGCGGAGCAGCGGCTGGACACCGAGCCGTACACCCGGCACGTCGACTACCTCTTCGAGGTACTCCTCGGCGAGAAGCCGCCCTTCGGGGCACCGTGGCCGGCGCGGGACTGGCTGCGCTTCCGGCTGGGTATCGTCGCCGCGATCGAGCAGTTCACGGCGGTCCTGGGGGACTGGGTGCTGCGCGCGGACGCGCTGGACCACGCGGGGGCGGACGAGGTCATGCTCGACCTGCTGCGCTGGCACGGCGCGGAGGAGGTCGAACACCGGTCGGTGGCCTTCGACATGTACCAGCACTGCGGCGGCCCCGATCCGGTGCGGTACGCCCGCCGGCTGGAGACGATGGTCGTCGCCGCGCCGGTGATGCTCTGGTTCTGGTCGCGCGGAGCGGCGTATCTGATCCGGCACGACCCGCAGCTCGCGGGCCGGCTGCGCTACTCGCTGCGCGAGCACAACCGCGCCGTGGCCAAGGGCCTGTTGCCCACCTGGCGGGAGCTGGGATCGGCGATGCCCCGGTACTTCCGGCGGTCGTACCATCCCTCGCAGGAGGGGTCGCTCCGCAGGGCCGTCGACTATCTGGCGACCTCGCCCGCGGCCCGCGCGGCGGCCGGAGCGGTCGGCCGCGCCGCGCTGAGGTAGCGCGTGCCGGGGCCATGGGAGGAGTGAGCGTGTCGGGGAACTCGGGTACGTCTCAGACCCCGGCCGGCGGCCGGTACCGGATCGAGGACCTGGCGCACGCGAGCGGCGCCACGGTCCGGACCATCCGCGCCTACCAGGACCGCGGGCTGCTCCCCACCCCGGAGCGGCGGGGCCGGGCCAATGTCTACGGGGACGCGCATCTGACCCGGCTGCGGCAGATCGCGGACCTCCTCGAACGGGGCTACACGCTGGCCTCCATCAAGGAGTTGCTGGAGGCGTGGGACGCCGGGCGCGGGCTCGGCGGGGTGCTCGGCCTGGTCGCCGAGGTGCACGGCCCGTGGACCGACGAGCGGGCCGCCCGGATCAGCCGCGCGGAGCTGGACGAGCGGTTCGGCGGCTCCCCCGACGAGGCGGCGCTCGCCGAGGCGGTGGAGCTGGGGGTGCTGGAGCGGGTCCCCGGGCGGGACGACGAGTTCCTCGTACCGAGCCCTCAAGAGCTGGCGGTGGCGGCCGAGTTGTACGCGGCCGGGGTGCCGCTGTCCGCGATCTCCGCCCACCTTCGGGAACTTCGCGGGCAGGTCGAGCACATCGCCGAGCGTTTCATGGAGTTCACGATCGAGCACGTCTTCGCGCGGTATCTGGGTCATCGCCCGCCGACGGACGCGGATGCCGCCGAGGCGGTGTCGCTCGTACGGCGCCTGCGCCCGCTCGCGCGGCAGACGGTCGACGTCGAACTGGCGCGCGCCATGCGGCTGTTCGCGACCCGGCATCTCCAGCAGCATCTGATGGCGGAGGATCCGGAGCCGTCGGGGCCGGAAACCCGTTCCGTGGTCCTGCCCGCCGAGACAATCGACGCGGTGCAGAAGCTGGTTGGCCAGGAGAGCGCTCCGGCGTTCATCGCGGCGGCGGCCGAACGGGAGGTGCGAGCAAGGGCGTTGGACGTGCTCACCACAACCCACAGACAGAGTACCCAACTTGACCAAATGGGTTAATCCGGGCATCAGTTGTCCACAGATTCGCCAAATGGCCTGTGGATAACCTGAGTTGACTGTGGATCAAACATTTCAACACTGATCGTTTTCGGATCGGATCGAGGCGGTGCCGAAGCTCCGTCGGAGCACTGACGAGGCGCTGTCGAAGGCGGTCGAAGCGCGGTCGAAGCGCTTAAGACCGGACCGAAATGAGTGGCGCCCGCCCGACGAGACCGGGCACGCTGTGCGAATGACCGGAACACGCACACCACCGGGCGCGGGAACGCCCGACGAGCGACGCACCGTGAAGGTGTCGAAATACCTCTCCAAGCACCTGCGGCACCAGCCCGAGCGGATCGGCCTCACGCTCGACCCGAACGGCTGGGTGGAGGTCGACGCGCTGCTCCGCGCCACCGCCGACCACCGCTTCCCCATCACCCGCGCCGAGCTGGACCACGTCGTGGCCGTCAACGACAAGCGGCGCTTCACGATCGAGGGCGACCGGATCCGCGCCAACCAGGGCCACACGGTCGAGGTCGACCTGGACCTGCCGCCGGCCGAGCCGCCCGCGTACCTCTACCACGGCACGGTCGCCCGCAGCCTCGACGCAATCCGCACCGAGGGCCTGCGCCCCATGAACCGCCACCACGTCCATCTCTCACCCGACCGCGAGACGGCGACCCGCGTCGGCGCCCGCCGCGGCCGGCCCGTCGTCCTGCCCGTGGACGCGGGCGCGATGCACCGCGACGGCCACGTCTTCCGGGTGAGCGCGAACGGCGTCTGGCTCGCCGACGCCGTACCGCCGCGCTACCTCCGCCTCAGCGACTGAGCTGCGCGAGCCCTTCCGTGGCGATCCGCTCGAACAGGGCCGGATCCATCGCGAAATCCGAGTCCGGGATCGGCGCGTGGACCACGATCTCCGTGATGCCGAGCTCGGAGTGCCGGCCCGCGAAGTCCACGAACGCGTCGAAGGAGTCCAGCGGACGCCCCGGCGTGAAGCCGGTGAGCAGGATCTTCTCCAGACCGGCCACCTCACGGCCGATCTCCTCGCACGCCGCGCCGAGCCGGCCGATCTGCCCGCCGATCGCCTTCAGCGACTCCTCTGCCGTGCCCGACTCGAAAAGCTTCGGGTCCCCCGTCGTCACCCACGCCTGACCGAGCGCCGCGGCGAGGCGCAGCCCGCGCGGCCCGGTCGCGGCGACGGCGAACGGCAGCCGCGGGCGCTGCACGCACCCGGGGATGTCACGGGCCTCGACCGCCGAGTAGTACGTCCCCTCGGCCGTCACCGCGTCCTGCGTCAGCAGCCGGTCGAGCAGGGTGACGAACTCCCCGAACCGGTCGGCCCGTTCACGCGGCGACCAGGGCTCCTGCCCGAGCACCACGGCGTCGAAGCCCGTCCCGCCGGCCCCGATCCCCAGGGTGACCCGGCCCCCGGAGACGTCGTCCAGCGAGATCAGCTCCTTCGCGAGCGTCACCGGATGCCGGAAGTTCGGCGATGTCACCAGCGTGCCCAGCCGGATCCGCTCCGTGGCACCGGCGGCGGCCGTCAGCGTCGGGAGCGCGCCGAACCAGGGGCCGTCCCGGAAGGTGCGCCACGACAGATGGTCGTAGGTGTACGCGGCGTGGAAGCCGAGCTGCTCGGCGCGCTGCCATTCCGCGCGACCGCCGTCGTGCCAGCGGTTGATCGGCAGGATCACGGTGCTCAGACGCAGACTCATACCGGCAACCCTACGGCGACGCCTCCGCCGGCAGCCGCCTGGCCAGGGGTTTCCAGAACCGGGCGGCCGTGTCGTCGGCGGTACGGTCACCTGGCGCCGTCCGCGCGGCCGCCGTCGTGCCAGTGGTGCGACAGCGGTGCGGCAGGGGTGCGGCAGCGGTGCGGCAGCCATGCAGCGGGGCACGGGAGCTTTGCGGCGGTACGGGCTCTCATATGTGCGCCCCTCCGCGCTCACGTGCACGCCTGTGCGGGAGGATGGGCGGGTGACCTCAGCTACCGATTCCTCGCTTCCCGCCCGCCCCCGGCTGATCGCCACCGATCTTGACGGAACGTTGCTGCACGACGACAAGACCGTCTCCGAACGCACCGTCGCCGCGCTCGCCGCCGCCGAGGATGCCGGGATCGAGGTCTTCTTCGTCACCGGGCGGCCGGTCAAGTGGATGGAGGTCGTCAGCGACCACGTACACCGGCACGGCCTCGCCATCTGCGCCAACGGCGCGGTCGTCGTCGATCTGCGCGGCGGCGCGGAGGGCGCCGGAGAGCTGATGAAGGTCCGCGGCCTGGAACGGGCCGCCGCGCTCGGCGTCGTACAGGCACTGCGGGACACGGCGCCCGGCACGGTCTTCGGCGTCGAGAAGACGACGAACTTCTGCTACGAGCCGGAGTACCCGCCCTTCGAGGACGACCCGCGCGCGCACGTCGCCCCGGCGGAGAAGCTTCTTCAGGAGGCGGGGGAGGGCGACGACGATCCGGTGATCAAGCTGCTGGCGCACCACCCGAGCCTGCCCCCCGACAGTTTCCTGACCCTGGCCCGTACGGCCGCCGGGCACCTGGCCTCCTTCACCCGCTCCAGCCCCACCGCGCTGCTGGAGATCAGCGGCCTCGGGGTGAGCAAGGCGAGCACGCTCGCGCTCTGCTGCGCCGAGCGCGGCATCTCCTCCGACGAGGTCGTCGCCTTCGGGGACATGCCGAACGACGTGGAGATGCTGGAGTGGGCCGGTACGTCGTACGCGATGGGCAACGCGCATCCGGATGTGATCGCGGCGGCGTCGGGGCGCACGGTGGCGAACAACGAGGACGGGGTCGCCGTCATCATCGAGCAGCTGGTGGCACGCGCACGGGCGGAGGGCACGCCCTAGGCCGTGTCTGACACGCCCTAGAGCGGGGCCTGCCAGATCACCGTCGTACCGCCGCCCGCCTCGGCCAGGCCCGGGGCGACCTCGCTCGACCCGCCCAGCGACTCGGCGCGGCGCCGCAGGTTCCGCAGGCCGCTGCGCCGGCCGCCCTCCGGGATGCCGACGCCGTCGTCGGCGACCGACAGCCGTACGGCAGGTGTGCCGTCGGGCAGTTCGGCGTTCGCGTCCACCGTGACCTCGATACGTGACGCCCGCGCGTGCCGGAAGGTGTTGGAGAGGGCTTCGCGGAGCGCCGCGATGAGGTTCTTGCCGGTGAGTTCGCCGACGGACGAGTCGACCGGTCCGACGAAGCGGTGGGTGGGCTTGAAGCCGAGCGGCACCGCCGCCATGTTGATCTCGCGCAGTACACGGGTCCGCAGCCCGGACGGCGCCTCGGCCGGGCCCTGTTGCAGCGCGAAGATGGCGGTGCGGATCTCCTGGATGGTGACGTCGAGTTCGTCGACCGCCTTGCCGACGCCCGCACGGACCTCGGGCACGTCCGACTGCCGCTGCGCGGTCTCCAGCATCATCCCGGCGGCGTACAGACGCTGGATGACCAGGTCGTGGAGGTCGCGGGCGATCCGGTCGCGGTCCTCGAACACCGCGAGCCGTTCCCGGTCGCGCTGCGCCTCGGCCATCATCAGCGCGAGGGCCGCCTGCGAGGCGAACTGGACGGCGAGCGAGCGCTCCGACTCGGTGAAGGCGCGCGCGCCGATGGCACGCGGTGTCGCGAGTACGCCGAGCACCCGGCCGTCACTGTGCAGCGGCAGCAGCATGCTCGGGCCGTAACGGTGGGACAGCGGGGAGATCAGGCGTGGGTCGGTGCTGGCGTCCGCCACGTAGACGGGCTCGCCGGCCAGCAGCGTGGCGACGACGGGGCTCCTGGCGGGGAGCCGGGTGCCGATGGACGCGGTCGGGGTGCCGGACGATACGGCGACGACCTCCAGTTCCCCGTCGGACGTGGGCAACAGGACGACGCCGACGGTCGAGTCGGCGAGCTTGCGGGCCTGTTCGGCGACGACGGTGAGGGCGTGATGGGCGGAGTGGGCGTCCTCGGTGGCGTCGCGGTCCCGGGCACCCTCCGCGCCCTCCGCGTCCTCGCCGTCCTCCGCGTCCTCGCCCGAGAGCAGGGCGGTCGTGACGGCGACCGAGCCGTCGATCCAGCGCTCGCGCTGCCGGGCCGCCTCGTACAGCCGCGCGTTGCCGATGGCGAGGCCCGCCTCGGTCGCGAGCACCCGCACCAAGTGCTGGTCGTGGTCGGTGAATTCGGCGCCGTCGTGCTTCTCGGCGAGATAGAGATTCCCGAGGATCTCGCCCTGGACCCGGATGGGAACGCCGAGGAACGTCCGCATCGGCGGGTGGTGCGGCGGAAATCCGACCGCGCGCGGATCGGCGGTGAGGTCCGCGAGCCGGAGCGGTTCGGGGTGGCGGATCAGCTCGCCGAGCAGTCCGCTGTGGCCGTCCGGGCGGCGGCCGATCCGCCGCGCGACGTCGGCGTCCACGCCGTAGGTGACGAAGTCGGAGAGACCGCCGCCGGCCTCGTCCACGACGCCGAGCGCCGCGTAGCGGGCGCCGGCGAGACGGGCCGCCGTCTCGCAGATCCGGTCGAGGGTGGAGTGCAGTTCGAGACCGGTGCCGACGGAGCGCATGGCTTCGAGCAGTTGCGGAACGCGGGCGGTGAGCTCGGTGGACAGGCCCTGGAGGCGGCGAGCCGCGTCGGCGTCGCGGGTGGCGGCGGCCCCGCCGTCGGTCGCGTCGGTGGTCGCGTCGTCGGTCCCGGCGTCGGGGTCGCCCTCGTGGAAGTCCTGGGGTTCGGGCGCTGTCATAGCCCCGACCCTAGTTAGTCCCATTTGTTATGGAAAGTCGGTTACCGGATCACGCGGGTAGATCGACCAGGCCGACCGGTCCCCGCTCCCGCTCCCGCTCCCACATCCTCCGCAGCGGCCCCTCCACCGCGACCAGCTCGGCGTACGGCCCCCGCTGCGCCACCCGCCCGCCGTCGAGCACGATCACCTCGTCGACCGCGTCGAGCCCCTGGAGTCGATGGGTGATGAGCAGCGTCGTACGGCCTTCCGTCACCGCCAGCAGGTCCACGGTCAGCGCGTCGGCCGTCGGCAGGTCGAGGTGTTCGGCGGGCTCGTCCAGCACGAGGACGGGGAAGTCCGCGAGGAGCGCGCGGGCCAGGGCCAGGCGCTGCCGCTGGCCTCCGGAGAGCCGTGCGCCGTGCTCGCCGACCAGGGTGTCCAGGCCGGCGGGCAGCGCGTCGACCCAGTCCAGCAGGCGGGCGCGGCGCAGCGCGTCGCGGAGGTCGTCCTCGGTCGCGTCCTTGCGGGCGAGGGCGAGGTTCTCGCGTACGGAACTGTCGAAGAGGTGCGCGTCCTGCGCGCACAGCCCGACGAAGCGCCGCACCGTGTCGCCGTCCAGCGCGGCCGCGTCCGTGCCACCGAGGCACACGCCGCCCTCGCGCGCGTCCAGGAAGCGCAGCAGCACCTGCGCGAGCGTCGTCTTGCCCGCGCCGGACGGGCCCACGACGGCCACCCGCTTCCCGGCGGTCAGTGTCAGGTCGACGCCGCTGAGCGCGTCGCGCTCCTGCCCCGCGTACCGGGCCGAGAGCCCCCGTACCTCCAGCGGGAACGGCGTCGCGGGAGCGGCGGCCGGGCGCGCGGGCTCGTGTACGGGGACGGGCGCGTCCAGCACCTCGTACACCCGCTCGGCGCCGCGCGCGGCCCGCTGTCGGTACTGCACCGCGAGCGGCAGACCGGTGACCGCCTCGAACGCGGCGAGGGGGGTCAGTACGACGACGGCCAGCGCGACACCCGGGAGCCGCCCGTCGTGTACGGCGCCGACACCGGCGTACGCGGCCGCCGCCACGGTCAGCCCGCAGATCAGCGCGGACAGGCCGCCGCCGAGCGCGGTGGCGGTCGCGCCGCGCGAGGCGATGGCCGTCAGCGTCGCATCGGCGTCGCGGGCCGCGCGGATACGGCTCCGAAGGGCGCCGGCGACGGTCAGTTCGGCGCAGCCGTCGAGGAGTTCGGCGACACGGGTCGCCAACAGGCCGCGCGCGGGGGCGAGTCGCCGCTCGGCTCGGCGCGCGCGGGCGCCGCTCACCAGCGGCACGCCGACGCCCGCGGCGAGCAGCCCGACGGCCAGCACGGCGCCCGCCTCGGGGAGCAGCCAGCCGGTGAACCCGACGGCGCCCGCGCCGACGAGCACGGCGGAGCCGACGGGCAACAGCCAGCGGAGCCAGTAGTCCTGGAGAGCGTCGACGTCGGAGACGAGCCGGGAGAGCAGATCACCGCGCCGGGCCTCGCGCAGCCCGGCGGGGGCGAGCCGTTCGAGCCGCCGGTAGACGGAGACGCGGAGGTCGGCGAGCATCCGCAGGACGGCGTCGTGGGAGACGAGCCGCTCGGCGTACCGGAAGACGGCGCGCCCGATCCCGAAGGCCCGGGTCGCGGTCACGGCGACCATCAGATACAGCACGGGCGGCTGCTCGGACGCCCGCGAGATGAGCCACCCCGACACGGCCATGAGCCCGACGGCGGACCCGAGGGCCAGACTCCCGAGCACCGACGCCAGCACGAACCGTCCCCGCAGGGTGCCGACGGCGGCGCGCATACGGGCGAGGGGGTGGGTCGCGGTGCTGCCGCCGTTGCCTGCGGCTCCGGAGCCGCCCCCGCCGGCTCGCTTGCCGGTGTCGCCGGACGCCGGGCCTTCCGTTCCACTCGTGCGGAACGGCGTACCGCCGCTCTGCCCGGCGTCGGCCGGGATCGCCGGACCCGGGACTCGCCCCTCGCCGACGTCGGCAGAGGGCGCCCTGTCCGTCCGATCCGCACCGTCGCCGGGTCCGGCAGACACCACGGCGGCGGCCCTCACCCGCCCCGGCAGCTCGATCACCCGGTCCGCCACCGACAGCAGCGCCGGGCGGTGGATCACCAGGAGCACCGTGCGGCCCACCGCCAGGCGGCGGACCGCGTCGACAACGGCCGCCTCCGTCTCGCCGTCCAGCGCCGCCGTCGGCTCGTCCAGCAGGAGCAGCGGGCGGTCGGCGAGGAACGCGCGGGCCAGGGCAAGGCGTTGGCGCTGCCCGGCCGACAGGCCCGTGCCGTCCTCGCCCAGCGGCGTGTCCGCGCCCTGAGGGAGCGCGGACACGAAGTCGTACGCCCCCGCGTCGCGCAGCGCGTTCCGTACGGCGGCGGCGTCCGCGTCCGGGCGGGCCAGGCGGACGTTCTCGGCGATCGTCCCCGCGAAGAGGTACGGGTGCTGCGGCACCCAGGCGATCTGTTCGCGCCAGCGGTCCAGGTCCAGGGCCGACAGGTCGGTCCCGCCCACCCGTACACGGCCCTCCGTCGGCGCCGTGAAACCGAGCAGCACGTTGAGCAGCGTCGTCTTCCCGGCCCCGCTCGGACCGATTAGGGCGACCGTCTCCCCCGGTTCGACCACCAGCGTCGCCACGTCCAACGAGGGCTCCGTGCGGCCTTCGTGGCGGACCGTCACACCGTCCAGCTCCAGCCGCAGCGAGCCGGGTACATCAGCGCCACCGGCCGAACCCGAAGGCCCCGCCGTCTCCAGCACCGCGAAGATCTCCTCCGCCGCCGCCAGCCCCTCCGCCGCCGCGTGGTACTGCGCCCCCACCTGCCGCAGCGGCAGATACGCCTCCGGCGCCAGGATCAGCACCACCAGGCCCGTGTAGAGGTCCAGGTCCCCGTGGACCAGCCGCATCCCGATCCCCACGGCCACCAGCGCCACCGACAGCGTCGACAGCAGCTCCAGCGCGAAGGACGACAGGAAGGCGATCCGCAGCGTACGGAGCGTGGCCCGCCGGTACTCGGAGGTGATCTCCCGCACCGACTCCGCCTGCGCCTTCGCCCGGCCGAAGACCTTCAGCGTCGGCAGCCCGGCGACCACGTCCAGGAAGTGTCCCGACAGCCGTGACAGCAGCTGCCACTGACGGTCCATCCGGGACTGGGTGGCCCACCCGATGAGCACCATGAAGAGCGGAATCAGCGGCAGGGTCAGCACGATGACGCCCGCCGACACCCAGTCGTCGGTGACGATCCGCGCCAGTACCGCCACCGGCACCACCACCGCGAGACCGAGCTGCGGCAGATAGCGCGCGAAGTAGTCGTCGAGTGCGTCCACGCCACGGGTCGCCAGCGCGACGAGCGAACCGGTGCGCTGACCGCTCAGCCACCCCGGTCCCAGCTCGGCCGCCCGCTCCAGCAGCCGACCGCGCAGCTCGGACTTGACCGCCGCGCTCGCCCGGTGCGCGGCCAGTTCCGTCAGCCACGCGACCAGTCCGCGCCCGACGGCGACCGCGCCCAGCAGAAGCAGCGGCGTACCGAGCCCGGCGGCGTCGAGTCCGTCCTCGAACGCCCCCACCACCACCTCGGCGATGATCATCGCCTGGGCCACCACCAGCCCGGCACCGGCCAGCCCCAGGACCACCACCGCCACCAGGAAGCGCCGGGTGGCCCGTGCGTACCGCAGCAGACGCGGATCGATCGGTTTCACGTGAAACACCCGCCCAACACAGTGCCCGATAAGAACTAGTGCGCGTCCGCGATGTGGTGCGTACCGATGCGCTTGCGGAAGACCCAGTACGTCCAGCCCTGGTAGAGCAGCACCAGCGGCGTCGCGATGCCCGCGCACCAGGTCATGATCTTCAGGGTGTACGGCGTCGAGGACGCGTTGGTCACCGTCAGGCTCCACTCCGCGTTGAGCGAGGACGGCATGACGTTCGGGAACAGCGTCAGGAAGAGCATCGCGACGACGGCCACGATCGTCAGCCCGGACAGCGCGAACGACCACCCCTCGCGCCCCGCCCTGATCGCCACGACGGCGCCGGCCAGCGCCACCACCGCGACGACCATCGCGCCCAGGCTCGCGCCGTCACCGCTGTCGGCCTGGGTCCAGCCCAGGAACCCGAGCGCCAGCACGGCCGTGACCAGCCCCAGCGCGAACGCCAGCCGCCGCGCCCGTACCCGGATGTCCCCCACCGTCTTGAGCGCCGCGAACACCGCGCCGTGGAAGGTGAAGAGGGTCAGCGTCACGAGTCCGCCGAGGAGCGCGTACGGGTTGAGCAGGTCGGCCAGGTTGCCCACGTACTCCATGTCCGCGTCGATCTTCACGCCGCGCACGATGTTCCCGAAGGCCACGCCCCACAGCACCGCCGGCAGCAGCGAGGTCCAGAAGATCGCGTGTTCCCAGTTGCGCTGCCAGCGCTCCTCGGGCCGCTTGGCGCGGTACTCGAAGGCGACACCGCGCACGATCAGGCAGACCAGGATGACCAGCAGCGGCAGGTAGAAGCCGGAGAAGAGGGTGGCGTACCACTCGGGGAACGCCGCGAAGGTCGCGCCGCCCGCCGACAGCAGCCACACCTCGTTGCCGTCCCAGACGGGCCCGATGGTGTTGATGAGGACCCGGCGCTCCTTGCGGTCGCGGGCCAGCGCCTTCGTCAGGACGCCGATCCCGAAGTCGAAGCCCTCAAGGAAGAAGTAGCCGGTCCACAGGACGGCGATCAGTACGAACCAGACGTCGTGGAGTTCCATGATGCGGATCAACTCCTCAGTACGAGAAGGCCATCGGGCGGTCGGCGTCCTCGGAGTCGTGGCCGCCGATCTTCGTGGGTGGGTTGAGGTCGTCGTCGGTGAGGTCCGGCGGTCCCGCCTTGACGTACTTCACGAGCAGCTTGACCTCGACGACGGCGAGCACCGCGTAGAGCAGGGTGAAGACGATCATCGAGGTGAGCACCTCGCCCTGGGACGTGCCGGGGGAGACGGCGTCGGAGGTGCGGAGCACCCCGTAGACCACCCAGGGCTGCCGGCCGGTCTCGGTGAAGATCCAGCCCCAGGAGTTGGCGATCAGCGGGAAGAGCATCGTCCACAGGGCGACGAGCCAGTACATGTGCGCGAAGCGTGGGCCGAGCGCCTTGTTGCGGAAGAGCACGAGATTCGGCACCTCGTCCTCGCCGGTCCGCAGCGCCTTCGGCAGCAGGAACTTCCGGCGGGTCAGCCAGAGTCCGAGGAGGCCGATGCCCAGCGACGCCATGCCGAAGCCGATCATCCAGCGGAAGCCCCAGTACGCGACGGGGATGTTGGGCCGGTAGTCGCCGGGCCCGTACTTCTCCTGCTCGGCCTTCTGCACGTCGTTGATGCCGGGGACGAAGGACTCGAAGTCGCTGTGCGCGAGGAAGGACAGCACGCCGGGGATCTCCAGGGCGACCTTGTTGTGCCCCTCGTCCACGTCCCCGTAGGCGAAGAGCGAGAACGGCGCGGGCGCCTCGCCGTCCCAGAGGGCCTCGGCCGCGGCCATCTTCATCGGCTGCTGCTCGTACATGATCTTGCCGAGCGTGTCGCCGCTGACGGCGGTGAGAAGGCCGGCCGTCACCAGGGTGACCAGTCCGAGCCGCAGCGAGGTCCGCATCACGGGGATGTGCTGCTGGTGCTTCTCGCTCTTGCGGCGCGCGAGGTGGAAGGCGGAGATGCCGACCATGAACGCGCCGCCGACCATGAAGGCCGCCGTCATGGTGTGGAAGAACTGGGCGAGCGCGGTGTTCTGCGTCAGTACGGCCCAGAAGTCGGTCAGCTCGGCCCGGCCGCGCTCCTCGTTGATCCGGTAGCCGACCGGGTGCTGCATCCAGGAGTTGGCCGCCAGGATGAAGTACGCGGAGAGGATCGTGCCGATCGAGACCATCCACATGCAGGCGAGGTGGATCTTCTTGGGCAGCTTGTCCCAGCCGAAGATCCACAGGCCGATGAAGGTCGACTCGAAGAAGAAGGCGATCAGTGCCTCGAAGGCGAGCGGGGCGCCGAAGACGTCGCCCACGAAGCGGGAGTAGTCCGACCAGTTCATGCCGAACTGGAACTCCTGCACGATGCCGGTGACGACACCCATCGCGATGTTGATCAGGAAGAGCTTGCCCCAGAACTTCGTCGCCTTGAGGTACTTCGGGTTCGACGTCCGCACCCACGCGGTCTCCAGGCCGGCGGTCAGCGCGGCGAGGGAGATCGTGAGGGGGACGAAGAGGAAGTGGTAGACGGTGGTGATGCCGAACTGCCATCGCGCGAGAGTCTCGGGGGCCAGTGCGATGTCCACGTCGTCTCTCTCCTTCTCCTACGGCCCTTTCCAGGACGAACCATGATGTATCGCATGAGCTTGTGAACGCGTTCACATTCACAAGCAAAAGTATGGCGCACGGTCCGACCGGATCTTCAAGGGGGGTCCCCTTCGAACACCGGGCCGCGACCGCGCGCCGGAAAACGGTGCGCGAGGGCTCTCGCGAGTCCCCTCGGGCTGCTCCTCGGACTGCCTCTCGGGCTGCCTCTCGGGCTGCCTCAGATCTCCTTGCGGAACGATTCCGCCGTGTGCAGGAACAGGTCGTTCGCCTCGTACTCGCCGATCGTGACCCGCACCCCCTCGCCCGCGAACGGCCTGATCGTCACGCCCGCCCGCTCGCACGCCGCCGCGAAGTCGGTCGTACGGTCCCCCAGCCGCAGCCACACGAAGTTGGCGTGCGTCTCGGGCACGGTCCAGCCCTGGCCGCGCAGCGCGTCGTACACCCGGGTGCGCTCACCGACCAGCGACCCCACCCGCCCCAGCAGTTCGTCCTCGGCGCGCAGCGAGGCGACCGCCGCGTCCTGCGCGATCTGGCTCACACCGAAGGGCACCGCGGTCTTGCGCAGCGCGGCGGCGACCGGCTCGTGGGCGATGGCGAAGCCGACCCGCAGACCCGCGAGGCCGTACGCCTTGGAGAAGGTCCGGAGCACGGCGACGTTGGGCCGCTCCCGGTAGATCTCGACACCGTCGGGGACGTCGGCGTCGCGGATGAACTCGCGGTACGCCTCGTCCAGCACCACCAGGACGTCGCTGGGCACCCGGTCGAGGAACCGCTCCAGCGCGGCCCGGCGCACGACGGTGCCGGTGGGGTTGTTGGGGTTGCAGACGAAGATCAGCCGAGTCCGGTCGGTGATCGCGTCGGCCATCGCGTCCAGGTCGTGCGTCTCGTCGGCGTCCAGCGGCACCTTCACCGACGCGGCGCCGGAGACCTGCGTGATGATCGGGTACGCCTCGAAGGACCGCCAGGCGTAGATCACCTCGTCGCCGGGCCCGGAGGTGGCCTGGAGCAGCTGCTGGGCGACACCCACGGAGCCCGTGCCCGTGGCGAGATGCGAGACGGGCACCCCGAAGCGGTCGGCCAGCTCGCTCATCAGCCCGGTGCACGCCATGTCGGGGTAGCGGTTGAACGCGCCGGCCGAGGCCAGCACGGTCTCCATCACGCCGGGGAGCGGCGGGTAGGGGTTCTCGTTGGAGGACAGCTTGTACGCGACGGGCCCGCCGGCCGCCGCCGGCCTGCCCGGCTTGTAGGTCGGAATGCCGTCCAGCTCGGCGCGCAGCTTCGGGCTCGTCTCGCTCACCGCGGGTCCTCCTCGGGCGTTCTGGGGCGTTCTCGGGACGTTCTCGGGGCCGTACACATGATCGGCTCACCTCATGCGGATGCACCAATACTGCTCACCTTAAGAGGATTGCCGGGCCCTGCGAATACCGGTCGCGGAACCGGGCTCCGAAGGAGCCGCCGAGGGCGCGGAAGCCGGGCCCTGACAGGGGGAGCGCTCGGGGACCTGGCGCGCGCCGGTGGCTCACTCCGTGGCGCGCGTCCCCCATGGGGGTGAGTTGAGACCTCTTCGAAACATCGGACACTCGCCAGGCCCATCCAGCTCCACGCTTGAGAGACACCAACCGAAACGCTCAACGACCTTGATTTGCATGTCGATTGGCCGTTGTTGATCATGCAGAAACGTGACTCTTGGAGGGTGAATATGCGACCGGCCTTAGCACCTTGATGAGCCCTACTATCGGCTCGCCATGACACCAGCAGGGAAACACCAGGTGAGCCGGACGGACACATCCCGCCGGGGCAGCCGGCAAGGTCGGGCGGGCATCCGGGACGTGGCCGCCGCAGCCGGTGTCTCCATCACGACCGTCTCCGACGCGCTCAACGGCAAGGGGCGGTTACCCGACGCCACACGCCGACATGTCCGAGAAGTCGCCGAGCGGCTGGGCTACCGCCCGTCCGCCGCGGCCCGAACCCTCCGTACCGGCAAGTCAGGACTGATCGGCCTGACCGTCACCACGTACGGGGATGAACCTTTCACCTTCACCGAATTCGCCTACTTCGCCGAGATGGCACGGGCCGCGACCTCCGCGGCGCTCGCCCGCGGCTACGCCCTCGTCATCCTCCCCGCCACCTCCCGCCACGACGTCTGGTCGAACGTCGCACTCGACGGCACCGTCGTCATCGACCCCTCCGACCACGACCCGGTCGTCACCGAACTCGTCCGCCAGGGCCTGCCCGTCGTCTCGGACGGCCGCCCGGCCGGCACCCTCCCCGTCACCGCCTGGGTCGACAACGACCACGAGGCCGCCGTACTCGATCTGCTCGACCATCTCGCCGCGGCCGGCGCCCGCCGGATCGGACTGCTCACCGGAACCACCACCGACACGTACACCCGGCTCTCCACCACCGCGTATCTGCGCTGGTGCGAGCGCGTCGGACAGGACCCGGTCTACGAGTCCTACCCCGCGCACGACCCCTGTGCCGGGGCCGTGGCCGCCGACCGGCTGCTCGCCAGACCCGACCGCCCCGACGCGGTGTACGGCCTCTTCGACCCCAACGGCACCGATCTGCTCGCCGCCGCGCGGCGGTACGGCCTGCGGGTCCCCGAGGACCTGCTGCTGGTCTGCTGCAGCGAGTCCACCGTGTACGCGACCACCGAACCGCCCATCACGACGCTCTCGCTCAAGCCGCGCCGTATCGGCACCGCCGTCGTACAGCTCCTCATCGACGCCATCGAGGGGATCGACACCGGGCGTCCCGTCGAGCAGGTGATACCGACGGAGCTGATCGTCCGGACCTCGTCCCAACGGCGCCCGCCCCGCACCACGGTCAGTGCTCCGAGGTCTCCGGCGAGAGACTGACGAAAGAGAGGCGCGAGACCGGCGCGAACGGGATCCGGATGGATCATTTCGGGCGATCCGCGTGAAAACGACCGATGAAACGTGGGTGGAATCGGATTGACCACCCCTGGTGCGTCACACAGGGGTGGCTGCATTCCTATGATGGGCGCACGACACCGCGGACCTTCCCCTACCTCCGGTGGGGATGTCCCGCCCGATCAGGCGGGCCCGAGAGGTGTACGCCAGGCGCGACGGTGGTGGAGGGGTCGATGACGCAGGGGGCCGGGACCGGTCAGGGACCCGTGGTGCGGACGGCGACGTTGCGCGATTTCCGGGTGCCGCCGTACACACAGGTTCCCGTGCGGCCGGGGCAGCCCGCGCCGCCCGAACAGACAGTGCCGAGCGGTGAGTCCGCGCCGCAGGCGGTCGCGGTCGCCACCGTGGCGCCGCAGGCGCCCGAGTCATCGGTGGCACCCGTGGCGTCTGTGGCCCCCCCGGCGTCCGACGGTCGGCCGGTGGCCCGGCAGACCGGCGTTCCGGGCGGCCTCGGTGTCGCGCCGCTCACGGATCCGCGCGGTATCTCGTTCCCCGCGCCCGAGGGCCGACCCGTGGCCACGATGATGTCCGACGCCTCGTCACGCCCCGATCCATGCAGCCTGGTCGGTACGCCTCCGAGCTTCGTACCGGCGGCAGCGCCCGCACCCGCCGTGCCCGCCGCCGCACCCGTCACACCCGCCACGCCTGCCGCCGACGCCACCCTCTCCGACCATCCCGGGAACGCCATCCCGCGCGACGAGATCCCCGAGGGCTACACCCCCACCGAACGCGACCTCCCGGTGATCAACGCCGGTGACACCGTGCGCGTCCGCGTCGACACGGCCGAGAGCCCCGTCGGCCCGGACGGCCTCGGCCCGCTCTTCGTCGTCGGCGACGTCCACGGCTATCTCGACGAACTCGTCGCCGCCCTCGCCGAACAGGGCCTCATCGACAGCGAGGGCAGCTGGGCCGCGGGCAACGCCCGCCTCTGGTTCCTCGGCGACTTCACCGACCGGGGCCCCGACGGCGTCGGCGTCATCGACCTCGTCATGCGGCTCTCCGCCGAGGCCGCCGCCGCCGGCGGCTACTGCAAGGCCCTGATGGGCAATCACGAACTGCTGCTGCTCGGCGCCAGGCGCTTCGCCGACACCCCCGTCAACTCCGGGGCCGGCACCGCCACCTTCCAGGCCGCCTGGCTGCTCAACGGCGGTCAGAAGACCGACATGGAGCGCCTCCAGGACGTCCACCTCCAGTGGATGTCACGGCTCGACGCCCTCGTCGAGGAGGACGGGCATCTGCTGATGCACTCCGACACGACCGCGTATCTCGACTACGGCGCCACCATCGAGGACGTCAACGACAACGTCCGCGCCATCCTCACCCGCAACGACGCGGACGAGTGCTGGGACATCTTCCGCAAGCTCACCAAGCGCTTCGCGTTCCGCGACAACGGCGGCCCGGAGGCGGCCAGGGAGCTGATGGCCGCGTACGGCGGGCGGCGCATCGTCCACGGCCACAGCCCGATTCCGTATCTGCTCGGCGACGTCGGCACCGAGGACGCCTCCGACGGCGAGGAGAACTCCGGACCCGTGGTCGACGGACCGCATGTGTACGCGGACGGGCTCGCCATCGCCATGGACGGCGGAGTGACCATGGCCGGAAAGCTTCTGGTCGTACAGCTCCCACTGCATAACTGAGCAGAGTGGGGGCAGGTGATTTCAGTGAACCCCCTGTCACCCCGTGCCTCAACCGCTCTACCATCGGCTCATCCGTAGCAGGCTCTCCTCCGTTTTCGCCAATCGTCCGCTCCGAGCGGGCAATCCGGCCCTACGGAGCATCGGGGGATGCACATGAACAGCGCTCCGCATCTGCTGAACGAGGATCGCGCCGATTTCGAGCGGATTCTCGACGAGACGCTGCGCCATGCGCACGATCGTCCGGATCTGGCCGATGTCGGACAGCGGCTCAATACCGAACAACTGCGCACGATGGCTCTCAACGCGACGTCTCTGATAACCGCCACCGCCTCGACCGAGTACGAGCACTACGCGAAGGTCCGGGAGGAATTCCGTGCCCCGGCCGCCTCGCCGGTGGCCGACTCCGTGCTGACACCGGCGATGCAGGGGCCCGGCGAGACCGGCGCGGGTCTCGCCGCCGTCGTCGCCGTCCTGGTGCCGGCCCTCGCGGGCGCGGCAGCCGTGGTCTTCCTGCTCGTCGGCTCGATGCTGAGAGTGCTCAGCCCGGTGCCCGCCTTCTCCGGCACACTGCTGACCGTCGGCTGGTTCTTCTGCGCCGTCACGGCCGTCGGCCTGGCCGTCGCCGGGGCCGGGCTGCTGATCACGGCCCTGCGCAACGCCTCGACGCAGGTCCCGGCCGGTGAGACGGACGGCTCCTGGCCCGACGAGGTGTCACGGGCCCGCGAGGCGTGGCGCGTCGCCGTACTGGAACGCGGGATCCTGCCGTTCCTGCGGGAGGCCCTGGCCGCGCCCGACGTGGAGCCGGCGCCGAAGGCCCCGCCCGTGCAGCATCTGCCGAAGATGGGCTACAGCCGCCCGAACTTCTCCAGCCCCGGTGAGGGCGCGACGACGGGCCAGCGACCGACGTTCTCCAGCCCGGACTTCTCCAGCCCCGACTACGGCGGGCCCGAGCACAAGCCGGAGTGAGCCGCGCGGGGGCTGCCCTGTCGGCTACGGCTACGGCTGGGGATACGGGGCGATGATCCCGGCGTCCATCGCCCGGCGGATCGCGTCCACGCGCGACACCGCGCCGAGCTTCCGGTACGCGTTCGTCAGATGCCGCTTGACGGTGGTCTCGGCCAGGAACAGCGCGGCGGCGATCTCCGCGTTGCTGCGCGCCTGCGCGACGTACCCCAGCACCTCGACCTCGCGCGCCGACAGGAGCCGGTCCGCGGCAGGCTCGCCGAAGCCCTTGATCATGCTCCGGGTGACCGAGAAGTGGATCCGCTCCGGCTCACGGATCACCGAGTGGATCAGGGTGACCAACTCCCGGCTGGAGACCGACTTCAGCAGGTAGGCGGTGGCGCCGTCGTCCAGTACGTCCCTGAGCAGCACGGGGTCGTCGTGCATCGTCAGCACGATGCAGCGGGTCTCGGGGCAGTGCCGGCCGATCTCCCGTACGGTCTCCCGGATGCCGGGGCCCGGCATCTGTACGTCCAGTACGGCGATGCCCGGCCGGTGTTGGCGTACCAACGCCACGGCTTCGGTCCCGCTCGCGCCCTGGGCGACGACTTCCAGCCAGTCCTCCAGGGAGAGGAGATCGGCCAGCAACTCCCGGAAGAGGGTGTGGTCGTCGGCCACGACAACCCCGGTGACGGCCACCTTCGCCGCCTTGACCCCGTTGGCCGCCCGGCCCCCGTCGGCGTCAGCCATGCCGGCGCCAGTTGATCAACGGGATGGACACGTTGACCGTCGTTCCCCCGCCGACCGAGCTGTGGATGCTGGGGTTTCCGCCGAGCAGTTCGGTCCGCTCGCGGATCGAGATCAGGCCACCTCGCCGGGTCTTGGCGATGGTGGCCACGTCGAAGCCCGCGCCGTCGTCGATGACGGACGCCTGGACCAGCGTCTCCGTCACCCTGATCGTGATCCACAGTTCGTCGGGGTCGGAGTGCCGCAGCGCGTTTCTGGCCGCCTCGCGAATGATGAAGTACAGCTCCTCCGCCGCTGCCGCCGGTATGTCGTCGACATTTCCCGTGACGGTCAACTCCGCCCTGACACCGTCCGGGACGGTGGAATCGATGAAATTGGTGAGGGCACGTTCCATGTTGGTGTCGGAGACCGACTCACGCAGTTCACCGGAGAGATCACTGATTTCCCGCAGTGCCACCCGGAGCGCCTCCTCGGCCGATTTCAGCCTCGACCGTACGGCCGCGCTCTCGCTCTGGATCAGCGGTTCGCACAGCTCCAGTTCGAGCATGGCCACCAGGACTTCGTGGGCGACCCGGTCGTGCAGGTCCCTGGCCAGCCGGTGACGTTCGTCGAGATGGGAACTGTGCAGTTTCTCGCGGAGGAATTTGATGTAGCCGACGCAGCCGAGCGCGATCTGTGTCATCACCGCGTCGTTCAAGGTCAGCGCGGTGTCGAGGAATTCGTCGGGCGAGGGCGCGGCGGGCAGGAATTCGCGTACGATGACGGGCAGCGCCGTCTCGTAGAACAACTCGGCGGCGCGCACCGTCTCGGTCGGATGGATACCGCGCGAGGCCCGGGTCCTGCTGAATTCGGCCGCGGCCCGCAGGGATTCCTTGCTCGGTGTGGTCCTGGCGCGGAAACGGGTCCGCGCGCCCCGCGCGATGTCGTCGAGGAGTAACTCGACCTGATTGACGAGTAACGCGCTGATTTCAGGTTCTTCGAGCAGCGGACTGTCCAGTGCCCGCAATCGCTGGAAGAATGGCTCGACAATGTTCGCGCGAACTTGTTCGGGCAGTCCGGTTATCCCGGCACGCCCCTCCGGATCGATCGCCACGGCAGCCCCCCGCCATTATCCCGCAGCCTCCCACGTGATATTTAGGGAGTATACGTGGCCAAGAGGGGCCTTCAAGAAATGAAATTCATCACTAATTCTGCCAAACACCCACATTCCGAAGTAAATTACTGTTAAGAGTTCGGTCAAGATCCGTGTCTCAAGATCGACGTCTCAAGATCCGTGCGGCAGCCCGACGGTGAGCCGGTAGCCGCACGAGCCGGTATGGGCCATCTGACAGAGCCCGACATCCGGATCGATGTCGTCCGGCAGATCCATCGCCTTCAGCCAGCCGGTCAGCCGTTCGCCGGGACCGCAGTGGTATTCCTTTTCGATTCCCGCCTTCTTGACCCCCTTGTAGGCGAAGCACGTGATGACCTTGAGGTCGTGCGTGCCCGTGTCGTTGTCGAACGACTCCTCCGCCTCGAACAGCGAACCGAGATAGAGGTCAACCGCCGCCTGGAACAGCCGGCGGTACTGCTCGACGGTCTCGACCTTCTCGATGCCGAGACCGCGCATCAGCCGCACCATCTCCTGGCGCCCGAACTCGCGCACCACCGCGATGTTGGCCTCGTTCGCGCCGTCGATGCCGCCCGACAGCGCGGTCTGGTAGTACCAGAGCCCGTCGGTGGCCATCCATGAGCGGCGCAGCAGCTCCTCGCGCTGCGTCGCCGTGAGTTCGGGAGTGGGGTCCGCGCTCATGAGGTCACCTTCTGTTCGTCCGTCCGCGTTACGGGGTCGGCGCCGGCCGCTGCCAACACCTCCTCCACGCCGTGCCGTTGAAGCTTTCCGCTGGAGGTACGCGGGAGCCGCCCCCGGCGTACGAGAACGATGTCGCGCGGCGTGAGGCCGAGCGAGTCCGACACGGCGTACCGCAGCCGGGCGATCAACTCCTCGCGGGCCGCCGCCACGGACTCCTTGGTCTCCGCGACGAGCACCAGTCCCTCACCGTCGGGGAACGCCACTCCCGCCGCGAGGACCGCGCCGTTCGCGACCCCGGTGACCCGGCCCGCGACGGACTCGATGTCGCTCGCGTAGTAGTTCTGGCCGAAGACGATGATCACCTCCTTCTTCCGCCCGGCGATGAACAGTTCGCCGTCCTGCCGGAAGCCCAGATCGCCGGTGGACACCCAGCCACCGGCGTGGACGGTGGCCCGGGTCGCCTCCTCGTTGTCCTCGTAGCCACGCGTCACCGAGTCGCCGCGGATCTGGATCTCGCCGACCAGCGAGGCGTCGGTCAGCGGCGTACCGGCCTCGTCGACCAGCCTGACCTCGGTGTTCGCCACCGGGAGGCCG
The DNA here is from genome assembly GCF_042670825.1 of Streptomyces sp. NPDC057137. NCBI lineage: Bacteria > Bacillati > Actinomycetota > Actinomycetes > Kitasatosporales > Streptomycetaceae > Streptomyces > Streptomyces sp. NPDC057137. The sequence goes on along the minus strand of NZ_JBHUUW010000007.1, from coordinate 180,056 downwards.
ACCGAGACGATCTCCCGGCCGCCGTGAGTGCTGTCGGTGCTGTCGGTGCTGTCGGTGCCTTCCGGCACGGGCTCCACCACGCCCCGCGAGAGCGCGTCGCGCCGTACCCACGTACCGCGCACCGCCCGGCCCGTCGGCGCGAACGTCACCGCGAGGCTGCCCTCCGCCAGGCCGTACACCGGCAGGAAGGCATCGGCGCGGAAGCCCGCCGGCGCGAAGTGCGCCGAGAACCGGCGCAGCGTGTCGGGGTCGATCAGCTCCGCCCCGTTGAGCGCGAACCGCCAGCGGGACAGATCGAGTTCGGGCACGCGCTCGGCCGGGACCCGCCGCAGGGCGTACAGATAGCCGGAGTTGGGCGCCGTCGTCGCGGTCACCCCGTACCGGCTGATGATCCGCAGCCATCGGCCTGGGTCCCGGAGGAAGTCCTCGGGCGGCAGCAGATACGTCTCGGCGTCGGTCAGCGCCGGCGCGAGGAACGCGCCGATCAGGCCCATGTCGTGGAAGAGCGGCAGCCAGTTGCAGCTCACGTCCGTGTCGTCGATTCCCAGCCCCCCGGCGATGGAATCGACGTTCGCGAGCAGGTTGGCGTGGCTCAGTACGACGCCCTTCGGGCTCTCGCTGGTGCCCGAGGTGTACTGGACGAGCGCCGGATCACCGGCCGCCACGTCCACGTACACCGGCGAGGTCGCGCGCGTCAGCGCCACGTCGAGGATCTGGAACTCACCGTCGGCGCCGCCGAGCGCCGGCTCCAGCAGCCCGCCCAGCATCTTGTCGGAGAGCACGACGCGCACCTTCGACTGGCGCATCACGAGCACGATCCGCTTCAGATGGATGTCGAGCGAGGCGAAGCGCACCGGCGGCGGTACGGGCACGGGCACCGCGCCGGCGGCGAGCACGCCGAAGAACGCGCGGGCGAAGTCGATCGAGGTGGGGAGCGCGACGGCGACCCGCTCCCCCCGTACGACGCCGCGCTCCAGCAGTCCGCAGGCCAGCTGCCCGGCCTCGGCGTGGAGCTGGCCGAAGGTGACGCGCTCGGCCTCCTCGTCCCCGCGGAACAGGCGCATACCGTGGCCTGTTCCGCGGGCGGCGACGGCGGCGAGCGCGTCGACCAGGCTCACGCCGAGGTCTTCTGCCGGCACAGGTCCTCCACCACGCCCTGGAACTCCCCGATCGTCTGGACCCGGAAGGTGACCTCGTCCTCTATCTCGATGTCGAACGCCTTCTCGGTGGTGAGGACGATCTGGAGCACGCGCATCGAGTCGACGTTGGGGAGGGAGCGGAAGTGCTGGTCGGGCGTCAGACCGGCGGCGGGTATGTCGAGTTCGTCGGCGACGATCTGACGGATCTTCTCGCGGACGGCTTCGTCGGTGACCGCGGTGTCGGTGGTGACCGCGCTGTCAGCGGTGGTGTCGGTGGTGACTGCGGTGTCGGTGGTGTCCATGTGTGGTCAATCCCCCTGTGTGGTGGTCCTGTTGGAGGCCCGGAGCGCGTCGACGAGTCCGGTCGGCAGTCGTGTGCCGTACGTGCCGAGCACTTCGTCCGTGAGCAGGTGGAACGTGCCGTCGGCGGCGGCCACGAGATCGCCGCCCGGCAGCCGGATCTCCCCGGAGGCACGTACCGACAGCGCGTCGCGCTTGGTGATCTCGGCGTGCGCCGTGTACTCGGCGCCGGTCTCCATGGGCCTGCCGTAGCGGATGCGCAGGCCGGTGGTGAAGGCGGAGATCCGGTCGGACCGGTACACGGCCTGGGCCAGCGTCTCGTCCAGGATCGCGGCCACGATCCCCCCGTGGATGACACCGGGGAACGACTCGTAGTCGGCGCCGAGCTTGATCCGGGTGCCGAATCCGTTGCCTTCCTCCTCGAAGACCAGCCGCAGTCCGATGGGATTGTGCGGGGCGCAGCCGAAGCAGTTGGCCGTCTCGGCCGCCGCCTCGCCGGCACTGTCTGTGGTGAACGCTGACTCGGGCAAACCCCGCTCCTCAGGTCGTGACTGTCGCTGTCGGCGCCGGTCAGATGAGCGAGCGGAGCTTGCGCTTGACGTCCTTCGACGACTCGATCGAGTCGTCCTCGACCAGCCGTCGCACCATCGACAGCACCTTGCCGTCGGCCGCGTCGGTGGCGCCCGCCTGGATCGTCTCGATACGCCGGACGCCCTTCGCGGACGTCGAGTGCGGGTAGAAGTGCCCGGCCGGGTGCTTGAGTCCGTCGCTGCGGTCGGCCAGCCAGACGTACGCCATCTTGAGCGCGGCGATCTGGCTCTCCCGGTTGCCGTCGCACAGCTCCTGCGTGAAGACGTAGAACGCGCGGGCGTGCCGGGACTCGTCACGGCCGAGGAGCTTCCAGATGCCCCGGACCACGGGCTCCTTGGTCTCGGCGGCGAGCGCGCGATAGAGCTCGGCGGCGCGTGCCTCGGAGATGATGTTCATCATCAGGGTGCCGACGCGGGTGTCGCCCATCGGGTACGGCTCGCGCTTGTACAGCGCGTGCTTGGAGCGGACCTTGACGCCCAGCTTCTCCAGGCAGCGCGCCTGTACGAGCGAGTGCCGCGCCTCCTCGGCGCCCCAGCTGAGCGCCCAGGACGAGAAGCTGGTCTCGCCCTCCCACTCGCGCAGGAAGTTGTGCGCGCCCGGCAGGGTGCCGAATTCGATGATCGCCGCCTCGGTGAGGAAGTCGACCTCCTCGGCGCTCATCAGCTCGGGGTTGAGCTTGTCGAGTTCCAGCTCACGCCAGTCCCAGCGGGTGGTCTCGAACCAGTCGAAGATCTTGTTCCACGTCATGTCGAGGTAGAAGTCGGTGTAGAGCGGGTCGAGGATCAGCGAGCCGTGGGCCCGCATGCCTATCTCCACGGTGTCGGCGAATCCGAACCCGTCGAAGGAGGCCGGGGCGATGATGTCCTCGACGTCGTGCACCTCGGCCCAGCCGGGTACTTGGCCGCCGGCGCCTTCGCCGACCACGTACACCCGGGTCTTGGCGAAGCCGCGCATGCCGCGCAGGCTCCGGACCGCCGCCGGTGCCGAGGAGCCGCTGCCGCCGATGAAGGCGACGGCCACGTCGGTGCCCGGTTCGAGGTCGTTCAGATAGCGCTCGAAGGTGTCGGGGGTGGCCCGGTCGAGGCCGATCTCGCCGAAGCGGGCGAGGGAGAGCTGCGGGCCGAGGGCGAGCGCGGGCAGACAGTCGACGAAGACGACGCGCGTCTTGCTCGTACTCACGAGGCCGTCGGTGCCCAGGACGCCGTTGGCGCCCGTGCCGAGATTGATGCTGGTACTCATGACGTTTCCTCTCGAAGGAGATGGTTACGTGCTCGCCGGCGCCCGGGAGCCACGGGCGGCAGGACGCGAGGTCATGCCGAACGCGGTCGCGGCGCCGAGCATCATGAAGATTCCGATCGCGATCCAGGCGTGGACGAACGCCTCATGGGTCGCGTCGTAGGTGAGCGGAGTGCCGAGGATCGCGACCAGCAGGCTGATTCCCAGCACGCTGCCGATCTGCCGGCTCATGTTGACCACCGCGCTGCCCGTGGAGAACCGGGCGGCCGGCAGGTCGGTCGTCGCGGTCGCGAGGATCGTGGGGAGCGCGAGGCCCACCCCGACGCCGCCCACCAGCCAGCCGGGCAGCAACTCGCTCGCGTAGTGCGGGCTCTGATCGATGCTCACCGCCATCAGCACCACTCCGGCGGTGCACAGCAGACAGCCGATGGCGACCATCCGGCCCGCCGGGACGCGTGCCGCCAGCTTCGCGGCGACGATCGCGGCCAGCGGGACCATCAGCGGGCCCGGGGCGATCCCGAGTCCCGTACGCAGCGCGGAGTACTGCCACACCTGCTGCATCCACAGGATCGCGGTGAGCAGGTTCGCGGCGAACGCCGCGCTGAAGGCGATCGCCGTCACGTTGGACCAGACGAAGGCCCGTACCCGGAGCAGCGCCGGTTCGATCACCGGGGAGGCGTGGCGCAGCGACCGGAACCAGAACACCGCGGTCCCGAGGACCGCGCCGGCCAGCACGGCGGACGTCCGGACCGCGGACCAGTCGTTGATCTTCACCAGGCCGAGTGCCAGCAGCCCGATCGAACCCGTCAGCAGGGCGGCTCCCGGCAGATCGGGCAGCCGGGTCACCGTCGCCTCCTTGGAGTCGGGGACGATACGTACGGCCACGACCAGGGCGAGGACGCCGATGGGGATGTTCACCAGGAAGATCCACCGCCATGACGCGCTGACGAGCAGCCCGCCGAAGACCGGCCCGGCCGCCGCCGCGAGCGCCGCGCTCGCCGACCAGATCCGTACGGCGCCGGCCCGCCGGTCCGGCGGGAAGGCCGAGAGCAGCAGACCGAGGCTGGCGGGGGTCAGCGCCGCGGCGCCGACCGCCTGGAGCACCCGGAAGGCGACCAGCTGCCACAGCGACGTCGAGACGGCGCAGGCGGCGGACGCCAGGGTGAAGAGGGCTACGCCGAGAAGGAATCCGGCCTTGCGGCCGTAGCGGTCGGACAGCCGTCCCAGGGGCACCAGGAGTGCGGCGAAGACGATCGCGTAGGCGTTGAGGACCCAGGAGAGGTCCGCGAGCGACGCGCCGTCGAACTCACGGCCGATGGCGTCGAAGCCGACGTTCACGATGAAGAGATCGAGCCCGGCCATGAAGGCGGCCAACGACAGGATCCCGAGCAGCAGTCCGGAGTGCGGCGGCGCCGGTGACGGCGGTGCCGATGCCGATGGGATGGGGGCGGGCGTTGGTTGTCCGGTGCCGGCTTCTGTGGCCAATGCGGTCAATCCCTCGGGACGGTGGGAATGTCGGTGGAGCGCTCTGCCGCCTGCCGTCTACGGGACTCATCCGATACGTATCCCATGTCCCGGTACAAGGGATTCCGGCCCGTCCCCACCTTTCACGGCCCCAACCACCACTTTGGTGGGAGTCCCGACTACGACCTACGGAGCACGGCACGGCACGAGCACGGCACGACGAAGGCCCCCGACCGGGACCGGTCGGGGGCCTCTCCGCCATGCGATACGTCCGGTCAGTCCGCCAGCGGCAGATAGACCCGGTTGCCGCTCGCCGCGAACTCCTTCGACTTGGCCGCCATGCCCGCCTCGATCTCGTCCTGCGAACCGCCGTGGTCACGCCGGATGTCGTGCGAGATCTTCATCGAACAGAATTTCGGCCCGCACATCGAGCAGAAGTGCGCGGTCTTCGCCGGCTCGGCGGGCAGTGTCTCGTCGTGGAACTCCCGCGCCGTGTCCGGGTCGAGCGCCAGATTGAACTGGTCCTCCCAGCGGAACTCGAACCGCGCGTCCGACAGCGCGTCGTCCCACTCCTGTGCCCCCGGATGCCCCTTGGCCAGATCCGCCGCGTGCGCCGCGATCTTGTACGTGATGACGCCGGTCTTCACGTCGTCGCGGTTCGGCAGGCCCAGGTGCTCCTTGGGGGTCACGTAGCAGAGCATCGCCGTGCCCCACCAGGCGATCATCGCGGCGCCGATGCCGGAGGTGATGTGGTCGTACGCCGGGGCGACGTCCGTCGTCAGCGGGCCGAGCGTGTAGAACGGCGCCTCCTCGCAGATCTCCTGCTGGAGGTCGATGTTCTCCTTGATCTTGTGCATCGGGACATGGCCGGGGCCCTCGATCATGGTCTGCACGTTGTGCCGCTTGGCGATGGTGTTCAGCTCGCCCAGCGTCCGCAGCTCGGCGAACTGCGCCTCGTCGTTGGCGTCGGCGATCGAGCCGGGGCGCAGGCCGTCACCGAGGGAGTACGTCACGTCGTACGCCGCGAGGATGTCGCACAGCTCCTCGAAGTTCTCGTACAGGAACGACTCCCGGTGGTGCGCCAGGCACCACGCCGCCATGATCGAGCCGCCGCGCGAGACGATGCCGGTCTTGCGGCGGGCCGTCAGCGGCACGTAGCGCAGCAGCACGCCCGCGTGGACGGTCATGTAGTCGACGCCCTGCTCGGCCTGTTCGACGACGGTGTCCTTGTAGATCTCCCAGGTCAGCTCCTCGGCCTTGCCGTCGACCTTCTCCAGCGCCTGGTAGAGCGGCACGGTGCCGATGGGGACGGGGGAGTTGCGCAGCACCCACTCGCGGGTGGTGTGGATGTTGCGGCCGGTGGAGAGGTCCATGACCGTGTCGGCGCCCCACTTGGTGGCCCAGGTCATCTTGTCCACCTCCTCCTCGATGGAGGAAGTGACCGCGGAGTTGCCGATGTTGGCGTTGACCTTCACCAGGAACCGCTTGCCGATGATCATCGGCTCGATCTCGGGGTGGTTGACGTTGGCGGGCAGCACGGCGCGGCCGGCCGCGATCTCCTCGCGTACGACCTCGGGCGCCACGTTCTCCCGGATGGCGACGTACTCCATCTCCGGAGTGATGTCGCCCCGCCGGGCGTACGCGAGTTGGGTCACCGCCTGCCCGTCGCGGCCCCGGCGCGGCTGGCGCGGGCGGCCGGGGAAGACGGCGTCGAGGCCCCGTAGATCAGTCGCTCCGCTCCGGAGGAGGCCGCCGCGGGGCGAGGTGTGCTTGAGGCCGTCGTCCTCGGGGCGGACGGGGCGGCCCGCGTACTCCTCGGTGTCGCCGCGGCCGATGATCCAGTTCTCCCGGAGCGGTGCGAGCCCGCGCCGTACGTCGGTTTCGACGGTGGGGTCGGTGTACGGCCCCGACGTGTCGTACAGCGTTACGTCGTTGCCGTTGGTGAGATGCACCTGACGGACCGGCACCCGGAGGTCGGGGCGTGAACCTTCCACGTACCCCTTGTGCCAGCCGATGGATCGCGCGGCAGACGTGTGTGTGTCCTGAACGGTCATGGAGACCTACTCCCTACGCCGGCATTACCCGGTAACAGGTTCGGCGGTCGACGCAGCTCAGGGATCCGGGGAAACCCCGGAACTCCACAGTCAGCGTCCTCTCAGCCCGGTGCTCCGAGCTCCCGCGTGTGTAAAGGCACCACCACGCTAACGCGATGTCGGGCGTGCTGAACAGGGGGCCTCCGTCGTTCTTGCGATGATCGGTCGGTGACCTCACCCCAGCAGACACCCGATACGCATGGCCACTCGCACAGCCACGGGCCGGCCGCGCCGGTCTCCAAGCATCTGCGCAAGGTCATCGCCGCGGTGCTGATTCCCTTCGCGACGGCCGTCGTTGTCGGACTCGTCGTGCTCTGGCCCGGTGGCGCCCCGGCGCACGAACGCACCGGTGTCGGCTTCGACCGGCAGACCGAGCAGGGCCGGGTGGTGAAGATCGAGCAGATCGACTGCAAGGACGTGAACGCCGCTCAGGTCCCGCCGACGGGCGACACGTCGACGCCGGAGGGTCGTGCGGCACAGCGCGCGCAGACCGGGGACTGTGTGAAGGCGACGGTCGAGGTGACGAGCGGCAAGGACAAGGGGCGTACGTTCGTCGAGGTCGTCCAGCCGGACGCGCCCCGGCAGTTTCACGTGAAACAGGGCGTCGTCGTCGCCTACGCGCCCGACGCGCCGCGTGATCTGCAGTACTCGGTCACGGACGTGGACCGCACGATGCCGATGGCGCTGCTGGCCGGGATCTTCGCGCTCGCGGTGATCGTGGTGGGCCGGCTGCGCGGGCTGATGGCGCTGGTCGCGCTCGTCATCTCGTTCGCCGTACTGACGCTGTTCATCCTGCCGGCGATTCTCCAGGGCTCGAATCCGCTGATCGTCGCGGTCGTCGGCGCGAGCGCCATCATGCTGATCGCGCTGTATCTGTGCCACGGTCTGACGGCCCGTACGTCGGTGGCCGTCCTCGGCACGCTGATCTCGCTGCTGCTGATCGGGCTGCTGGGCTCGCTGTTCATCGGCTGGGCGAGTCTGACGGGCAACACGGACGACAACACCGGACTGATCCACGGTCTGTATCCGGAGATCGACATGAGCGGTCTGCTGCTGGCGGGCATCATCATCGGATCGCTCGGCGTGCTCGACGATGTGACGGTCACCCAGACCTCGGCGGTGTGGGAGCTGCGTCAGGCGGATCCGACCATGGGGCCCCGCGCGCTCTACCGGGCGGGGATCCGGATCGGCCGCGACCACATCGCGTCGGTGGTCAACACGCTCGTACTGGCCTACGCGGGCGCGGCGTTGCCGCTGCTGCTGCTCTTCACGATCGCGGAGTCGAGTGTGGGGACGGTGGCCAACAGCGAGCTGGTGGCCGAGGAGATCGTACGGACCCTGGTGGGGTCGATCGGTCTGGTCGCGTCGGTGCCGGTGACCACGGCGCTGGCGGCACTGGTGGTGTCGGCGGACCGGCCGGGGGCGTCGGGGGGATCGGCGACGGAGACCGCGACGGGGGCGCCGTCGGGGGCACCCTCGGGCGGGCCGTCGGGAGCATCCTCGGGACCGCTGTCGAAGGCGTCTGTCGGGGCGCCGTTCCGGGGTCTGCGGGCGCGCGGCGGAGGTGGGCGGCGCCGTAAGGCGTAGCCCTCCAGCCCTTCGGGGGCAGGCGCCGGGGGCGGGCGCTCAGCCCGCGTTCTCCTCCGCGAGGATGCGGCCGAGCGTCTCCTCCAGGTTGGTCTCGAAGTCCCCGAGGGCCATCTCCTGGCCGAGCGGGACCAGCCGGTCCGTGCGGTCGAGGAAGGCGACCAGCGGCGGTGCGCTGACCCGGAACAGGGCGTGCTCGGTGCCGACCTGCAGTCGGATGTGGACGTCGGAGAGTTCTTCGGGCTCGGTCGGCGAGATGTACACGTCGCCGTCGCCGCTGGGTTCGTTGATGCCGTCGACCAGCAGCTCGCGGCCGAAGGCCCAGGTGACCGGGGCGTCGCCGGGCAGATGGAACGTCATTCGCACCGCGTAGGGGTCCGTCGTCTCGTAACGGAGTTCCACGGGAATTCGGAATGAGAGCTCTTCGGAGACCAGGAAACTCATCAGGACTTCGGCCTGAACCAACTCGCGCATCATGTACCCCGCAGTGGATGACGGAAAGTTACGGAGAGTAAGAAATTCAGAGTGATTTCGGGGGTTTGAGGGGTGAAACGTCCGGTATTGATGCCCCTTGATCCTCTTCTTAATCGTCCAGCACGCAGTAACAGATCACAAGGAGTGATATTTCAGATACTGATAGAGAATTCCAGCGAGCCGATCATGTTTCCGATCTCTTTGCATAGCCGTTCGACAGCGGGAAGCAGTCTTTCCTCCTGATGCAGCGGCACGGACGTCGCGAGCGCCGCGACCGTCGACCCGGCCCTGATCGGTACGGCGGCGCAGACCTGGCCGAGCACGTACTCCTGCCGCTCGAACACCGGTCCCGTACGGCCCATGGCGGCGAGGCGTGACAGCAGTGTGCGCCGGTCGGCGACCGAGAAGGGGGTGAGCGGGCCCACGGGGTGCCGGTCCAGATGGTCCCGGCGGGCGTCCTCGTCGAGCTGGCTCAGCAGACACTGGCCGATCGCGTGCGCGTGCGCGGTCTCGCGGAAGTCCGCCCATTCGGCGACGGCGGGCGCGGCGGGGCTGTCGGCCACGGCGACGATCTCGATCTCGCCCGCGCGGTAGATCGCGAAATACACCGGCGCCCCGATCAGGTCGCGGCAGTGCTCCATCGATTCGGCCATGGTGCGCCGGGCCCGGCCCAGCTGCGGGCCCGCACCGCTCACCAGGCGGTCCACCGCCTCCCCGAGGAAGAACACACCCTTCTCCCGGCGGAGATAGCCCTCGTGGGTCAGGGTCCGCAACAGGTGATAGGCGGTGGGGAGGGGGAGACCGGCCTCGCGCGCGAGCTGTTTCGCCGGGGCGCCGTTCGGATGGGCGCCGGCCGACTCCAGCAGGCGCAGCGCACGTCGCACCGAACCGATCAGGGTTGGGGCAGCTGACGTGGTCGCTGTGGCCAAAGGTCACCCCCAGGCGTACTGACGGGCGTGCGCCCGCTCGCGGGGGCCGCCCCCGCGCCTGCCACACCCTCGGGGGACCTCGAACAGAGTCTGAGGTCCGGCGCCGAGAAATCGCACAATGCGTTGGTCAAATCGACCATCGACGCTGTTTTCGCAGGATGTGGCAGAGGCTTGCCACTCTAATGGCAGCTTCTGAGGAGGGAGTGGTTTCGTCTCCGCCTTTCCCCCGCGCGGGCTAACGGCGGGGGTGCGGCGCCGCCCCCGCCGGGGGCGGCGGGGGGACGGGGCGGGGGCCTACCGGTCGCCGCGCGAGGACGAGGAGGAGGTGAACTTCCGTACCGCGAAGACGAGCCCGCCGACCAGGGCCACCAGGATCAGCGCCTTGAAGACCAGCGCGATCACAAATCCGACCACGCTCGCGATCAGCCCGCCGAACACGACGAGAACGACCAGGGGCAACGCGATCCACTTCACCCACCAGGGCATTCCCGCGACAATTTCCCGTACCGCCATCGTCCTTACCTCGTTCCGTGAGTCCTGGGTCCCGACGTTCGTTCCGCTGCCTTCGATGCTAGAGCGGCGCGGGCCGGAGCGGAGGTCCCGGAGCCCTGGATCTCCCCTGATCCGACCCTGACGGAATCGTGAGGGTGGGCCTCAGCCCTCCGGAGGGGAGAAGACGACCATCACCCGCAGGTCCTCGGTGATGTGGTGGAACTTGTGCGGCGTACCGGCCGGGACGTAGACGACGCTGCCGCGCCCGACCTGCGTCGTCTCCATGCCCACGGTGATCGCCGCCCGCCCGCTCACGACGAAGTAGACCTCGTCCTGGCGGTGCGGCTGCTGCGGATCGGTGGTGCCGGCGTCCAGCGCGTACAGGCCGACGGACATATTCCGTTCCCGTACAAACTGCAGATATGCCCCATCGTTGGCGGCACGTTCCGCCTCCAGCTCGTCAAGTCGGAATGCCTTCATGCCACGATCACACCATGAAGAATTTCCTAGTCAAGACGATCGCCAACGCGGGAGCGCTGGCCGTGGCGATCTGGCTGATCAATGACATCACCCTGACCGGCGACAGCACCGGGAAGAAGGCTCTCGCGCTGGTGGTCGTGGCGCTGATCTTCGGGCTGGTGAATTTCCTCGTCAAGCCCGTCGTGCAGTTGCTGACGCTGCCGCTGTTCATCGTCACCCTGGGTCTGTTCACGCTGATCGTGAACGCGCTGATGCTGCTGCTGACCTCCTGGCTCGCCGACAAGCTCGACCTGAGCTTCCATGTCGAGGGCTTCTGGACGGCCGTGCTGGGCGGGCTCATCATCTCCATCGTGTCGTGGGCGCTGAACGTCGTGCTCCCCGACGACAAGGACTGATCGCCCGTGCAGCCGCAGGAGCCCGCGGAGAGCGGGACGGGCGCCGCGCCGGGTCCGGACCACGAGGTCGGGGACGGCACACGTGCCGTACGGGCGGGGCTGCCCGACCCGGTGAAGTACGAACCGACCATGCCGGGACCGGTGTTCGCCGCGCACTTCCATCTGCCGGGCGAGCCGACGGGCCCGTACACCTACGGCCGTGACACCAACCCCACCTGGACCCATCTGGAACGGGCCATCGGCGAGCTGGAGGCCCCCGGCCGGACCGTCGAGACGGTCGCCTTCGCCTCCGGGATGGCCGCGATCTCCGCGGTGCTCTTCTCCCAGCTGCGCACCGGCGACGCGGTCGTGCTGCCGGACGACGGCTATCAGGCGCTGCCGCTGCTGCGGGAGCAGCTCACGGCGTACGGCATCGAGGTACGGACCGCGCCCACCGGCGGCGACGCGCAGCTCGACGTGCTGGCCGGTGCCCGGCTGCTGTGGATCGAGACCCCGTCCAACCCCGGGCTCGACGTGTGCGACATCCGCCGCCTGGTGCGGGCGGGGCACGAGCGGGGCACCCTCGTCGCCGTCGACAACACGCTCGCCACCCCGCTCGGCCAGCGGCCCCTGGAACTCGGCGCGGACTTCTCCGTGGCCAGCGACACCAAGGGCATGACGGGCCACGGCGACATCCTCCTGGGCCATGTGACCTGCGAGGATCCCGAACTGGCGGCGGGTGTACGGCGCTGGCGCAAGATCGCCGGGGCCATCCCCGGGCCGATGGAGGCCTGGCTCGCCCACCGCTCACTGGCCACCCTCCAACTGCGCGTCGACCGGCAGTGCGCGAGCGCGCTGCTGCTCGCGCGGGCGCTGGGCGGGCGCGCCGAGGTGAGCGGGCTGCGCTACCCCGGGCTGCCCGACGACCCCTCGCACGCCGTCGCGGCCACGCAGATGCGGCGCTACGGGTGCGTGGTGTCGTTCGTCCTGCCCGACCGGGACCACGCCGAGCGCTTCCTGGACGGGCTGCGGCTGGTGGACGACGCGACGAGCTTCGGCGGGCTGCGGTCGACCGCGGAACGGCGGGGGCGGTGGGGCGGCGACGCCGTACCGGAGGGCTTCATCCGGTTCTCCGTGGGCGCCGAGGACCCCGACGACCTCATCGCGGACGTGCTGCGCGCGCTGACGGAAGCCGGTCCCTGAAGGGCCTCGCCGACCCCGTCGAAAGGGCCTCACCGCGGAACGGGCGGTCCGAGCCTCCCCCCTCGTGGCTCGGACCGCCCATGGGTTCCACGCGCGAAGAACCACGCAAACAAGGCTAGTTGACTCTGCGTCAGTGTCCAATCACAGTAGCGACAGCCGCCTATCGACTTATTTATAGTTGGACGCTCCGGCGACGGACCTGGGACGGGTTTGCGTGGGGCCGGAAGTTGAGGAGGGCTGTCATGGACCTGGCCCTGCTGCGCACCTTCGTCACCGTCCACCGAGCCGGCTCCTTCACTCGCGCCGCCGCTCTGCTCGGGCTCTCGCAGCCCGCGGTCACCGGCCAGATACGCACGCTGGAACGCCAGTTGGGCCGCCCGCTGTTCCTGCGGCAGGCCCGTGGTGTCACCCCCACCACCATCGGCGACGAACTCGCCCACCGCGCCGCGCCCCACCTCGACGCCCTGGTCGAGATCACCGAGACCGGGCTCGACGACGAGTCCGGGGTCCGGACGCTGCATCTCGCGGGGCCGCCGGAGTTCACCTCCGTACGCGCCCTGCCCGCGCTCACCCCGCTGGTCAGCCAGGGCCTCACGCTCCGCGCCTCCTTCTTCGCCAACGCCGAGGAGACCCTGGACGGCCTCGCCGCCGGCCACCACGACCTCGCCATCGCCACCGCCCGGCCACGCGGCGGACTGCTCACCGCGACCCCGCTGTGCGACGAGGAGCACGTCCTGGTCGCTTCGCCCCGCTGGGCGGCGCGGCTGGGCCACGACGTGCTGCGCAAGGGCCACGTCGTACTGGAACAGCTGCCGGTGGTGGAGGTCCACGAGTCCCTGCCGCTCGTCTCCCGCTACTGGGCGTCGGTCTTCGACTCCCGGCCGGCCGCCGCGGGCGCCGTCATCGCACCCGACCTGCGCGCCGTCCTGGAGAGCACGGCGGCGGGCGCCGGACTGGCCGTACTGCCCCGCTATCTGTGCGAAGCCGCGCTGGAACGCGGCGAGATCGTCGCCCTCTACGACCCGCCGGTGCCCCCGCTGCGCACGTACTTCCTCGTCGTACGCACCGGCACACTGGCCCTGCCGCACATCGCGCGGGCGCACGAATGGCTGCTGCGCGCCTCGGTGGACTGGTGACCACCGGGCCCGGGGGAGTTTCGACACGGCCTTATCGGGCCACGCTCTTCCCATGACCGAACGGCCCGTCGTCAAGCGCACCGCACGCGCCATCCTGCTCGACGGCGACCATCTCGTCCTCATCAAGCGCACGAAACCCGGTGTGGATCCTTACTGGCTGACTCCCGGCGGCGGGGTCGAGCCGTACGACGCGACCGTCGTCGACGCGCTGCACCGCGAGGTGGACGAGGAGCTGGGCGCCAAGATCACCGATGTCGTGCCCTGCTTCGTCGACACCGTCGAGCACATCGCGGAGCGCGGCGTCACCGGCGTGAAGGTGCAGCACTTCTTCGTCTGCCGGCTCACCTCGATGGACCCGTCGCTGCGGCACGGGCCGGAGATCGACGAGCCGTCCGGGGAGTACGAGATCGTACGGGTGCCGTTCAGCCGGGTCGGAATCGCGGCCGTCCATCTCGTACCGCTGTCGCTGCGGCACTATCTGGACGGCAACATCGAGGGCGTACGGGCGATGCACGCGCCTGACCTGGCCTGACGGGCTTCATTCATGTACGCGGGTGCGGGCCCAGCAGCTCGAACGCCTCGCGCAGATCGCCGCCCGTGTACATATGGATGGCGAGCCCGGCCAGATGGTGGTCCGCGTTCACCGACACCGCACGGGGTACGGAGGCGAAGATCGCCGCGTCGGACATGGAGTCCCCGAAGGCGACACAGTCGTCGAGCCGCACCCCGAACCGCGCGCACAGCTCGTTCGCGATCCGGACCTTGGCCGCCGTGTCGAGAATCCCCGCCCGGTCCACCGGCCGCGTGAACGGCAGGGCAGGCCAGCGCGAGCCGTGCGTGGCGTGCGCGCCCCACGGCAGCAGGCGTTCCACGAAGAAGTCCGGCGAGAGCGTGATGACGGCGCAGTAGTCGCCCCGCGCGCGGATGTCCTCCCAGACCTCCCGGATCCCGGCCAGCCACGGAGCCCCCTCGAAGGCCGCCGCCACCTGGGCGTCGGTGAGTTCCGCCCATAGCTCCCGGGCCCGTACGGCGAACTCGTCCGGGGCCAGTCCGGCGGTCAGGAACTCGCGCTCCAGCTCCGCGATCTCGGCACTCACCCCGAGCTGCCGGGAGATCTCGACAGCGGCGGCCGATCCCCGGATCAGCGTGCCGTCGAGATCGAAGAGGTGCAGGGTGCGCGGGCGGGGGTGGGCGTTGCCGTTGGCGCGGGGGTGACTGTTGGCGCGGGTGCGGATGTCGCCGAGGTCGCCGAGGTCGCCGAGGTCGCCGATGTTCTTCCCGGGGCTGTCCATGTACGCCGAGGTTAGTACGGACGGTTACTCCCGCCGTCAGACGCCCTCCGGCTCGAATCACGACAGCGTGTTTCACGTGAAACCACTCAAGCGGCCCGCCCGCCGGGCACTCCTCGTCGTCCATGTCGCCGTCTCCGTGAGCTGGCTGGGCCTCACCCTCGGCCTGCTCACGCTTGGTATCACCGCGTACACCACCGGCGACACCACCCTCACCGATGCCTCCTACCGCGCGATGAAGGTCTTCGCCGACTGGCTGCTCCCGCCCATTGTCGTGATCACCCTCGTCAGCGGTCTGGTGCTCTCCCTGGGGACGCCCTGGGGGTTGGCCCGGTACCACTGGGTCTGGATCAAGTTCTGGATCACCCTGGTCACCGGTGCGGCGACGATCTTCGCGCTGCGGCCGGGGATCGTGCAGGCCGCGGAGAGCGGCGGTGTGCCCGACATCAGCCTGGTCGCCGCGCCGTCGGTGGCGACCGGCGCGTACCTCTTCATGACCGTCATCTCGGTGCTGAAGCCGTGGGGGCTGACGCGCCGGGGACGGCGGCTCCGGGCGGGTCGTGCCGGCCGTGCCGGCCGTAAGGCGTCGGAGGAACGCCTCAGCCCGGCCGCCTGAGTGGGGGCCGACCGACAGGACCTGGCGGAGCTGCCTGTGCCCGCGCGGCCGGCCCCGGCGTAATCTGCGAACCATGAACGATCTGCACATACGGCCGGCCGGCGCCGGTGACCTCCAGGAGATCGTGGCGATGCTCGCCGACGACCCGCTGGGCGCGGCACGCGAGTCGCCGGACGACCTCACCCCGTACCTCAAGGCCTTCGAGCGGCTCGCCGACGACCCGAATCAGTACCAGGTCGTCGCCGAGCGCGACGGACGGGTCGTCGGGACGCTGCAACTGACGATCATCGCGGGCATCTCCCGCCGGGGCGCGACGCGCTCGATCATCGAGGGCGTACGCGTGCACGCCGACGAGCGCGGCTCCGGCCTCGGCACACAGCTGATCCAGTGGGCCATCGACGAATCCGGGCGCCAGGGCTGTCAGTTGGTCCAGCTGACGTCCGACGCGTCGCGTACGGATGCCCTGCGCTTCTACGAGCGGCTCGGGTTCACCGCGTCCCATGTGGGGTTCAAGCTGAGCCTGGAGACCGGGGCCTAGCCTCCTGTCCGGCGGTGGTTGGGTGGGTGGGGTCAGTGCGGCCCGTCCGGTTTCACGTGAAACATCACAGACCGCGCCAGCCCTGCTCGTCCACCCCGCCCGGAACCGCGTCCCCCGGCTCGTACGGCTCGCGGGTGTAGACGAAGGAGCCCAGGTCGAGATGGCTCACCTGGCCGTCCGGGCGCCGGACGGCCTTCAGCGTCTCCCCCGTGTAGTAACCGTCCAGGCCCTTCCAGGTGCCGTCCGGCTGAGCCACGAAGCGGGAGCGGCGGCCGGCCGCGCGCAGCGGATTGAAGTCCAGGCCGCGGTCCGCCGTCAGCCTCAGGACGAACGGAGTCGCGCCCCAGTACCAGGGGCCGGTCAGTGCCAGCAGCTCCTGGTCGACCTCGGGCAGGGGCCGCCACGGCTCGGGGATACGGGGCTCCGCCTCCGCCACGATGTTGATGAGTTCGGCGGCGACGGTGCCGACGAGCGGTCCCGAGGTGGCGTTGGCGAGCGTGACGGCGACCAGTCCGTCCTCGACGCTCACCCAGAGCGCGGCGACGAAGCCCGGCAGCGAGCCCGTGTGTCCGGCGTACGTACGGCCGCCCCCGTGGACGAGTTGCACGCCGAGCCCGTAACCACCGGCCCAGTTACCGTCCTCGGGCGGCGTGGCGGGCGTCCGGGCTTCCTGTACGGACGCGGCGCTCAGGACCCGGTCGTCGCCCTCGGCGAGGAAGGCCCCGAAGCGGCACAGGTCGTCGGCCGTCGACCAGAGCTGGCCCGCCGGGGCCATCAGGCCGAGATCCTCGGCCGGTTCGGGCAGGATCGCGTCGGCCCAGGGATGCACGGCGAAGCCGCCGGCCGCCGGGGCGACGGGCTGTGTGCTCGTACGGTGCATCGACAGCGGCTCCAGAATCTCCCGCCGCAGCACCTCCTCCCAGGACGCGCCTCGCACCGCCTCGATCAGCGAACCGAGCAGCGTGTAGCCGGGGTTGGAGTAGTGGTGCAGCCGGCCGGCGGGGTGCAGGACGGGCTGCTCGCCCAGTACGTCGGCCAGCTCGGGGCGCGTCGTGCCCGGTGTGCGCTCCCACCAGGGGGCGGGCGCCTCGGCCGCCAGACCGGCTCCATGGCCGAGGAGTTGGGCGATGGTGACCTCGCCGACCCCGGTGCCGGGCAGATGCTTCTCCAGCGGGTCAGCCAGATCGAGCAGGCCCTCGTCGCGCAGCCGCAGCACCAGAACGGCGCTGAAGCACTTGGTGATCGAGCCGATCCGGTACTGGGTGTCCGCGTCCGGCTCATGCCCGTCCACACAGCTGCGCCCGCCCGACCAGACGGTGCGCCCGTCGCGCGCGACGGCGCCGACGACCGAGGGGGCGCGGCCCTCGGACTGCGCGGTGGCGATGCGGTGGCGCAGGGCCCGTCGCGTACCGGGGAGAAGGTCTTCGAAAGGTGAGGTCATGGTCCACATCTATCGGTAGAGCCCTGCCGCGTCGACCACATTTCCGCCCGCCCGGGGGCCTGTCGGACAGAGCAGGGCCGGGCTCAGAGCGCCAGGCCGTCGAGGATGCCGGCCACCTTCGGGGCCTGGAGCACGAACCCGGTGTGGCTGCTGTCCAGGCTGTGCACGTCGTAAGGGTTGTCCGGCGTCAGCTCGTCCGCCTCGGCGATCAGCCGGTCCTGCATGGCCACGGGGAGCGACCGGTCGTCGGTGAGGCGGAGGTAGGAACGGGGGATCGTGCCCCACGTATCGGCGTGCCCGCGCCCGTCGCCGCCGATCACCGCCAGCGACTCGTCGGGCTGGAGGATGTTGATGAAGGCCATGAACTCCGCGTCGGTGGCTTCCGCCATCGTCGCCGCCTTGAGGGCGGCGAGCAGGTCCGGATCGGCGGTCCGGTAGTTGGCCCGGCCGGCTCCGACGGCGGACGGGTCCCCCACGTTGAACCCGCCGAGGCCCGGGAGCAGGCTCCCGGCGAACTCGGGCTCCGCCATGTACTCCATCGGGTTGGCGCGCGCCACGCACGACCACGCGGAGATGTACACGAGCCGGTCGATCAGACCGGGGATCTCGTTGCCGACGGCGGTGGTCGTCAGCCCGCCGAGGCTGGCGCCCACGAGCACCACGGGACCGTGTTCGGCCACGCGCCGGACGATGTCGACGACCATGTCGACGTTGTCCCGGAGGGTGACACCGGCCAGTGTCGACGGCTCGGCCGCCCACGCGTCGAGGTCCTGCGGGGCCTGGTAGGCGACCGGATACTGCGCGTCGAGCCCGTGCCCCGGCAGGTCGACGGCGAAGCTGCGGTGCCCGAGGAGCGCCAGCTCACGCTGGACCGGGGCCCACATGAACGAGCTGCTGCACGAGCCGTGGACCAGCACGAACGTGGGGCGGGCGGCGGTGGTGGAGGCCATATGGATCAGTCCAGTTCAACGGCTCGACGAAAGGGGGCCAAGGGAGGGAGCAGGGGGCACGCCGGCCGATTCGCTGCTCACGCCCTCCGCACATACAGGGCAACGTCCGTCACCGGCCGACGCGTTCCGCACCCGGGGGCCGGGGGCCGGAGGCGTACTTTGGTCGGCCGTGCGTCGGCCGTACGTCGGCCGTACGTCGGCCGCGCGTCGGACAAGAGCCATACCTTGGACTGACACGCCTGAACAGAAGGCGGATTACCCGCCCGGCACCCCGCTCCTAGCGTCGAGGCATGACAGCCGAGACGACGAACGCGAACAGCGCCGAGTCCCCGACCGCGCCGCCCCGCGGAGGCGCCCGGCCGTCGGAGCGCGCGCTCGCACCCGATCTCGCGCGCGGGCTCATGCTGCTGTTCATCGTGCTGTCGAACACCGCGTTCCATCTGTGGGCGGCCCGGCACGGGCCCTCGGGCTGGCAGCCCGTGGACGGCGGACGGCTCGACCGGGCCGTCCAGTTCACCATGATCACCGTCCTGGACCTGCGGATCTATCCGCTCTTCGCCTTCCTCTTCGGCTACGGGATGACGCAGCTGTTCCTCCGTCAGCAGGCCGCGGGGACCGACGAGCGCGCCGCCGTCCGAATCCTCCGCAGGCGCAGCCTGTTGCTGATCGTCATCGGCCTGCTGCACTCCACCCTGCTGATGGCGGGCGACATCGTCGCCTACTACGGCCTGTTGAGCCTCGCCCTCGGCCGGCTCTTCCTCAGGCGCGGCGACCGCGCGCTCAAGTGGTGGATGTGGATCGGGGCGACGGTGATGGCGATCAGCGCCGCGCAGCCGATCGTGACGGTGCTGCTCCAGGGCGATCTGGGCGCCGTGGGAGACGCCGGCGCGGAGCCGGGCGCCGACGCGTACGCGGCCGGTGAGGAGAGCTGGCTCGCCGCGGCCGGCACCCGCGTGGTCGCGGGAGCGTTCG
This sequence comes from Streptomyces sp. NPDC057137, assembly GCF_042670825.1. NCBI lineage: Bacteria > Bacillati > Actinomycetota > Actinomycetes > Kitasatosporales > Streptomycetaceae > Streptomyces > Streptomyces sp. NPDC057137. Next base: position 160,752 of record NZ_JBHUUW010000007.1, on the reverse strand, counting down.
TCACCTTCGTCGCCGCCCCCGCGTCCCTGATCGGCGGCGCCTACGTCATCTTCCTGCTCGGCTTCTGGGCGGCGCGGCGCGGGATCCTGGAGGAGCCGGGACAGCATCTGCGGCTGCTGCGCCGTACCGCCGTCATCGGCATCTCGGTCGGCTGGCTCGGCGGCCTGCCCGCCGCGCTGGCCCATGTCGGCGCGATCACCGTCCCGGACGACGCGCAGAGTGAGTCGGGGGTCCTCACCGCGCTCAGGGACGTCACTGGCAACGCGGCCGGACTCGGGTACGTCGCCGCCGTCGCGCTGTTCGCGCACTGGTGGAGCCGCAGGCAGGACCGGCGGGGCGCGCGAGCCGTCGAGGCGGTGTCGGCGGTCGGTAGACGCTCACTGTCCTGCTACCTCACGCACTCGCTCATCTTCGCCCCGCTGCTGGCGGCCTGGGGTCTGGGACTCGGCGAGCACCTGACGAGCGCCACGATGGCGCTCGTGGCGGTCGGAGTCTGGCTGGTCACGGTGGCGGGGGCGTACGCCCTGGAACGCGCGGGCCGCCGCGGACCGGTCGAGGCCCTGCTACGACGGCTGATGTACCGGCCCTGAGCGCCCCGTACCCCAAGGCTTCCCCGTACCTCAAGTTCTCCTCTGAACTGCCGTCACCCCAGGGCCCGTTCCGGGCATCGCCGCCATACTGGCGAAAGGCGACATCAGGGACGGGGGCTCCTGTGCGGACCATGATCTGGCGGCGCGTCTCGGCGGCCGAACGACGACTCGAAGCGTACGAAGTGGCCTATCTGGCCGGTGGACCTCAACGCGTCCTGGAAGCCGCGCTCTTCGCACTGCGGGACCGGGGGGCCGTCACGATCGTCGGCCCCCAGGTGCGCGCGGTCGAGGACGGCGACGGGCTCGCGGAGCACCCGGTCGAGCACCCCGTCGAACGGGCGGTCCTCGCGAGCTGCCCACGGGGGAGAAACGTGGCGGTCGTCGCGACGGCCGTACGCGGCGGACCGGAGGTCGCGGAGATCAGGCGCGAACTGGTCGCACTCGGCCTGCTCACCCGCGCACGTCACCGGCCCACCCGGGCGGGCGTGAGCCGGCTGGACGCGGCGAGGCAGGAGGCCGCGTTCCCCGCGTACGTCTTCGACGGCCCGCCCGCCCACCAGGACCGACGGCTGCGCCGCATCGTCGCGGGTACGTCGATCCCCGCCGGTCTGGGACGGTCGCTGATACGCATGGGCAAGGCCACCGACCCGGACCACGACTACGACACCGACTACGGCTCAGGCTCAGGCTCAGGCTCGGACTCGGGATCGGACTCGGGTTCGGGCTCCGACACGTACTCGTCCTCGTCCTCGGATTCCGGCGGCTTCAGCTGCGGAAGCGGCGGCGGCGGGGGCGGCAACTACTAGGGCGCGCCCCGGCGGCCGCCGGCCGATCAGTCCGTGACCTTGATCTTCTTCATGGTGGGCTGGGAGATGACGCGCGCGACGCCGGGGATCCCGATGATCTTGCCGGTCTGGAAGGCCTCGTACGCGGCGTAGTCGGCGACCAGAACGCGCAGGTAGTAGTCCGGGGTGCCGAACACGCGCCGGAACTCCACGACTTCCTCGTACGCGGCGATCGTCGTCTCCAGCCCCTCCAGGGTCTTCAGGTCACTCACGGACACCTCGATGGAGACGATCACCTCCAGTCCCCGGCCCGCCGCCTCGGGGTTGACGCGGGCGCGGTAGCCGGTGATGACCCCGGCCTCCTCCAGCCGTTTCACCCGGCGCAGGCACGGCGGGGGTGTCAGGCCGACCCGGTGGGCCAGCTCGACGTTGGTCAACCGCCCGTCCTGCTGGAGATGGAACAAAATGTCACGGTCGACCTGATCCAGTTTGCGTTCATTGCCCATGAGGCGATTCTACGGACACATTTCGAAACCATATAAGCCGCATTTCTTCCTAGAATGTCTCTCATGGCAACTCCACCGGCCGCCTCCCTCACCCCATCCACCCCATCCGCGTGGTCCGACCTGGCCTCGGCGCTCAAGGACTCGGGGTCGGTCGGGCTCGGCGCCTTCCCGATGGGCGTCGCCTTCGGCGTCCTGGTCGCGCACTCCGGTCTCGCCTGGTGGTGGGCGAGCGTCTTCTCCGGCCTCATCTACGCCGGTTCGCTGGAGTTCCTCTTCCTCGGTCTGGTCCTGACCGCCGCACCGCTGACACAGGTCGCGCTGACCGCGTTCCTGGTGAACTTCCGGCATGTCTTCTACGCCCTGTCCTTCCCCCTGCACCGCGTACGGGGCCGGGCCGCGAAGGCGTACAGCACCTTCGCCCTCTCCGACGAGGCGTACGCGGTCACCGCCGGGGAGACCGCCCAGACCTTCGCGAGCCGTCGCGTCCTCTGGCTCCAGGCGCTCATCCACCTCTACTGGGCCAGCGGCGCGACGACCGGCGCCCTGCTCGGCTCGGTGGTCCCCGCGCACCTCACCGGCCTGGACTTCGCGGTCACGGCCCTCTTCACGGTCCTGGCCATCGACGCCTTCCGGGCGCGCCGCGACCTCCCCACCCCGCTGCTGGCACTCGTCTGCGCCCTCGTGGCCCGCTTCGTCTTCCCCGGCCAACTGCTGCTGACCGCCTTCGTGTTCTTCACCGTCGGACTGCTGGCCCGCTACGCCCTCGTACGGAAGAAGGCCCCCCGCCATGCCTGACACCGGTTATCTGATCGCCGCGGTCGCCACCGCCGTCGCGGTCACCTGGGCCCTGCGCGCCCTGCCCTTCGCCGCCCTCGCGCCCCTGCGGTCCAGCCCGCTGATCGCCTACCTCAATACGGCGATGCCGGTCGGCGTGATGGTCATCCTCACCGCGTACACGCTGCGCGGCTTCGACCCGCGCCTGCCGCAGCAGGCGTGGCCGACCGGCCTGGCACTCGCGCTCACCGTGGCCCTGCACCTGTGGCGGCGCAACGTCCTGCTCTCCATCACGGCCGGCACCACCGCCCACGTCGTCCTCGCCGGCGCCGTCTTCACCTGAGACCGAAACCAACGGCTCGGTCTCTCACTGCTGTTCGGACGCCGCCGGCAGCGTCGCCGTCACCGTCAGTCCCCCGCCCTCGCGCGGCTCCGCGTGAACGTCGCCGCCGTGTGCCCGCGCCACCGCCCGTACGATCGACAGCCCCAGTCCGGCGCCGTGCGACGCGGTCGCCAGCCGTTGCCCGCCCTGCCCGCCCAGCCGCCGGAACGGCTCGAAGAGCGTGGGGACTTCGTAGGGCGGCACCACCGGCCCGGTGTTCGCCACCTCGACGACCGCCGAACCGTCGGGTCCGGTACGGCTGCCGACCCGCACCCAGCCACCGTCGGCCACGTTGTGCCGGATCCCGTTCTCCAGGAGGTTCTGCACCAGCCGTTCCAGCAGCGCCGGATTCCCGCTCGTGGTGGCTTCGGCGGGTTCGGCCGTCACCGTGACCGCGCCCGCCGGGGTCTGCGCGGCCACGTGCTCGACTATGTCGGCGAGGTCCACGAACGAGCGCTCCAGGACCTCGTGTTCCGAACGGGCGAGCAGCAGCAGTCCGTCGATGAGCTGCTCGTGGCGGTGGTTGATCCCCATGAGCGTCTCCCCCATCTGACGGACGTCCTCGGACACCGCCCGGCGGAAGACCACGACCTCCAGCAGCGCCTGGTTCAGCGCGAGCGGTGTCCGCAGCTCGTGCGACGCGTTGGCGATGAACCTCCGCTGCCCGTCGAAGGCGTGGTCGATCCGTTCCAGCATCACGTCGAACGTGTCGGCGAGCCGCTTGACCTCGTCCTGCGGGCCTTCCAGCGCGATGCGTTCGTGCAGTCCGCGGTCGGCGGCGGGCGCTTCCGCGATCCGGCGCGCGGTCTCGGTCATCCGGTGCAGAGGTTGCAGCAGCCGCCCGGCGATCAGCCAGCCGAGCAGCGTCGCCAGCGCCGCGATCACCGCCAGCGCGACGGCGCCTTGTGTCAGTACGGCGTCGAGCGTGTCGTCGGGCGTGACTCCGTCGAGCGAGTACGTGCGGTTCACGCTGTCGCCCTCGGGCAGCGCACGCTCCCCCGACGACGAACCCGACGACGGGGCGGCGGACGACGGGGCGGCGGACGGAGCCGAGGACGGACCGGCGTCCCCGACCCCGCGCCCCTCCGGCGCCCCGCCGACCGGACCCGAGACCGTGTCCTGGCTCCTGGGCAGCTGCTGATGCACCAGCGCGTACGTCACCCCCAGCAGCGCCACTCCGGCGACCAGGAAGAGCCCGCCGTACACCAGGGTCAGGCGTACGCGGATGGTGAGGTTGGACGGGCGCAGCCGCCGGAGCGCCCCGCTCCCCGTACCTGCGGTGCCTGTCATGGAATGCGGTACCCCACTCCCGGATCGGTCACGACGATCTGCGGTTCGCCGAGCTTGCGCCGCAGCTTGAAGACCGCCATCCGCACCACGTGTGTGAACGGGTCGATGTGCTCGTCCCACGCCTTCTCCAGAAGCTGCTCGGCCGACACCGCCGCGCCGTCGGCCCGCAGCAGCTCGGCGAGTACGGCGAACTCCTTGCGCGAGAGCGGTACGTACCGGCCGTCGCGGTAGACCTCGCGGCGGTACGGGTCGAGCCGTATCCCGGCCCGCTCCAGCACGGGCGGCGCGGCGGCGCGCGAGCGCCGGCCCAACGCGACGACCCGCGCGCCGAGTTCACGGAACGCGAACGGCTTGGCGAGGTAGTCGTCCGCGCCGAGGGACAGTCCCGTGACGCGGTCGTCGACCGTGTCCGCGGCCGTCAGCATCAGTACGCGCGTGGTGCCGGGTCCACCGGTGATCGCGCGGCACACCTCGTCGCCGTGCACCACCGGCAGATCGCGGTCGAGGACCACCACGTCGTAGTCGTGCAGCCGGACGTACTCCTGTGCCGCGCCGCCGTCGTACACCACGTCCACCGCGTGCGCGTCACCGCGCAGCCACTCCGCCACCGCGTCCGCGAACAGCGGCTCGTCCTCGACCACCAAAATGCGCATCCCTCATCCTCGCCAACCGCGCGTTTCCTCGGCGTCAACAGAACCGATGACGGCCGGGAGACGCCGCCCCGGCTCCAATGACGTCCATGACCGCCGCAGGAGTGGTCATGGGTGAAGGAGACGACATGCGTGTCACAGCACGGCCGGTGTGGGGCCTGTTGCTCGTCCTCGGCATGACGGCCGGGATGACGGCCGGCTGCGGGGGTGGCGACGGCGGAGACGGAACCGACGGCACCGGCGTCGCGTCGGCGAGCGAGGGCCAGGGCAAGGCAAAGGGCGGCGGCGACGGGGAAGAAGACGCAGGCGGGGACGCGGACAGTCAGAAGGACGGTCTGCTCAAGTACGCGAAGTGCATGCGGGAGAACGGTGTACCCGACTTCCCCGACCCCAACTTCAGCAGCGGCGGCGGAGTCTCGCTGGACATGCCCGTCGGCACCGACCCGAAGCTCGCCGAAGCGGCGCAGCAGAAGTGCGTGGGCCTGCTGCCGAGCAGCGGCGACGTCGAGAAGGCCGACCCGGAGATCACCAAGCAACTGCTCGCCTACTCGAAGTGCATGCGCGACAAGGGCATCACGAAGTTCCCCGACCCCTCGTCCAACGGTCATCTCGAAATCAACAACGACGAGTTGGGCATCAGCACCACCGACCCGAAGTACAAGGCCGCCGAGCAGCACTGCTCGCGGTACATGCCGAAGCCGCCGGGCGGCGGCCCCGCCGACGCGACGCAGGAAGCCGGGGGCGGCGCGTGACCACGAGGCGGAGAAAGGGACGAGCCGGCCGTTACGTCCTCGGCGCGGTGGCGGTCCTGGTCGCCGGGGCCGCCACGGCGGCGGCCGTCGGCATCGGCCTGCCCGGCGCGGACGACAGCCGTCCGGCGCGCAGCACACTGCCCCCCGGCACGGGCACCGTCGTGAAGCAGACGCTGGTCGACACGACGACCGAGACGGGGAAGCTCGGTTACGGCGACACCACCACGGTCAACGGCGGGAAACTCATGGGGACGTTGACGTCGATCGCCGCGCCGGGATCCACGGTCTCGCGCGGAAAACCGCTGTACAAGGTCGACGACAGCCCGGTGCTCCTGCTGTACGGGAAGCTCCCCGCGTACCGCGATCTCGCCCCGGGCACCGAGGGCACGGACGTCGAGCAGTTCGAGCGGAACCTGGCGGCCCTGGGCCACACCGGATTCACGGTCGACGACTCGTACACCTCGTCCACCGCGACAGCCGTCCGCGCCTGGCAGAAGGCGAACGGGCTGAAGCGGACCGGCACCGTCGAACTCGGCCGGGTCTACTACGCGCCCGGCAAGATACGGGTGGACTCCACCAAGGCCGCACTCGGCAGCAGCGCCCAGCCGGGGCAGGCGGTCCTCACGCGTACGGGCTCCGAGCGCGTGGTCGGCGTCGAGCTGGACATGTCCGACGCACCGCTCGCCAAGACCGGCACACGCGTCACCCTCGGGCTGCCGAACGGGGGCACCACCGGAGGCAAGGTCTCCGGCAGCGCGACGGTGATCGACCCCGGCACGGGCGACGGCGGCGAGGAAGGCGGTGGCACGGGGGACGGCGGTGACACGACGCCGTCGACCAAGCTCAAGGTCACCGTCGCGCTCTCCGACGAGAGCGCCTTCGACGGTCTGGACCAGGCGTCCGTCGACGTCCGGTTCACCGCATCGCGCCGCGAGAACGTGCTGACCGTGCCGGTCGCCGCGCTGCTCGCGCTCTCCGAAGGGGGCTATGGCGTCCAGGTCGTCGAGGGCGGCAAGGCGCGCACGGTCGCGGTGAAGACCGGCCTGTTCGCCGAGGGGCGGGTCGAGGTCTCCGGTCCCGGCCTCGCCAAGGGCGTGACGGTGGGGATGCCCTCATGACCATGCCCGATACGGCCGAGGCGCGCGAGGCTCGTGAGGCGCCCGAGCCGCGGCCCGGTCCCACGCTGGTCGAACTCACCGATGTCAGCAAGGAGTACGCCGGCGGTGTCACCGCCGTCCGTGACGTGAGCCTGTCCATCGGATACGGCGAACTCGTCGCTGTCGTCGGCCCGTCCGGCTCCGGCAAGTCCACCATGCTGCATCTCATCGGCACCCTGGACCGGCCGTCGTCCGGCTCCGTACGCGTCGAGGGCCACGACATCGCGACGCTGTCCGACCGCCGGGTGTCCGCCCTGCGCGCCCACCGCATCGGCTTCGTCTTCCAGCAGTTCCACCTCGCCGCCGGGCGTACCGCGCTCGACAACGTCGCCGACGGCCTCCTCTACACGGGCATCTCGCGCCGCGAGCGCGACCACCGCGCCGAGGAGGCCCTGACCCGGGTCGGTCTCGCCGACCGCCTCGACCACCTGCCGCACGAACTGTCCGGCGGCCAACGGCAGCGCGTCGCCATCGCCCGCGCGGTCGCGGGCGATCCCGTACTGCTCCTGGCGGACGAGCCTACCGGCAATCTCGACACCGCCTCGGGCCAGGGCGTGATGGCGCTGCTGCGTGAACTCCACGCCGCCGGAACGACTCTGATCGTCATCACACACGACCGCGAGATCGCCGCGTCGCTGCCGCGGCAGGTCGCCATGCGCGACGGAGAGGTGGAATGACGTGAGTACGGAACACTCCCCGCCGCACACACCGTCCCCGCCCCACCAACAGCACTCCCACCAGCAACCCCGCTCGCGCCTCCGCCCGCGCGACGTCGTCGCGGTCGGCGCCGTCGGGCTGCGTACCCGCCCGATGCGTGTGTTCCTGTCGGCGCTCGGCATCGCGATCGGCATCGCGGCGATGACGGGCGTGGCCGGTATCTCGTCGTCCAGCCGCGCCGACCTCGACGCCCAACTGGCGGCGCTCGGCACGAACCTGCTGACCGTGGCACCCGGTGACTCGCTCAGCGGCGGGACCGCCGAGCTGCCGGTCACAGCCCCCGCGATGATCTCCCGTATCGGCCCGGTGGAGAAGGTGGCAGCGACCGGCACGGTCGACGGCGCCAAGGTCTACCGCAACGACCGCGTCCCGGCCGCCGAGAGCGGCGGCATGGTCGTCCAGGCCGCGCGTCCGAAACTGCCGGAGACCGTGGGCGCACGGCTCGCCGACGGCGTGTGGTTCAACGCGGCCACCGAACGCTACCCGGCCGTGGTGCTCGGCTCGTCCGCCGCCGAACGCCTGGGCATCGGCGAGGCGAGCCCGGACGTACGGGTCCACCTCGGCGGGACCTGGTTCACGGTCATCGGCATCCTCGAACCGGTGGCGCTGGCACCGGAGCTGGACTCCGCGGCGCTCGTCGGATGGCGGGCGGCCGCCACGTACCTGGACTTCGACGGGCACCCGACCACCGTGTACACCCGCTCCGCCGACGCCTCGGTCACCGCCGTACGTGACGTCCTCGCGCCGACCGCCAACCCGCGGAACCCCAACGAGGTCAAGGTCTCCCGCCCGTCCGACGCGCTCGCCGCCCGCCAGGCCACCGACAAGGCGTTCACCGGCCTGCTCCTCGGCCTCGGCGCGGTCGCCCTCCTGGTCGGCGGGGTCGGCGTGGCCAACACCATGGTCATCACGGTGCTGGAACGCCGGGGCGAGATCGGCCTGCGCCGCTCCCTCGGCGCGACCCGGGGCCATGTCCGTACCCAATTCCTGGTGGAATCGCTCCTGTTGTCGGCACTGGGAGGCCTCGCCGGGGTGACCCTCGGCATCGCCGTGACCACGGCGTACGCGAGCACGCAGGACTGGAACGCGGTGATCCCCGCCTGGGCCACCGCCGGCGGGCTCGGCGCCACCCTGGTGATCGGCGCGGCGGCGGGCCTCTACCCGGCGATCCGCGCGTCCCGTCTGCCACCGACCGAAGCGCTCGCCACACCGTGACCGGCCCGCCGGTCGTCGCCGTACGTGTGTGCGTACGGCGACGACCGGCGGCCTTGAGGCGGCACCGTTCGGGCCTCAGCGGCTCAGCGGCTCACGGCGGTCTCCCGCCCCACGCGCGACAACTTCTCTGGATTGCGCACGTTGTAGAGACCGGAGATGCGGCCGTTCTCGACCCGCACCGCCAGCACGCCGTCGATCTCCCCGTCGACTCGGACGAGCCACCCCGGGCCGCCATTGACCTGCACCGTCTCGACCGACCTTTCGACGCCTCGCTCGTACCAGCCGGCGGCCAGCAGGCGAGCCACCTTCCCGCCCCCCACGACGGGCCTCAGCAGGGCATGTCTGACTCCGCCGCCGTCGCTCAGGGCGACGACGTCCGGCGCGAGGATGTCGAGCAGGCGCTGCAGGTCGCCGGTTTCGACCGCACGCCGGAAGGCCTGGAGTGCGGCTCGGCTCTCGGCCTGGGAGACGGTGCCGCGCGGTCGGCGCGCGGCGACGTGCACCCGGGCCCGGTGGGCGATCTGGCGTACGGCGGCAGGGGTCTTGTCGACGGCTTCGGCGATCTCGTCGTACTCCAGGTCGAACACCTCGCGCAGCACGAACACCGCCCGTTCGGTCGGCGCGAGCGTCTCCAGCACCAGCAGCATCGCCATCGAGACGCTCTCGGCGAGTTCGACGTCCTCGGCCACATCGGGCGCGGTCAGCAAGGGCTCGGGCAGCCAGGGCCCGATGTAGGACTCCTTGCGCCTGCCGAGCACGCGCAGCCGGTCCAGCGCCTGCCGAGTGACGATCCGCACCAGGTACGCACGCTTCTCCCGCACGGTGTCGAGATCGACGCCCACCCATCGCAACCAGGTCTCCTGCAGGACGTCTTCGGCGTCGGTGGCCGAACCGAGCATCTCGTAGGCGACGGTGAACAGCAGATTGCGGTGGGCGACGAACGTCTCGGTGGCGGAGTCAACGGGGGTCGCGGAGTCCCCGTAGGCCCCGTAGGCCCCGCGGTCGGCACGGCCGAGCGGCCGCGCCCCGTCCGCGACCGTGGTTCGTTCGCTGCCCTCGCTCATGCCTGGCTCCCGCCTGTTCGCTCCGGACCCTGCCACACGCACAAGACGCCGGTCCGCGCCGCTCTGTGACACCCCCGATCCGTGGCCCCCGTCACATGACCGCGCTGTCACAGGAGTCGGGGCGCCGGCGTCCCGTGCTCGTCAGGACGCGCTCCCCAGGAAGGCATGGAACATGAGCATGAGCATCAGCAGATTCGCGGTCGCAGGAGCAACCGGGCGGCTGGGACGCCACGTTGTCGAGGTCCTCGCCGAACGGGGGCACCAGGTCGTACCGATGTCCCGAGCCACCGGCGTGGACATCATCACCGGTGACGGCCTCACCGATGCCCTCACCGGGGTCGATGTCATCCTCGACGTCGCGTCGTGGCACGCCTCCGACCAGCAGGCGGCGACGGAGTTCTTCCGCACGGCGACCCGCAACCTGCACGAGACCGGCCGGAAGGCAGGAGTCGGCCGGATCGTCGCCGTATCCATCATCGGCTCGGACAAGGCCACCGCCGGTTTCGCCGCCGCTCAGCAGGTGCACGAGGCGGCCAACCTGTCCGGTCCCCTTCCCGCTCGCATTCTGCGGGCCGCGCAGTTCCACGAGTTCGTCGGTCAGTTCCTCGACTGGCAGCAGGGCGACACCGCCTACATCCCGACCTGGCCCAGTCAGCTCGTGGCTGCCCGCACCGTGGCCGAGACGCTGGTCGACCTGGCCACCGACCTCGCCGCACCCGCCCAGCCCGCGCCCGGAACTCCGGTCCCCGAGATCGCCGGCCCCCGCAAGGAATCCCTGGCGGCGGCAGCCGAACTCCTCGGCGCCCGTCGGAACATCAAGGTCGTCGGCGTCAACAAAGCCGACATACCCGACGCCGATTTCGCCGCCGCCGGCGGCCTCCTCCCCAGCCCTCACGCAAAGCTCGCGGGCCCCACCTTCCAGGAGTGGCTCGACGGAAGCTGAGCCCCTGCACCGCGCCGGCTCAGGTCTGCGCCATGTCCACGAAGCGCGAGTAGTGGCCCTGGAACGCCACCGTGATCGTCGCCGTCGGGCCGTTACGGTGCTTCGCCACGATCAGGTCCGCCTCGCCCGCGCGGGGTGACTCCTTCTCGTACGCGTCCTCCCGGTGCAGCAGCACCACCATGTCCGCGTCCTGCTCGATGGAGCCCGACTCACGCAGGTCGGAGACCATCGGTTTCTTGTCCGTGCGCTGCTCGGGGCCACGGTTCAGCTGGGAGAGCGCGATCACCGGCAGCTCCAGCTCCTTCGCCAGCAGCTTGAGGTTTCGCGACATGTCCGAGACCTCCTGCTGGCGGCTCTCCGCGCGCTTCGAACCGCCGGACTGCATCAGCTGGAGGTAGTCGATGACCACCAGCTTTAGTCCGTTGCGCTGCTTGAGCCGGCGGCACTTGGCGCGGATCTCCATCATCGACAGGTTGGGGGAGTCGTCGATGTACAGCGGTGCCTGCGAGACGTCCGGCATCCGGCGGGCCAGCCGTGTCCAGTCCTCGTCCGTCATCGTGCCGGAACGCATATGGTGCAGCGCCACCCGCGCCTCCGCCGAGAGCAGGCGCATCGCGATCTCGTTGCGCCCCATCTCCAGCGAGAAGATGACACTCGGCAGGTTGTTCTTGATGGAAGCCGCACGCGCGAAGTCCAGCGCGAGGGTGCTGTTGTGGGTGGGGATCATCGAACGGGTCGCGAGGTACAGATGCTCGGCGTTGTCCACCTGGACGCAGCGGACCGGGACGCTCTCGAGCTCCTGGACGTCCGTGATGAAACGCCGGCACGCCTCGTCGGCGGTCGTGAAACTGATCGTGTAGCACGTGGAGGACTCTGCCGACCGTCCTTCGACGGGCTGGGTCGTCATCCCGCACCGATAGCCGAGGCTCAGCACCAGCTCACGGAAGCCCTCGGCGAGGGCGCGATTCGTGACGGCGAACCGCAACGACCCGGTACTGCTCACGGTGCCGTCCGTGTCGAGAAGACCGGCCTCAAGAAGACCGGCGTCGAGAAGACCGGCAAGGAGCGCCCGACGCTGCGAGAGGGACGCCCGTAGGTACTCCTGGGGGATGTGTCTGTTCCCCAGGACTCCCATGTCGCCCAGCAGCTCGGGGTCCGCCGTGGTGAGCCCCGCCTCGTCGTCGGCTCCGTCGTCGCCCAGCCAGGCGCCCAGCGCGTACGGAGGGACCGGCAGGTCGCGCTCGGGCAGGTCGAGCGGCGCGGTTGTCCTTACGGAGTGGTTCAGGTGCCGATCGGACGTGAGACACCGGACCGTCTCGGCGATCTCCTTGGTGGTCCTGACCGACGGTCGGCGGGCGGCGCGGGTGTCCGTGAGCCACTGGTGTTCGGCATCGGCGACGACGCTCGCGCCGTCGTCGAAAGTGATCCGGTAGCAGGGGCGGTCACGCATGACATCGGTCGCGGCCACCACACGCGTCGGCCGGCCCGCCGCGTCGAGGAGGAGGTCCCCCGGCCGCACCTCTCCCATGGTGGTCCAGCCGGTGGGGGTGGGCAGCGGGGTGTCCAGGGCAAGGGCCTTGCCCATGGCGGGACGGGCCGCGATGACGATCATCTGGCCGGGGTGCAGCCCGTTCGTGAGCGAGTCGAAGTCCGTGAACCCGGTCGGCACACCCGTCATCTCACCGCTGCGTGAACCGATCGCCTCGATCTCGTCGAGCGCGCCCTCCATGATGTCGCCGAGGGGCAGATAGTCCTCGCTGGTGCGCTGCTCGGTGACCGCGTAGATCTCGGCCTGGGCGGAGTTGACGATCTCGTCGACGTCTCCGTCCGCCGCGTATCCCATCTGCGTGATCTTGGTGCCGGCCTCGACGAGACGGCGCAGCACCGCGCGCTCGTGCACGATCTCCGCGTAGTACGACGCGTTCGCGGCCGTCGGCACCGACTGGACCAGCGTGTGCAGATACGACGCTCCGCCGACGCGGGTGATCTCACCGCGCTTGGTCAGCTCGGCGGCCACCGTGATGGGGTCGGCCGGCTCGCCCTTCGCGTACAGGTCGAGGATCGCCTGGAAGACCGTCTCGTGCGCGGGGCGGTAGAAGTCGTGGCCCTTGATGATCTCCACGACGTCGGCGATGGCGTCCTTGGAGAGCAGCATGCCGCCGAGCACGGACTGTTCGGCGTCCAGATCCTGCGGGGGCACCCGCTCGAAACCGGGTGATCCGCCGTCCCACGCGGCGTTGTCCCTGCCGCGCTCGTGCTGCTCCTCGCGGCCCCTTCCCTCACCCCGGCGCTGGCGGGAGACCGGCAGACGATCGCTGGGACCGGCCTCGGTCCAGGGGTCGTCCAATGGCTCGGGAATGCTCATCCGGCCACCTCCTCCCGTCCGCCAAGCGGACCTCGCCGTGCCACTCTTTCTACGGCACGACACTGACAAATCGAGTGGCCTGACTCCGGTTCCGGCGCGTCGGACGTCGGTCCACGGTAGGCCCGCGGGGACCGTCCGCCAATCTGGTTATCCACAGGCCATGTGGACGAAGGGCCATATGCTGTGGAGAACTCCGGCGAACCTGTGCACGGACCGGGGGACAGCACTGTGGACAACCCCGCGACCCTCTCGTCGAACCGCCACTGACCTGGACTTTCTCCGTCCACCGGCTGTGGGGGAGAAAAACTTTTCAACCTGGTCCAAGATCCGAGCAAACGGCGCACAGCAGCGCCCGAATCTCATCAGCCGGTAAGGATCGCTACTGCATTGCATCTCTTACCTGTGGAAGATTAGATTGAGCGCATGACACAGGCCCCCACGACCGCCGGGTCCGGACCCGGCGACGGAGTCGACAGCAGGTCCAAGGCCGGCCGCCGACGGCACGATCGCGAGATCGTCGCGCTCGCCGTACCCGCCTTCGGCGCCCTCGTCGCCGAGCCTCTCTTCCTGATGGTCGACAGCGCGATCGTCGGCCATCTCGGTACTCCGCAGCTCGCCGGTCTCGCGATCGCGGCGGCTCTCCTGACCACGGCCGTGAGCATCTTCGTCTTCCTCGCCTACGCCACCACGGCGGCGGTCGCACGCCGCGTCGGCGCGGGTGATCTTCAGGCGGCCATCCGGCAAGGCATGGACGGGATCTGGCTCGCCCTGCTGCTGGGCGCCGTCGTCATCGCCGTCACCCTCCCCCTGGCGCCCTGGCTCGTCGGCATCTTCGGCGCCTCGGACACCGCCGCCCCGTACGCGATCACCTATCTGCGAATATCCAGCCTCGGCATACCGGCCATGCTGGTCGTCCTGGCGGCGACCGGCGTCCTGCGCGGCCTCCAGGACACCCGGACCCCGCTGTACGTCGCCATCGGCGGCTTCGGCGCCAACGCGGTCCTCAACGTGGTGCTCGTCTACGGCGCCGGGCTCGGCATCGCCGGTTCCGCCTGGGGCACCGTCATAGCCCAGTTCGGGATGGCCGCCGCCTATCTGGTGGTGGTCGTACGAGGGGCCCGCCGCCACGGCGCCTCGCTGCGGCCCGACGCCGCCGGCATACGGGCGAGCGCCCACGCGGGCGTCCCCCTTCTCGTCCGTACGCTCTCCCTGCGCGCGGTCCTGATGATCGCCACCGCCGTCGCCGCCCGCCTCGGCGACGCCGACGTCGCCGCACACCAGATCATCCTGTCGCTGTGGAGCCTGATGGCCTTCGCGCTCGACGCCATAGCCATCGCCGGACAGGCGATCATCGGGCGGTATCTGGGGGCGAACGATCCCCGGGGCGCCCGGGACGTCTGCCGTCGCATGGTGCAGTGGGGCGTGGTCTCCGGCATCGGGCTCGGGGTGCTCATCGTGCTGGCGCGCCCGTTGTTCATTCCGCTGTTCACCGGCGACCAGGTGGTCCAGGACACCTTGCTGCCGGCGCTTCTGGTGGTGGCGGTGACCCAGCCGATCGCCGGCATCGTCTTCGTCCTGGACGGTGTGCTGATGGGCGCGGGCGACGGCCCCTATCTGGCAAAGGCCATGGTCGTCACGCTGGCCGTCTTCGCCCCGGTCGCCCTGCTGGTGCCGGTGTTCGGAGGCGGACTCACCGCTCTGTGGTGGGCCATGACGCTGATGATGGCGGTCCGCATGGTGACGCTGTGGCTGCGCACCCGGTCCGGTCACTGGCTGGTCACGGGCGCCACCCGCTGACCCGAGTCGCGCAGACCGCGACTCCCGTTTCACGTGAAACAGAGGGCCGCACCCCCGGCTGGGGTGCGGCCCTCTCACTGTCTGTCGGCCACCGGGCGGACCCGGTGGACCAGTGCGGTCGGAACCCTAGGCGGGCACGACCTCGACGCCGAACTTCGCGGCGACCTCGGGGTGCAGACGCACGGACACCTGGTGCGAGCCCAGGGTCTTGATCGGCGAACCGAGCTCGATACGGCGCTTGTCGACCTCCGGACCACCGGCGGACTTGATCGCCGAGGCGAGGTCGGCCGGGGTGACGGAGCCGAAGAGACGGCCGGCGTCGCCGGAGCGAACGGCCAGACGCACCTTCACACCTTCGAGGCGGGCCTTGATCTCGTTGGCCTGCTCGATGGTGGCGATCTCGTGGATCTTGCGAGCGCGACGAATCTGCTCGACGTCCTTCTCGCCACCCTTGGTCCAGCGGATCGCGAAACCACGCGGGACCAGGTAGTTGCGGGCGTATCCGTCCTTGACGTCGACGACGTCGCCGGCGGTGCCGAGGCCGGTGACCTCGTGAGTGAGGATGATCTTCATGATTAAGTCACCCTCCCCTTATCGCGCGGTGGACGTGTAGGGCAGCAGCGCCATCTCACGGCTGTTCTTGACTGCCGTGGCGACATCACGCTGGTGCTGCGTGCAGTTGCCGGTGACGCGGCGGGCACGGATCTTGCCGCGGTCGGAAATGAACTTCCGCAGCATGTTCGTGTCCTTGTAGTCCACGTACTGGGTCTTGTCCTTGCAGAATGCGCAGACCTTCTTCTTAGGCTTGCGCACAGGCGGCTTCGCCATGGTGTTTCTCCTGTGTGATCAAGAAAGTGGGAGCGAGCTGCCCTAGAAGGGCGGCTCGTCCGAGTAGCCGCCGCCGGAGCCGCCGGAACCGCCGGAGCTTCCGCCCCAGCCGCCTCCGTTACCCCCGCCGCCCTGCGGCTGCTGCGGGGCACCGCCGGCCGGCGCGCTGGTCGCCCAGGGGTCGTCGGAGGATGCTCCTCCGCCGCCGCCCTGCTGGCCACCACCGGGACCGCCGCCCCAGTTGCCGCCGCCCTGCTGCTGACCGCCGCCACCGCCGCCGTAACCGCCCTGAGCACCGCGACCGGTGGTCTTGGTGACCTTGGCCGTGGCGGTCTTCAGGCTGGGGCCGACTTCCTCGACGTCCAGCTCGTAGACCGTGCGCTTGACGCCCTCGCGGTCCTCGTACGACCGCTGCTTCAGACGGCCCTGCACGACGACGCGCATGCCCCGCTGAAGCGACTCGGCGACATTCTCCGCCGCCTGACGCCAGACCGAGCAGGTGAGGAACAGGCCATCGCCGTCCTTCCACTCATTGGTCTGCTTGTCGAAGATGCGGGGAGTGGACGCGACACGGAACTTCGCGACCGCCGCACCGGACGGGGTGAAGCGCAGCTCGGGGTCGTCGACGAGATTGCCGACGACCGTGATGACGGTCTCGCCTGCCATTGGGTGAACCTCTCGGCGGGGATTGCTTCTGCTGCTGGCTGCTACTCGGACCCGATGACCGCTGAGCTAGAAGCTCAGTGGGTCTCGGGACGGAGGACCTTGGTCCGGAGGACCGACTCGTTCAGGTTCATCTGTCGGTCGAGCTCCTTGACGATCGCGGGCTCAGCCTGCAGATCGATGACCGAGTAGATGCCCTCGGGCTTCTTCTTGATCTCGTAAGAGAGACGACGACGGCCCCAGGTGTCGACCTTCTCCACCTTTCCGTCGCCCTCACGGACGACGGAGAGGAAGTTCTCGATCAGCGGGGAGACTGCTCGCTCCTCGAGATCGGGGTCGAGGATGACCATCACCTCGTAGTGACGCATGTGGAACCCACCTCCTTTGGACTCAGCGGCCACGGTCGTTCCGTGGCAGGAGGGTCGTGATGCGTGAGCAACGGTATCGGCCGCCACTGACAATCCCGCTCGACGAGCGATGATCGCCTTCTGGCCAGGGCAGACACCGGTGCAGACCGTACAGACTACCTCTTGACCGGCTTCCGGTTGAAATCCGGCCGGGTACGGACGCACTCTGTACACATCGGGTGTGGGCGGCGCTACGATGTGCCGCCTTCCGGCAAGGCGCCAGGAGGTGCCCCATGGCACAGGCAATGCAACCGAAGACGACCGGTTCTCTCTTCGCCACCGACCACCGTTCCCATCCCCTCCAGGACACCCTGCTCTGGGTGACCGCGGTACTGGGCGTCACCGCCTTCATCTCGGGGATGTTCGACAACCTGCATCTGCTCAGCTCCTGGACGGGGCTCATCGGCATCCTCACGGGTCTGTACAGCCAGTTCGTCTCGGTGACGACCCACGAACGGTTCGCGACGCTCATGGGCCTGGGCTCCGCCGCGGTCGGCTTCTACCTCGGCATGGCGCACGGCGGACTGTTCGGCGGTGTGCTGGGCTGAGACGGGCCGCGACGCCCGCTCCGCCCCGTGGCCAGCCGGGGCGCTCCATCGGCAAGTAGGCTTCGGCGCGAGAGCCGGAGCCCCCCTACTCCATGGGGACACATCTGCGAGGAGCGCCCCGCATGACCCTGACGCTGAGCACCATCAGTCGCGAGCAGCATCTGGCATACATCCAGAGCCTGCCCGCGGCCAGCCACTGCCAGGTCCCCGCGTGGGCGGACGTGAAGACGGAGTGGCGCTCGGAGAGCCTGGGCTGGTTCGACAGGGACGGCCAGTTGGTGGGCGCCGGGCTGGTGCTCTACCGGCAACTGCCCAAGATCAAGCGGTATCTGGCGTATCTGCCCGAGGGCCCGGTCATCAACTGGTACGCCCCGAACCTGGTCGACTGGCTCCAGCCGATGCTGGCGCATCTGAAGAACCAGGGCGCGTTCTCCGTGAAGATGGGCCCGCCCGTGGTGATCCGCCGCTGGGACTCGGCGGCCATCAAGTCGGGGATCCAGGACCAGGACGTCAAGCGGCTGCGCGACGTCGAGGCCACCCACATCGAGCCGCGTGCCTTCGAGGTGGCCGACCGGCTGCGGAAGATGGGCTGGCAGCAGGGCGAGGACGGCGGGGCCGGCTTCGGAGACGTACAGCCGCGCTACGTCTTCCAGGTGCCGCTGGCCAACCGCTCCCTGGACGATGTCCTCAAGGGCTTCAACCAGCTGTGGCGGCGCAACATCAAGAAGGCGGAGAAGGCGGGCGTCGAGGTCGTCCAGGCCGGCTACAACGACCTGGAGGAATGGCAGCGGCTGTACGAGATCACCGCCGAGCGCGACCACTTCCGGCCGCGGCCGCTCTCGTACTTCCAGCGGATGTGGACCGTCCTCAACTCCGAGGACCCCAACCGCATGCGGCTGTACTTCGCCCGGCACGAGGGGGAGAACGTCGCCGCCGCGACGATGCTCATCGTGGGCGGCCACGTCTGGTACTCCTACGGGGCGTCGGCCAACCACAAGCGGGAGGTCCGGCCGTCGAACGCGATGCAGTGGCGGATGCTCCGTGACGCGTATGCGATGGGCGCGACCGTCTATGACCTCCGCGGCATCTCCGACTCGCTGGACGAGACGGATCACCTGTTCGGTCTCATCCAGTTCAAGGTCGGCACGGGTGGCGAGGCCGTCGAGTACGTGGGTGAGTGGGACTTCCCGCTCAACAAGCTGCTCCACAAGGCTCTCGACATGTACATGTCTCGCCGCTGACCCCGAACCTGTGGACAGCGGAGTGCCGGTGGTCAGCAGGCTGCGGTGCCAG
Organism: Streptomyces sp. NPDC057137; assembly: GCF_042670825.1. NCBI lineage: Bacteria > Bacillati > Actinomycetota > Actinomycetes > Kitasatosporales > Streptomycetaceae > Streptomyces > Streptomyces sp. NPDC057137. Next base: position 142,026 of record NZ_JBHUUW010000007.1, on the reverse strand, counting down.
ACACCGGACAACCCCGCCAGCGCGCCCAACAAGGCCAATAATTGCGTAAGGCTCCCAAGGCCCCCAAGAACGTTCATATCCTTCATACACCGCAGCCACGAGAAAGGTTCCGGACCGGCATGGCGCTCTCCCTCTACGTCGACACCGCGCGCTGGCGGGCGCACCAGAAGTCGGTCATTGACCAGTTCCCGGGCCTCGTCCCGGTCTGCAAGGGCAATGGCTACGGCTTCGGTCACGAACGGCTCTCCGAGGAGACCACCCGCTTCGAGTCCGACATCCTCGCCGTCGGCACCATCTACGAAGCCGCCCGCATCAAGGACTGGTTCAGCGGCGACCTGCTGGTCCTGACCCCGTTCCGCCGCGGCGAGGAGCCCGTACCGCTGCCCGACCGCGTCATCCGCTCCGTCTCCTCGGTCGACGGCGTCTTCGCCCTGGTCGGCGCCCGCGTCGTCATCGAGTGCATGAGCTCCATGAAGCGCCACGGCGTCCGCGAGGAGGAGCTGGGCCAGCTGCACGCGGCCATCGAGGACGTACGCCTCGAAGGCTTCGCCCTGCACCTGCCGCTCGACCGTACGGACGGGTCCGACGCGGTCGAGGAGGTCATCGGCTGGATGGACCGGCTGCGCGCGGCCCGCCTCCCGCTGCACACCATGTTCGTCAGCCACCTGCGCGCCGAGGAACTGGCCAGCCTCCAGCGGCAGTTCCCGCAGACCCGGTTCCGCGCCCGCATCGGCACACGGCTGTGGCTCGGCGACCACGACGCGACCGAGTACCGGGGCGCCGTGCTGGATGTGACGCGCGTCGTCAAGGGCGACCGGTTCGGCTACCGCCAGCAGAAGACCGCCTCCGAGGGCTGGCTGGTGGTCGTCGCGGGCGGCACGTCGCACGGAGTGGGACTCGAAGCCCCCAAGGCGCTGCACGGCGTGATGCCGCGTGCCAAGGGCGTGGCGCGCGCGGGCCTGGCCACGGTCAACCGCAACCTCTCGCCGTTCGTGTGGTCGGGCAAGCAGCGCTGGTTCGCCGAGCCGCCGCACATGCAGGTGTCGATCCTGTTCGTGCCGGCCGACGCGCAGGAGCCCAAGGTGGGCGACGAACTGGTGGCGCACCTGCGCCACACGACGACGCAGTTCGACCGGCTGGTGGACCGCTAGAGCCCGTCGTTCGGATCAGTACGCGAGGGCCGGACGGGCCGCTGGCCCGTCCGGCCCTTCACGCGTTTCCGGCCCCCGCCGAGTTCTCGGCCCCCGCCCGGCGCCTCACGCGGCCCCGGGCGGCCGCATCCCCCACGACACCCGCTGCGACGCCTCCACCGTGTGCGCCGTGTGCTCCCTCGGCCGGGCGGCGCGGCCCAGCACGAACACGTCCCGCGCCCCGTCCAGCACTCCGCCCGACGGATCGTCCGACCCGTCGCGCCGTACGCCGTCGCGCTCCGGCAGCAGGATGTCCCGCACGACGACGGCGCACAGGTACAGCGTCCCCAGCAGATGCAGCGCGATGGCCAGTTGGTAGCCCTCGGTCGGCAGTCCCTTGTGGGCGTCCCCGCTCGTCGTATACGCGAGATACATCCAGATGCCCAGGAAGTACATGACCTCGCACGCCTGCCAGATCAGGAAGTCGCGCCACCGCGGCCGGGCCAGCGCGGCGAGCGGGATCAGCCACAGGACGTACTGCGGCGAGTAGACCTTGTTGGTCAGGATGAAGGCGGCCACGACCAGGAAGGCGAGCTGCGCGAACCTGGGCCGTCTCGGCGCCGTCAGGGCGAGCGCCGCGATGCCCGCGCACGCCAGGACCATCAGCACCATCGCCCACGTGTTGACCGTCTCGACGTCCAGGGACCGCCCCGTGCGCTGCGTGATGATCAGCCAGAACGATCCGAAGTCGACCTGCCGCTCCTGGCTGAAGGTGTAGAACTTCTTCCACCCCTCGGGCGCGAGCAGCATCACCGGCAGGTTCACCAGCAGCCACGAGGCGGCCGTACCGCCCAGCGCGACCCCGAACTCCCGCAGCCGCCCGGCCCGCCAGCACAGCAGCAGCAGCGGCCCCAGCAGCAGTACGGGATAGAGCTTGGCCGCCGTCGCGAGGCCGATGAGGATGCCGAAGGCCAGCGGCCGGCCGCGCGACCACATCAGCATCCCGGCCGCCAGGAGCGCGACGGCCAGCAGATCCCAGTTGATGGTGGCGGTGAGGGCGAAGGCGGGTGCCAGGGCGAGGAGCAGGGCGTCCCAGGGGCGGTGCCGGTGGGTGCGGGCGACGCAGACGGCGATGACCGCCGCGCAGATCATCAGCATCCCCGCGTTGACCATCCAGTACATCTGTTCGCGGTGCTGGATGGAGCCGCCGCCGGGGGTGAGCCAGGAGGCGACCTCCATGAACAGACCCGTCAGGACGGGGTACTCCAGGTACTGCATGTCGCCGCTGAGCTGGTCGAAGTACGGCACGAGGTTGTCGGCGAAACCGCGCCCGAGGAAGAGGTGCGGGATGTCGGAGTAACAGGCGTGCGTGTACTGGGAGCTGGCGCCCCGGAACCACGCCCACTCGTAGCAGGGCATCTTCTGCACCATGCCGAGCGCGAACATCCCGATCGCCACCAGTGCGATCACCCGTACCGGGGTGAGCCGGCTGGTGCCGTACCAGGCCCAGCGGCCGATGGGACCGCCGATCAGCTCGCTGCCGGACGCGGCGATCCTGTCCCGCCGGGTGGGCGGTACGACCGGCCGGTCCTGGGGCACCGTGGAGTCTTCTGTGCTCGGCATGCCGCCCATCCTGCCGTACGCCGCCACGGGCACGACGAAGGCCGCCGCACCGGGCCGTACACGCTGTGTGTACGTCCCTGGTGCGACGGCCTTCGCGTCGCTTCAGGCCGCTCGCCGGCCTCGGGGCTCCTCAGCCTCCCGGGCCGCCGAACAGGTTCCCGCCGTCGTTGCCCTGGTCGTCTCCCTCGTCCGGTGGCGGACTGGACGTCGTGCCCCCGATGACGCCGCCGGAATCCTCACCGCCCGGACCACCGGGATCACCGGTGGTACCACCGTCCTCACAGCCGTTCCACTGGTCACAGGACTCGGTCGGGTCCGTCGTCGCCGACTCGGTCGGGTCCGTCGACGCCGACTCGGACGCCGACTCGGTCGGGTCCGTCGACGCCGACTCGGACGCCGACTCCGACGGGGACGGCTCCTCACTCTTCAGACCGCCGCCGTAGACGGCCTCGCCGATCGGCTCGGGCTCGGGGAACTTCAGGGCCTTCGTGTCCTTCATCGCCACCGTCATGTACTCCCGCCAGATGTCGGCCGGGAACGACGCACCGTGGATCTCTTTCTGGCCGCCGGTGCCGAACATCTCCAGGAACTTGCGGTTCTTGTTCTCCGCGTTGTCGTCCAGCCGGTACATGTCGATGGCGGTCGAGAGCTGCGGGGTGTAGCCCACGAACCAGGCCGACTTGTTGCCGTCGGTGGTGCCCGTCTTGCCGGCCACCTCGCGGCCGTCCGGCAGCTGCGCCGAGGTGCCCGTGCCGCCCTTCTCCATGACCACGGACTTCAGGACGTCCGTCACGTTGTGCGCGATGTCGGCGTCGAACTTGGACTCGGCCTTCAGGTTGTACTCGAAGACCTCGACTCCCTCTCGCGTGACCCGCTGGACGGAGTAGGGCTCACGCTGGGTGCCGTTGTCGGCGAAGGTGGCGTACGAACCCGCCATGCGGATGGCGCTGGGGTCGGAGATACCGATGGAGAACGACGGGTTGTTGCCGCCCGGAAGGCTGTCCTCCAGCAGTCCCGCGTCGACGGCGGCCTGCCTGACCAGCGGAATGCCGACATCCATGCCGAGCTGGACGAAGGGGGAGTTGGCCGAGACCTTCATGGCCTCACGCAGATTGATGTCTTCGTAGTCCTTGTCACCATCGTTGCGCTGGAGCCACTCCTTGCCTTCCTCGTTCTGCCAGACCTGGCCGTCGTACTCCTTGATCTTCAGCTTGTTCTCGCCGTTGTACTGGCTCTTGTCCGGGGAGACCTTGGTACGTGTCTCCTCGCCCTGCTCGGGCCCGAGTTCGGGGTCGCGTACGCCGTCACGCATCGCCGCCGCCAGGACGTACGGCTTGAAGGTCGATCCGACCTGGGCACCGGTCTGGTTGGCGTTGTTGGTGAAGTGCTTGGTGGCGTCCTCACCGCCGTAGATGGCGACGATCTTGCCGGTCTCGGGCTCCACCGAGGCGCCGCCGAACTGGACATGGGTGTCCTTGTCGGGACGCTTCTTGGGGTCGATGTTCTTCTTACGGACGTCCTGGACGGCCTTCTCAAGCGCGATGACCTTGTCCTTGTTGAAGGTCGTCCTGATCTCGAAGCCGCCCTTGGCCAGGTCGTCGGCCGTGATGCCCTCGGTGTTGTTGTTGATGAAGTAGGCCTTGGCGAGGTCCACGAGGTAGCCGATCTGACCGCCGAGCTGCGCGTTCTGCTTCGGCTTGTCCGGCATCGGGAATTTCGTGTACTTCTGCCGTTCCGCCGATTCGAGATGGCCGTCCTTCACCATCTCGTCGAGGATCCAGTCCCAGCGCTTCTTCGCCCGCTCGGTGTTGGCCTCCGGGCTGGCGGTCTTGTCGATCGACTGGGCGCCGTTCGGGTCGTAGTACGTCGCGCCCTTAAGGAGCGTCGCCAGGAAGGCGCACTCGCTCGGGTTGAGGTCCTCGGCGTCCTTGCCGTAGTACGTGCGGGCGGCCGCCTGGATGCCGTAGGCACCGCGTCCGTAGTAGGAGGTGTTGAGGTACCCGGCCATGATGTCGGGTTTCTCCATGTCGGCGCCGACCTTGATGGAGATGAACAGCTCTTCGAACTTGCGCTTGAAGGTCTGGTCCTGGCTGAGCATGGCGTTCTTGACGTACTGCTGGGTGATGGTCGAACCACCCTGCGTCTGGCCGCCCTTGGCCATGTTGAACACGGCCCGGCCGATGCCCATCGGGTCGACGCCCGAGTCTTCGTTGAACGTCTTGTTCTCCGCCGAGATCACGGCGTTCTGCATCGCCTTGGGAATCTTCGCGATCTTGATGATCTGGCGGTTGACCTCACCGCCGGTGGAGACCATCGGCGTTCCGTCGTCCCAGAGGTAGACGTTGTTCTGGGCCGTGGACGCCTTACTCGGGTTGGGCTTTTCGACCATGGCGTACGCGATGGTGGCCGCAGCCAGCAGACTGCCGAGGAAGGCGATGCAGAGACTGGTCACGAGCTTCCAGGACGGCATCCAGCGCTGCCAGCCGTACTTGTCGTGGCGCGGGTAGTCGATGATCCGCTTCTTGCCGGGCCGCCCGCCACGCCCTCGACCGGGGCCCGGTCCACCGGGCCCACCGGGACCGCCACGACGGCCCCCGCCACCCCGGCCTCCCGCTCCGGCGCCGCCGTCCTCGGCGGCACGTCGACGGCCTCGCTGTGCGGCCTTACGTGCTTCGGCCCGTCCTCCGTAAGAAGGCTCCGGATCCTGGGATTCGGAGTGGGAGGCCGTGGGCACTCCACGGGAGGGGTCAGCGCGGCGGCCGGCCGGCCGCTGTGCGGCACGCCTGGCGGCAGCTCGTCCGCCCCCCTGGCCACCCTGCGGCTGTGGCTGTTTGCGACGGTGCTCGCTCATCGAACGACTACTCCTCGGGCAGGCGCGAACGCCTGGAAGCGGCAGTTGAGTTCCGGTCCCCCCGAAATGAATACGGATGTACCCGGCGTAGGGCTCATCCGGCATGCATCCAGAACGACGACGCTCTCACACGTCACGCGGTTCCCGGTGGTCTGCATGCCGCACAGACTACGCAGGGTCAAACCCCTCCCAGAACTGAACTTCATCCCAAACCAGGCAAGTTACATGCTGTGAATCGGTGATGTGACGCCGTTCACGATGGCCCCTCTTGTCCCATGAGCCTCGGTGTTCTATCGTCCCGATGTATCGACTCGATACATCGGGACGGCATAAGTGGCCAGGACGACGGAGGAGGCGAGCAGTGAGCAGACGCTCGGGCATCCTTGAGTTCGCCGTCCTGGGTCTGCTGCGCGAGTCTCCGATGCACGGCTACGAGCTGCGGAAACGGCTCAACACCTCGCTGGGGATCTTCCGGGCCTTCAGCTACGGGACTCTGTATCCCTGCCTCAAGACGCTGGTCGCCAGCGGATGGTTGATCGAGGAGCCGGGCAGTGCGCCGGAGGAGGCGCTTGCCGCGTCACTCGCGGGCCGCCGCGCCAAAATCGTCTACCGCCTTACGGCGGAGGGCAAGGAGCACTTCGAGGAGCTGCTGTCCCAGGCGGGCCCGGATGCCTGGGAGGACGAGCACTTCGCCGCTCGCTTCGCCTTCTTCGGACAGACGGAGCGCGAGGTACGGATGCGCGTGCTGGAGGGCCGTCGCAGCCGGCTGGAGGAGCGCCTGGAGAAGATGAGCGCTTCCCTGGCCCGTACCCGGGAACGCCTCGACGACTACACGCTCGAACTTCAGCGCCACGGCATGGAGTCCGTGGAGCGCGAAGTGCGCTGGCTCAACGAGCTCATCGAGAGTGAGCGGGCGGGACGGGATCAGCGACGACCCGGTCCCGACAGCCCCGCTCCTCGGCAGAACAGCCCGTCGGACAGCACGACGGGCAGCACGACCAACAGCACAACGGGAGACGAGGACGGCCTGCCCCGGCTCCGGGGGACTTCCGGAGGTTCGCCTCCGGAAGCCCCCGGCCCGCCGGATCCGTCCGAGGACACCACCCCATGAGGTTCCGCATCAGCGCGGGGCTTCATCGCAACATTGAGATCACACACAGGGAGCAACCAGGATGGGTTCCGTTCGCGTAGCCATTGTCGGCGTGGGCAACTGTGCCGCCTCGCTGGTGCAGGGCGTCGAGTTCTACAAGGACGCCGATCCGGCCGGCAAGGTGCCCGGCCTGATGCACGTTCAGTTCGGTGAATACCACGTGCGGGACGTGGAGTTCGTCGCCGCCTTCGATGTCGACGCCAAGAAGGTCGGTCTCGACCTCGCGGACGCCATCGGTGCCAGCGAGAACAACACCATCAAGATCTGCGACGTCCCGAACTCGGGCATCACCGTCCAGCGCGGCCACACCTACGACGGTCTGGGCAAGTACTACCGCGAGACGATCGAGGAGTCGGACGAGACGCCGGCCGACATCGTCCAGACCCTCAAGGACAGGCAGGTCGACGTCCTCGTCTGCTACCTGCCCGTCGGTTCCGAGGCCGCCGCGAAGTTCTACGCGCAGTGCGCCATCGACGCCAAGGTCGCCTTCGTCAACGCCCTCCCGGTCTTCATCGCCGGTACGAAGGAGTGGGCGGACAAGTTCACCGAGGCCGGTGTCCCCATCGTCGGTGACGACATCAAGTCCCAGGTCGGCGCCACCATCACGCACCGCGTGATGGCGAAGCTGTTCGAGGACCGCGGTGTCGTCCTGGACCGCACGATGCAGCTGAACGTCGGCGGCAACATGGACTTCAAGAACATGCTGGAGCGCGAGCGCCTGGAGTCCAAGAAGATCTCCAAGACGCAGGCGGTCACCTCGCAGATCCGCGACCGTGACATGGGTGCCGACAACGTCCACATCGGTCCCTCGGACTATGTGGCGTGGCTGGACGACCGCAAGTGGGCGTACGTCCGCCTCGAGGGCCGCGCCTTCGGCGACGTTCCGCTGAACCTGGAGTACAAGCTGGAGGTCTGGGACTCCCCGAACTCCGCGGGTGTCATCATCGACGCCGTGCGCGCCGCGAAGATCGCCAAGGACCGCGGCATCGGCGGCCCGATCCTCTCCGCGTCCTCGTACTTCATGAAGTCCCCGCCGGTGCAGTACTTCGACGACGAGGCCCGCGAGAACGTGGAGAAGTTCATCCACGGCGAGGTCGAGCGCTAAATCCCGCGGGGGAGCGCGGTTCTCCCCCGTACACGCACCGCCGAAGGGTCCCCGGGCAACTGCCCGGGGACCCTTCGCGTGTGACGCACGAGTCGTGTGTGACTCTGATCCACATGTCTGCCGTACGCGATCTGCGCGTGCTCCTGCGTCTGCCCGACTTCCGCCGTCTGCTGACTGTGCGTCTGCTGTCGCAGGCGGCAGACGGAGTCTTCCAGGTCGCGCTGGCCGCGCACGTCGTGTTCTCCCCCGAGAAGCAGGCCACCCCCGGCGCCATCGCGTCGGCCATGGCCGTACTGCTGCTGCCCTACTCGCTCATCGGCCCGTTCGCCGGGGTGCTGCTCGACCGCTGGCGGCGGCGCCAGATCATCCTGTACGGGAATCTGCTGCGGGCCTTGCTGGCCGCCTGCACCGCCGTACTGATCCTCACCTCCCTGCCCGACTGGCTCTTCTACGCCTCCGCGCTGGCCGTGACGGCCGTCAACCGGTTCGTACTCGCCGGGCTCTCGGCCGCGCTGCCCCGCGTCGTCGAGGACGAACGGCTGGTCGTCGCCAACTCCCTCTCCCCGACGGCCGGCACACTCGCCGCGACCGCGGGCGGTGGCGTCGCCTTCCTGGTACGGCTGGTGCTCTCCAACTCCGACGCCGCCGTGGTGCTGGTGGGCGCCGCGCTGTATCTCTGCTCGGCGCTGGCCTCCGTCACCATGGCCCGCGATCTCCTCGGTCCGGATCCGGAGCAGGTCCAGCCACGGTTGAGGGTCGCCCTCGCGTCCACCGCACGCGGTCTCGGCGCCGGGCTGCGCCATTTGGCCGAGCGGCGCGACGCGGCGGGCGCGCTGATCGCGATGACACTGATGCGCTTCTGCTACGGCGCGCTGACCGTGATGGTGCTGATGCTCTGCCGCTACGCCTGGTCCCTCTCCGAAGAGGACGGGCTCGCCCTGCTGGGGGTGGCGCTCGGCGTCTCGGGAGCGGGCTTCTTCGTCGCCGCTGTCGTCACGCCGTCGGCGGTCGGGCGCCTCGGCCCGTTCGGCTGGATGGTGACGTGCGCCGCGTCAGCGGCCGTACTGGAACCGGCGCTGGGACTGCCGTTCGCTCCCGCCACGATGCTCGCTGCCGCGTTCGTACTCGGCCTCATCACCCAGGGGGCGAAAATCGCGACGGACACGGTGGTGCAGATGTCGGTGGACGACGCGTACCGGGGTCGGATCTTCTCCCTCTACGACGTGCTGTTCAACGTCGCCTTCGTCGGCGCCGCGGGAGTCGCCGCGCTGATACTGCCGCCGGACGGCCGCTCGGCACCCCTCGTGTTGGGCGTCGCGGTGCTCTACGCGGCGGTCGCGACAGGGCTGTTCCGCTGGAAGCAGCCCGCGAAGAAGGACGGATAGCGCGCGGAGCGCATGCGAGGGGGGCGATGTTTCACGTGAAACATCGCCCCCACTCCGCCACCGCCCGGTCGATGTTTCACGTGAAACATCGACCGGCCAGACATCGACCGGCGGTCACGGCCTGCCGCGCATTCAGTTCTGCTCGGCCCACCATTCCTTGAGCGCGCTCACCGCGGCGTCACGCTCCATCGGCCCGTTCTCCAGCCGCAGCTCCAGCAGGAACTTGTACGCGGCCCCGATCGCGGGCCCCGGACCGACGCCCAGCGTCTCCATGATCTGGTTGCCGTCCAGGTCCGGCCGGATGGAGTCCAGTTCCTCCTGCTCCTGCAACTGCGCGATCCGCTCCTCCAGGCCGTCGTAGGCGCGTGAGAGGGCGGTCGCCTTGCGCTTGTTGCGGGTGGTGCAGTCCGACCGGGTCAGCTTGTGGAGGCGGTCCAGCAGCGGACCGGCGTCACGTACGTACCGCCGCACCGCCGAGTCGGTCCACTCACCCGTCCCGTAACCGTGGAAACGCAGATGCAGCTCCACCAGCCGCGAGACGTCCTTCACCAACTCGTTCGAGTACTTCAGCGCGGTCATCCGCTTCTTGGTCAGCTTCGCCCCCACCACCTCGTGGTGATGGAACGAGACCCCGCCGTCCTTCTCGAAGCGCCGCGTCCGGGGCTTGCCGATGTCATGGAGCAGTGCGGCCAGCCGCAGCACCAGGTCCGGCCCGTTCTCCTCCAGGTCGATGGCCTGCTCCAGCACGGTCAGCGAGTGCTCGTACACGTCCTTGTGCCGGTGGTGCTCGTCGCTCTCCAGCCGCAGCGCCGGCAGCTCGGGCAGTACGCGCTCCGCGAGGCCGGTGTCGACGAGCAGCGCCAGACCCTTGCGCGGGTGGCCGGAGAGGATCAGCTTGTTCAGCTCCTCCCGTACGCGCTCCGCCGAGACGATCTCGATCCGCTCGGCCATGGCCTTCATCGCCGCGACGACGTCCGCGGCGACCTCGAAGTCGAGCTGCGCGGCGAAGCGCGCGGCCCTGAGCATGCGCAGCGGATCGTCGGAGAAAGACGCCTCGGGGGTGCCGGGCGTGCGCAGCACACCGGCCGCGAGGTCCTGCAGACCGCCGTGCGGATCGATGAACTCCTTCTGCGGCAGCGCGACGGCCATCGCGTTGACGGTGAAGTCCCGGCGCACGAGGTCGTCCTCGATGGAGTCCCCGTACGACACCTCGGGCTTGCGCGACGTGCGGTCGTAGGCCTCGGAGCGGTAGGTCGTGACCTCGATCTGGAAATTCTGCCGCTCGTCGCCGACCCGGCCCTCCTTCTGGACACCGACCGTGCCGAACGCGATCCCGACCTCCCACACCGAGTCCGCCCAGGGCCGGACGATCTTCAGTACGTCGTCGGGCCTGGCGTCGGTCGTGAAGTCGAGGTCGTTGCCGAGGCGACCGAGGAGGGCATCCCTCACCGAGCCCCCGACCAGGGCGAGTGTGAAACCTGCTTCCTGGAATCGGCGTGCGAGGTCGTCGGCGACAGGGGACACCCGCAGCAGTTCGCTGACTGCGCGGCGCTGCACCTGACTCAGTGCAAGGGGAGTCTCTTCGTTGGCGTTCGGCACAACAGAAAAGGGTACGTGCCCCGGCCGACCCCGGCGCCCGAGTTTCCGGTGCACCGGATTCCGCCGGCCCATGAGATTCTTCCGATCATGAGGGGCGGTCCCCGGCACTTCGTCACAGCGCACATCGTTACCATGCGTGGACGCACAATCGACGACGACCATTGACGACGAGGGACGGGCGGGCGCGTGGCCGAGGCGGCAGACATCCAGGGGATGAAGCACTCTCCTGCCCGCCGATGGCTGGGGCGCACCGGCGCCGTGGCCGCAGGGGTGCCGCTCCTGGCCGGGCTGCTGGGGGGCCTCGCGGCGCCGCAGGCGACCGCGGCCGGTCCGACCGTCTCCGCGGCCACCACAGGGGCCGCCACGGCGTCCCCGGCGGGCGCCGCCGCCGAGCCGTCCGGGTCGAGCACCGTCTCCGTCGCACTCGACACCCTGGCGCCCAGCGCGCCGACGAAGGGCGACACCCTCACGATCTCCGGCACGGTGACCAACAAGAGCAAGAAGACGGTCACCGACGCGCAGGTCGATCTCCGGGTGGGCCCCCAGCTCAACGGCAGGACCGCCATCGACGACGCGGTCGAGCGGTCCAACGACACCACGTACGACCCACTGCCGGTGGGCGGCAAGTACAAGGTGGAGTTCGAGAAGCTCGCCTCCGGCATCAGCTACGACTTCGCCCTGTCCGTGCCGGTGAACAAGCTCGGCCTGGGTGGGGACGGTGTCTACCAGCTCGGCGTGACGCTCACGGGCCGGACGGCGGCCGAGCCGTACGACCACACGCTCGGCGTCCGGCGGACGTTCCTGCCGTGGCAGCCGGAAGCCGTGGACACCAAGACCAAGTTCACCTATCTCTGGCCGCTGATCTCCACCTCCCACATCTCCGCCGAGACGGGTTCGGACGACCAGCAGACCCCGGTCTTCGAGAACGACGACCTGGCCGAGGAGCTGGCCCCCGGCGGCCGGCTGGAGCAGCTCGTCTCCCTCGGCAGCCAGCTTCCCGTCACCTGGGTCGTCGACCCGGACCTTCTCGCCACCGTGGTGGCGATGACCGAGCCGTACCGCGTCAGGGACGGGAACTCCACGGTCGCGGGCAAGAACCAGGTCGTGGCCAGGTCGTGGCTCAACTCCCTGGAGAAGGCCGTCCAGGACAACCCCCACATCGTCGCCCTGCCCTTCGGTGACCCCGACCTGGCGTCCCTGGCCCACGGCGGCGAGACCGTCTCCGGCACCCTCGGCCATCTCCAGGGCTCCAGCGAGGTGGCCGCGCTGACCGTGGAGTCCACCCTCCATGTGCAGCCCGCCACCGACTTCGCGTGGCCGGTGAACGGCGCCGTCGACCCGTCGATCGTCGATGTCGCGACCTCCGCGGGCGCCGACAAGGTGATCTCGCGCAGCGACAGCATCCAGGACAACCTGCCGTACACGGCGAGCGCGGCGCGGCCCATCGGCGGCGGTACGACGGCCGTGGTCAGCGACACCCGGCTGTCCACGGCCTTCGAGGGCGATGTGAGCACGGCGGGCAGTTCCACGCTCGCGGTCCAGAAGTTCCTCGCCCAGTCGCTGGCCGTGACCCTCCAGGACTCCTCCAAGCAGCGCAACATCGTCGTCGCCCCGCAGCGGACGCCGTCGGCCGGCCAGGCGCAGTCCATGGCCCGCGCCCTCCAAGGGCTCGACGGGCAGCGCTGGACCCAGTCGTCCGACCTGGTCGCGGCCGCCGCTGCCAAGCCCGACACGAACGCCACGACCAAGGTGCCCGGCACCTCGCGGTATCCGGACAAGCTCCGTGACCAGGAGCTGCCCCCGTCGGCGTTCGAGGAGATCAAGGGGATCGACGAACGGCTCGGGAAGTTCAAGGCCATCCTGACCCTTCCCGACCGGGTCGCGACGCCGTTCGCCAACGCCGTCAACCGGGCGGTCTCGACGTCCTGGCGGGGGGACGCGAGGGGCGCCAGGGAGTACCGCGCCTCGGTGAACCGCTATCTGACGAGCCTCTCCAGCGAGGTCCAGCTCATCCAGAAGTCGGAGCTGACCCTGTCCGGACGCAGCGCGACCATCCCGGTGACGGTCCAGAACCAGCTGCTGCAGGGCGTCGACCATCTCGTCCTGCGTCTGCAGTCCACGAACAAGACCCGTCTGAAGCTGGACGACGGCAGCGCCGTCACCCAGCAGGAGATCAAGATCGACGGCGGACACACCCAGGTGGTGAAGTTCACCGGCACGGCCAACGCCAACGGGCCCGTGGGGCTCACGGCGCAGCTGTACACGGCCGACGGGCGGCCGTACGGCGACCCCATGTCGTTCCAGGTCAGGGTCTCCGAGCTGACTCCGACCGTGATGCTCGTCATCGCCGGCGGTGTGCTGCTCCTCGTCCTGGCCGGGGTCAAGATGTACAGCCAGCGCAAGCGGGCGGTGGCGGCGAAGGCGGCCGAGGACAAGACCGCCGCGGACGCCGCCGCCGAGGCCGGTGGCGCTGACGAGACCACTGACGAGGCCGCCGGGAACGGCGACGCCCACGACAGTGCCCCCGACGAGGCCGCCGCCGCGAACCCGGCCCCGGCACCCGTCGCTCCGCCGTCGGCGGAGGAGACTCCCGGAGACATCAACGGCGCCGAACCCGGGCAGCCGAGTGACCCGACCCCGGACACCCGTCCGGAAAGCGGGGACCCGTCGGGCAAGGGTGAGAAAGTGGACCGTTGAGCGATGTCGTGGCCGGCCGGCCGGGGACGATGAGGTGGGGTAACCATGAACGCGCCGTACGACGGTGACCGCGGGCAAGGTGCTGGCGGCGATCCGGCAGGGCATGTTCCGCCGCAGCCCCCCGCAGCCGACCCCAACGCCCCCGTGCCCGACCCCGCACAGAATCCGTACGACCAGGGCCACTACGACCAGGGCCCGTACGCCCCGGGGCCGTACACCCAAGCTCCGTACACCCAGGCGCCCTATGCCCAGGCCCCGTACAGCCCGGACCAGTACGCGCAGGACGCCTACGCCCAGGATCCGTACGTCCAGGACGCCTACCAGCACGATCCCTACCGCGCGCAGGACCTCTCGGCGCAGGACCCGGTGTCCGAGGCGCTGTACGACCGCGCCGCGCATCCGCCGCCGCCTCCCGGCACCTATCCGGAGACGATGCCGCTCTACCAGCAGCCGCCGGTGCAGCAGCACTCCCCCGATCCGCGCGTCTGGGCCCAGCCCCCGCCGCCCGAGCCCGACGGCCCGTCACGCCACCTCCCGTTCGGGGACGACGCGCGGACCACGCAGTTCATGGGCGTCGACGAGCTCGTCACCCGGGCACGCACCGGCGAGCAGGAGCCCGACGCCTTCGCGCATCTCTTCCGCGACCAGCAGGGGATGGGCCGGCCGCCGGCCGCCGAACCTGAGGCGGCCCCCGCGCCGCCGCCCGCGAAGAAGGCCGGCGGACGGGCCTCGGGGCTGCTGAAGTCCAGCGCGGTGATGGCGGCGGGCACGCTCGTCTCCCGGCTCACCGGCTTCGTACGCTCCGCGCTGATCGTGGCCGCCCTCGGTGCCGCCACTCTCGGCGACACCTTCCAGCTCGCCATCACCCTGCCGACGATGATCTACATCCTGACCATCGGCGGCGGCCTCAACTCCGTGTTCGTGCCGCAGCTCATCCGCGCGATGAAGGACGACGAGGACGGCGGCGAGGCGTACGCGAACCGCCTGCTCACGCTGGTCGTCGTCATCCTCGGCACACTGACCGCGCTCTCGGTGTTCGCCGCCCCGCTGCTGGTGCGCCTCATGTCGGTGAGCATCGCCGACAACCCCGCGGCCAACGACGTCGCCGTCACCTTCGTGCGCTACTGCCTGATCACCATCTTCTTCATGGGCGTGCACGTGGTGATGGGGCAGATCCTCAACGCCCGCGGCAGGTTCGGCGCGATGATGTGGACGCCGGTCCTCAACAACATCATCATCATCGCCACCCTCGTCATGTTCATCTGGGTGTACGGCACCGCCGAGGACTCCGGGATGACGGTCGCGTCCATCCCGCCCGAGGCGGAGCGCCTGCTCGGTGTCGGCGTGGTGCTCGGCCTCACCGTCCAGGCCCTCGCGATGATCCCCTACCTCCGCGAGACCGGCTTCCGGATCCGGCTGCGGTTCGACTGGCGCGGCCACGGCCTCGGCAAGGCCGCCAAGCTCGCCAAGTGGACCGTGCTGTTCGTCCTCGCCAACCAGGCCGGTGTGCTGGTCGTCTCGCAGCTCTCCACGGCGGCGGGCGTCGACTCGGGCACCCAGGGCGCGGGTTACATCGCCTACTCCAACGCCCAGCTGATCTGGGGCATGCCCCAGGCCATCATCACCGTCTCGGTCATGGCGGCCCTGCTGCCCCGGCTCTCCCGCTCGGCGCACGACGGCGACACCGGAGCCGTACGCGACGACATCTCGCAGGGCCTGCGCAACTCGGCCGTCGCGATCGTCCCCGTCGCCTTCAGCTTCGTCGCACTCGGCATCCCGATGTGCACGCTGATCTTCGGCTCCTCCGGTATCGAATCGGCGCGCTCCATGGGCTACATGCTGATGGCCTTCGGCCTCGGTCTGATCCCGTTCTCCGTGCAGTACGTGGTGCTGCGTGCCTTCTACGCGTACGAGGACACCCGAACTCCCTTCTACAACACGGTCATCGTGGCCGCCGTGAACGCCGCCGCCTCCGCCGTCTGCTTCGTCGTCCTCCCCTCGCGCTGGGCCGTCGTGGGCATGGCCGCCTCGTACGGCCTCGCCTACGCCGTCGGCGTGGGCATCGCCTGGCGCAGGCTCAAGAAGCTGCTGGGAGGCGATCTGGACGGCTCGCACGTCCTGCGTACGTACGCCCGGCTCTGCCTGGCGTCCGTCCCCGGCACGATCGCCGCCGGCGCGGTCGCCTACTTCGTACTCGAGAAGCTCGGCAGTGAAGTGCTGGGCTCGTTCGCCGCGCTGGCGGTCGGCGGAATCGTCCTGCTGGGCGGCTTCTTCGTCGTCGCGCGAAAACTGCGTATCGAAGAGATGAACGCCTTGGTCGGAATGGTCCGGGGCCGCCTCGGGCGCTAGCGCGCGGCGCCCGAGCACAACCATCGTCGGCCGCCGTGTGTCGTGCATAGCGTCCAACTGTGGGCACAATTGGCGTGGCTGTTGGACAGTGCGCAACGGATGGGGAGGCAGGAGCGACGGTGGCGGAACGGAGCACGGCTGCCGTCGAGGTGGCCGACAACAGCGGTGACGAACCGCCGGCCGCCCAGGCGGACAAGGCCACCACCGACGGGGTGGCGAAAGCCCAGAAGACAGAGGACGACAAGCCCGGGGAGCCCGTGGCCGAGCAGCCGGCGGAGTCCGCGACCGAGAAGTCGGAGAAGCCCGGCGGCGGGAAGCAGGCGGAGACGGGCGGCGGGAAGCGCCAGGAGACCCGGCCGCCCGTGGCGGCGCCCGAACTCCACAGCGGCCACAAGCTCGCCGGACGCTACCGTCTCGAAGAGTGCGTCACCCGTCTGGACGGATTCAGCAGCTGGCGCGCGGTCGACGAGAAGCTGCGTCGCGCCGTCGGCGTCCACCTCCTGCCGGCCGACCACCCACGAGCCCGCTCCGTGCTGGCGGCGGCCCGCTCCTCCGCGCTCCTCGGAGACCCGCGCTTCGTCCAGGTCCTCGACGCCGTCGAGGAGAACGACCTCGTCTACGTCGTCCACGAGTGGCTGCCCGACGCGACGGAACTCACCGCGATCCTCGCCGCCGGCCCGATGGAGGCCCACGACGCCTACCAGCTCGTCAGCCAGGTGTCCCAGGCGCTGGCCGCCGCGCACCGCGAGGGCCTGGCCCATCTGAAGCTGACGCCCGGGGCCGTCCTGCGCAGCTCCACCGGCCAGTACCGGATCCGCGGCCTCGCCGTGAACGCCGCCCTGCGCGGCATCAGCGCGGAACGCCCCCAGCGCACCGACACCGAGGCGATCGGCGCGCTCCTGTACGCGGCGCTGACGCACCGCTGGCCGTACGAGACGGACGCGTACGGCCTCGCGGGGCTGCCGAAGGGCGTCGGTCTGATCGCCCCCGACCAGGTACGGGCCGGGGTCCACCGCGGCCTGTCCGAACTCGCCATGCGCGCCCTGGTCAACGAGGGCGCCACCGCCTCGCGCCAGGATCCGCCCTGCACCACCCCGGACGAACTGGCCAAGGCCGTCGCCGAGATGCCCCGCGTCCGGCCCCCGGAGCCCACGTTCGCCGCGCCGCCGGAGTACCAGCGCACGACCTATCAGCAGGGCTCGTACGCGCGCCCCGCCACCCGGCCCATCGGTCAGCCCGCCGCGCGGCCCGTGCCTGTCCCGCCGCCGCCCCTGCAGAGCCGTACCGGCAAGGCATTGAAGTGGACGGTCTCCGCTCTCCTCATCGCCGTGCTGGGGCTCGCCAGCTGGCAGGTCGCCGACTACATGCTCAACCGCAAGAACTCCGACGAGACAACCCACTCCCAGTCGGCGGACGGCGACCAGCAGAAGCCTCCGCCTCGGACCCCGAAGAATCTGAAGATCGCCGACACCGCGGTGTTCGCGCCCGACGGTTCCGGCGTCAAGGAGCAGGACGTCCCCCTGGCCACGGACGGCAACACCGGCACGGCCTGGATCACCCCGAAGTACACCGGCTACGCGAACTACGGGAATCTGCCCAGCCGCAAGGGCGGCAGCGGGATAGTCGTCGATCTCGGCAGCGTGCAGGATGTGTACGGCGTCGATGTCGCCATGTACCGCGGCGGCCAGAAGGTCCAGGTCCTCGCCGCCGGCGAGAACGCCTCGTCACCGGCGGGCCTGTCGGACTTCTCCCAGCGCATCACCGAACTGGGGCAGACCGGCAGCAATGTGAAGGCCGCCCTGGACAAGCCCGTCAGAACCAGATACGTACTGATCCACATCACGGAACTCGCTCCGGACACCTCAGCAAACGAGTTCCGGGGCGGGATCTCGGAGATCAAGGTCATAGGCTGACCCTGCGGACCAGGGGAGGGGGCTCACCGTTGGAAGACGCCACACTCGGCGACGTGAACGACCAGGACCTCCTGGCCCGGCACGTCGAGGGGGATCCTGACGCCTTCGGTGAGCTCGTACGACGTCACCGCGACCGCCTCTGGGCCGTGGCGCTGCGCACGCTGGGAGACCGCGAGGAAGCCGCCGACGCCGTGCAGGACGCGCTCGTGTCCGCCTTCCGCGCCGCCCACACCTTCCGCGGCCAGTCCGCCGTCACGACCTGGCTGCACCGCATCACCGTCAACGCCTGTCTCGACCGCGCGAGGAAGGCCGCCTCCCGCAAGACGTCTCCCGTGGACGACACGGAGCGTCTGGATCAGCTCCTCGAACCCCACGAGTCGGCCGAGGCCCCCGCCGAGCGCCAGGACCTCCACCGTCAGCTTCTCGTCGCTCTCGCCAAGCTGCCCGCCGACCAGCGGGCCGCGCTGGTCCTGGTCGATATGCAGGGGTACCCCGTGGCGGAGGCCGCGCAAGTCCTCGACGTACCCGTCGGGACCATAAAAAGCCGCTGCGCGCGCGGCCGGGCCAGACTCCTGCCGATGCTCACCCATCTACGGGAGAGCGCCGGCGGCACCGGCGAGAGAGGCGGTCTGGGACCACAAAGGAACCGGACGCCGGGGACATCCGTCCCATCGGAGCCGGGACCGCTGAACAGAGGACCGGACACAGGGCCAGACACCGGACCAGACGCGGGACCACAAGGTCCTGCCGCCGTGAAGGGAGGAGGTGGGCGCGCGTGACAACCACGACCGGCACGACCGAGCACCCGGACGTCTCGGAGATCTCCGACCTCACGGAGGGCCTGCTCTCCCCCGCGCGGAGCACCGAGGTGCGGGAACATCTCGACAGCTGCTCGCTGTGCGCCGATGTCCACCAGTCGCTGGAGGAGATCCGGGGACTGCTGGGCTCGCTGCCCGGCCCGCCGCGTATGCCCGCCGACGTGGCCGCCCGGGTCGATGCCGCCCTGGCCGCCGAGGCGCTGCTGAGCGCGACCGCACCGGACCCGCACGTGGTGGAGACGGTCGCCGATGTTTCACGTGAAACATCGCGCCCCACCGAAGCCGCCGTCGAAGCCACCGACGAGACCACCGCCGAGTCCACCGACGACGCTCCGGACACACGCGAGCGGGAGCGGGAGTCCGAGCCGGTCCCCGCCGCCGACGCTCCTCGGACGGACCGGGCGGACCGCCCCGCCGGCCGCCCACGAGCGGCCACCGGCCCCGGCCGCGCTCGCCAGCAGCGCCGCCGTCGCGGTGCGATCTTCGGCGCCGTCTTCGGAACCGCGGCGATCGGCGTGAGCGTTCTGCTGTTCCAGACGTCGTCGCTCTCCGGTGGAGACACCGCGTCCTCCTACAAGAGCGACGCGGGGGCGAGCCAGGCCGACGGCGGCGACATGGCGTTCTCCGGGACCGGGATGCGGGAGAAGGTCCACACCCTGCTCAAGCCCGCCCCCGTCACCGGCGAGCCGCGCGTGGCCGAGGGCCAGGAATCCACCAAGGAAGCGCCCAGCACCTCCGCCTCCCCCAAGCTGATGCAGCAGGTGCCGCCCTGTATCCAGCAGGGGACGGGCCGTTCGGACACGCCGCTCGCCGCCGAGAGGGGCACGTACGAGGGCACGGACGCCTTCCTCCTCGTCCTGTCGGACCCCACCGACGGCAGCTTGGTGCAGGCGTATGTGATCGACGCGGCGTGCGTCGACAACGTCCCGCCCGTCAAGGGTGAACTCCTGCTCACGCAGACCTATCCCCGCCGCTGACAGACTGCCCGGTGCCGCCGGGACCTCGCGGGAATGCGAGGCCCGTAGGATCCGTTGGGTGGGGTGAGAGTCCTGAACCGCCCCGTTGGCAGTAGCAGGCAGTCTGCAGAGACGAGGAAGAAACCCGTGAGCGACGTTCGTAATGTGATCATCATCGGCTCCGGGCCGGCCGGATACACGGCTGCGCTCTACACCGCACGCGCGTCGCTGCATCCCCTCGTGTTCGAGGGTGCCGTCACCGCGGGTGGCGCGCTGATGAACACGACCGACGTGGAGAACTTCCCCGGCTTCCGCGACGGCATCATGGGCCCCGACCTGATGGACAACATGCGGGCGCAGGCGGAGCGGTTCGGTGCCGAGCTCGTCCCGGACGACGTCATCTCGGTCGACCTCACCGGGGAGATCAAGACGGTCACCGACACGGCGGGCGTCGTGCACCGGGCCAAGGCCGTGATCGTCACGACCGGCTCGCAGCACCGCAAGCTCGGACTGCCCCGTGAGGACGCCCTCTCCGGACGCGGCGTCTCCTGGTGTGCCACGTGTGACGGGTTCTTCTTCAAGGACCAGGACATCGCGGTGGTCGGCGGCGGCGACACGGCGATGGAGGAGGCGACCTTCCTCTCCCGGTTCGCCAAGTCGGTCACGATCGTCCACCGCCGGGACAGCCTGCGGGCCTCGAAGGCCATGCAGGACCGGGCCTTCGCCGACCCGAAGATCCGGTTCGCCTGGGACAGCGCGGTCGAGGAGATCCACGGTGAGCAGAAGCTCTCCGGTCTGACCCTGCGCAACACCAAGACCGGTGAGACGTCCGAGCTGCCGGTGACCGGGCTATTCATCGCCGTGGGCCACGACCCGCGTACCGAGCTTTTCAAGGGCCAGCTCGACCTCGACGGCGAGGGCTACCTCACGGTGGACGCGCCCTCGACGCGCACCAATCTCACGGGCGTCTTCGCCGCCGGCGACGTCGTCGACCACACCTACCGTCAGGCGATCACCGCCGCGGGCACCGGCTGTTCCGCGGCCCTCGACGCCGAGCGCTTCCTCTCCGCGCTGGCCGACGGCGAGAACGCCGCCGAGCCGGAGAAGAGCGCCGAGTCGGAGAAGACCGCTTCCGTCTGACCAGCAGTACCGCGTACCCACACCCCACGAAGTTAGGAGGCCGCCGTGGCCGGCGACCTGAAGCATGTGACCGACGACTCGTTCGACGAGGACGTCCTCAAGAGTGACAAGCCCGTACTGGTGGACTTCTGGGCCGCCTGGTGCGGACCGTGCCGCCAGATCGCTCCGTCGCTCGAAGCCATCGCGGCCGAGCACGGCGACAAGATCGAGGTCGTCAAGCTCAACATCGACGAGAACCCGGCCACCGCAGCCAAGTACGGCGTCATGTCCATCCCGACGCTGAACGTCTACCAGAACGGCGAGGTCGCCAAGACCATCGTCGGCGCCAAGCCCAAGGCCGCCATCGTGCGCGACCTGGAGAGCTTCATCGGTGACAGTGCGCCGGTGAGCAAGGAAGCCACCAACTAAGCACCGCGCACACGCACCACGCGCGATGTTTCACGTGAAACGGGCCCGTCCCCCTGCAGAGGGGGACGGGCCCGTTTCTTGTCCGATCAGAGCGGCCTGAGCGCCGGGTCCTTCTGCACCGCGCCCAGCAGCCTGTCCAGCGCGTGCTCCACGTCTTCCTTCCAGGAGAGCGTCGTCCGCAGATCAAGCCTCAGCCGCGGGTATGCGGGATGCGTCCGTACGGTCTTGAACCCCACCGCCAGCAGATGATCCGCCGGCAGTACACAGGCCGGCTCCTTCCAGCGCGCGTCCCCGAACGCCTCGATCGCCTTGAACTCTCGCCGCAGCAGATCCTTCGCGACGGTCTGCACCAGCACGCGGCCGAGCCCCTGCCCCCGATAGCCCGGCATGATCCAGCCGGTCATCAGCTGTACGGCGTCAGGAGAGACCGGACTCGTCGGAAACGCCGTGGCGCGGGGCACGTAAGCCGGAGGCGCGTACAGAACGAAGCCGACGGGCACGTCGTCCACATAGACCAGCCGGCCGCACGACCCCCACTCCAACAGGACGGCCGAGATCCAGGCTTCCTTCTCCTGACGGCCCCTGCCGGCTCCTACCGCCGCTTTTCCCCTGACCGGATCAAGCTCCCAGAAGACGCACTCCCCGCATCGCCGGGGGAGGTCGGGAAGGTTGTCCAGCGTGAGCGGTACGAGCCGACGCCCCATCGAGGCAGTTCCTCACTTCCTGCGCCTGCCGCGCCACGAGCCGCGGTCAGCGCGCTGCGCTCCCGAAGCAGGCTGCCGACGAAACCGCCGACGACCCCCAGGCCCAGTCCAGCTGACATCAGTTGGCTGCGGCTCACCAATTGCATGGCCCCGCCCTTCCTCTGAGGTGGATCAAGGTGGATGCGCCATACCAGAACGCATCGTATCCACCCAGAGGTGCCTCGCACAGCGGGGGACGGCAAAGGGCGGGCCGTGTTCCGGTACGCACCGGACAAGGCCCGCCCTGATGGCGGTGTGCGGAGGGTCAGCCCTCGTCGGGCTCAAGTCCGTTCGACCGGTCCGGGCCGTCCACGCCGTCGGCGTCGTCCCCGTCCTCGTCGGCGGGTCCCCTGTCCAGGACGCGCCCCTCGCCGGGGGCGAGAGTGCCGAGGATGCGCTCCAGATCGACCAGCGAGGCGAACTCGACGGTGATCTTCCCCTTCTTCTGACCGAGGTCGACCTTCACCCGGGTCTCGAAGCGGTCCGACAGCCGGGAAGCCAGATCGTTCAGCGCCGGCGACGGCAGCGCACCGGCTCGCAGACCCTTCGACCGGGGCGTGCTCTTGGGTCGTGAACCCATCAGGGTCACGATCTCCTCGACCGCACGCACGGACAGCCCCTCGGCCACGATGCGATGGGCCAGCCGGTCCTGCTCGTCCGAGTCGTCCACCGAGAGCAGCGCCCTGGCGTGCCCGGCCGACAGCACCCCGGCGGCGACCCTGCGCTGCACGGGAAGCGAGAGCCGCAGCAGCCGCAGCGTGTTGGAGACCTGCGGACGCGAGCGCCCGATCCGGTCGGCCAGCTGATCGTGCGTGCAGTGGAAGTCCTTGAGCAACTGGTCGTAGGCGGCGGCCTCTTCCAGCGGGTTCAGCTGCGCGCGGTGGAGGTTCTCCAGCAGGGCGTCCAGCAGCAGCTTCTCGTCCTCGGTGGCGCGGACGATCGCCGGAATGCGCTCCAGGCCGGCTTCCCGGCAGGCCCGCCAGCGCCGCTCGCCCATGATGAGCTCGAAGCGCTCCGGCCCCAACTGCCGTACGACGATGGGCTGGAGCAGCCCCACCTCCTTGATGGAGGTGACCAGCTCGGCGAGCGCGTCCTCGTCGAACACCTCACGGGGCTGCCGTGGGTTCGGCGTGATGTAGTCCATCGGCACTTCGGCGAAGTACACGCCTTCCGGCGCGGTCACCTCGGCCGGAACCGGCGTGTCCTGGGCGGGAATCTCCGCCGTCGCCGGTGCGGGCGTCTGCGGCAGCGTCGTCACCTTGGCCGCCGCGACACCCCGCTCCGCCGTCAGGACCGGGCCCTGCCCGGAGGAGTTGCCCTCCCCGGAAGAGGCTGCCTGCTTCTCCTGCGGAGCCGCGGGGATCAGCGCATTGAGCCCACGCCCCAAACCTCTACGTCGGTCGCTCACTGCGTCCCCTTCGAAATGCTCTGCTGACTGTTGCCGATCGCGTGGGCATGCTTGACGTCGTAGCTCATGCCGACCCCACGCAGGGCGATTTCACGAGCGGCCTCGAGGTACGACAGCGAGCCGCTGGAACCCGGATCATAGGTCAGTACCGTCTGCCCGTAGCTCGGCGCCTCCGAGATGCGGACCGACCGAGGGATGCTCGTCCGCAGCACCTCCTCACCGAAGTGGCTGCGGACCTCGTCGGCCACCTGCGAGGCGAGCCGGGTCCTGCCGTCGTACATGGTGAGCAGAATCGTGGACACATGCAGGGTGGGGTTCAGATGCGCCCGCACCAGGTCCACGTTCCGGATCAGCTGCCCCAGCCCTTCGAGCGCGTAGTACTCGCACTGGATGGGGATCAGCACCTCGGCGCCGGCGACCAGCGCGTTGACGGTCAACAGGCCGAGCGACGGCGGGCAGTCGATCAGGATGTAGTCCAGCGGCTGCTCGTACGCCTCGATCGCCCGCTGAAGCCGGCTCTCCCGCGCGACCAGCGACACCAGCTCGATCTCCGCACCGGCGAGGTCGATGGTGGCGGGCGCACAGAAGAGACCTTCGACGTCCACCACAGGCTGGACCACCTCGGAGAGCGGCTTGCTCTCCACCAGGACGTCATAGATCGAGGGGACTTCGGCGTGGTGATCGATCCCGAGCGCCGTGGAGGCGTTGCCCTGGGGATCGAGGTCGACCACGAGGACGCGCGCGCCGTGCAGCGCGAGCGAGGCGGCGAGATTGA
Source organism: Streptomyces sp. NPDC057137 (assembly GCF_042670825.1). Lineage (NCBI taxonomy): Bacteria > Bacillati > Actinomycetota > Actinomycetes > Kitasatosporales > Streptomycetaceae > Streptomyces > Streptomyces sp. NPDC057137. The sequence goes on along the minus strand of NZ_JBHUUW010000007.1, from coordinate 117,976 downwards.
CCGTGGTCGTGGTCTTGCCGACGCCGCCCTTCTGGTTGGCGACGACCATGACCCGCGTCTGCTCGGGGCGTGGCAGGCCCTCACCGGCGCGCCCCAGGGCCTCCACGGCCAGCTGGGCGGCGCGGCCGATGGGGGTGTCGTCCATCGGGGGCGGTGATGTTTCACGTGAAACATCGCCGCCCGACGACTCGGAACGGGGACCGGGGACCGGATCGGTCATCGGTCCCGCGATGTTGGCGTCGGACCGCAAGGATTCACTCTCCTCGACTTCAGGCTCGCAATGAGGAGAGCCTGCCATGCTTTCGGGGTCGGGAACCAGCGAGGCCCGTGGTTCTGTGGATGAATCCATATCTGTGGCCAACCCGGTACCCCTTACGAGGGGTTTCTTGCCCCGCGGTGTGGAAGCGGCGCGACCTCGGCCGATAATGCCCTGCAGCAGTGAGCGACGTTTCACGTGAAACACGATGCACTCGCCGCAGGGCCAGACCGTCACGACACTCCGCAGTGGATGGTCCGGGCTGCTTCTATGGAGCAGCACCGGCAGAGATCGCCGACGGAGACCACCGGTCACCGTCGGCGGCGGTGTCACCGGCGGCGGCGTGCCCGGTCGGCGCGGGCGGCCTTGGCGCGCTTCGTGGCGAACCGCACCCCGCCGGGACTCTCCCCGACCTCCGCGCGCACCACGGTGGCCGGCGGATCGACCAGCCCCTCGCCGACCCGCAGCACCGAGGCATCGATCACACCGAGCTTGCTCAGTGCCGACCGGGCGCCCTTCAGCTCCTCCTCGGCCGTGTCCCCCTTGAGCGCCAGCATCTCTCCGTACGGGCGCAGCAGTGGTACGCCCCAGCCGGCCAGCCGGTCCAGCGGTGCCACGGCGCGTGCCGTCACCACATGGACGGGCTGGAGCGTCCCGAGTACCTCCTCGGCGCGCCCCCGTACCACCGTCACATGGTCCAGGCCCAGGAGCTCGACGACTTCCTGGAGGAAGTTCGTGCGCCGGAGCAGCGGCTCCAGCAGCGTGATGCGCAGATCCGGCCGTACCAGCGCCAGCGGGATCCCCGGCAGCCCGGCGCCCGAGCCGACGTCACAGACGCTCACACCCTCGGGCACGACCTCGGAGAGCACCGCGCAGTTCATCAGGTGCCGCTCCCAGAGCCGCGGCACCTCACGCGGCCCGATGAGACCACGGGTGACTCCCGCGTCAGCGAGGAGCTCCGCGTACCGGACGGCCGCCGGGAAGGAGTCTCCGAACACCGTCCTCGCCTCGTCCGGCGCAGGGGGAAGCTCTTCTGCCTCCGTCACGGGAACCGTCCTTCCGTTCTGAACCACCAGAGTGTGGCTCACAGTCACTGTGTGGCTGACAAAGTTCGGCCCCGCCTGTGGACAGACGGGGCCGAGAACCGAGAGACCGCTCAGGCAGGGAGTACGACGACGAAGCGCTGCGGCTCCTCGCCCTCGGACTCGCTGCGCAGTCCGGCCGCCGCGACGGCGTCGTGCACGACCTTGCGCTCGAAGGGCGTCATGGGGTCCAGCTTCACCGGCTCACCGGTGCTCTTCACCTCGTCGGCCGTCTTGGCGCCCAGCTCGGCGAGCTCCGTGCGCTTCTTCGCCCGGAAGCCGCCGATGTCCAGCATCAGCCGGCTGCGGTCGCCGGTCTCCCGGTGCACCGCGAGCCGCGTCAGCTCCTGGAGTGCTTCGAGTACCTCGCCGTCCCGCCCGACGAGCTTCTGCAGATCACGGCCGCTCACATCGCTGATGATCGAAACCGCGGCCCGGTCGGCCTCGACGTCCATGTCGATGTCGCCGTCGAGGTCGGCGATGTCGAGCAGACCTTCGAGATAGTCGGCCGCGATCTCGCCTTCCTGCTCAAGACGGGTGAGGGTGTCGCTACCCTCGGCGGCGGCGGAGATGGTGCCTTCCGACACGGATGGACTCCTTCTTACTACGGGCTGACTACGGGCCCATCGGGCTACGGGAAGCTGCGCTTACTTCTTGGTCGGGTGCTTGGGCCGCTGCTGACCCTTGCGCGCCCCGGCCTTGGCCCGTGCGCCACCGCTGCCGTTCTTGCGCGGTGGCTGCTTGGGCTGGCTGTCCTTCGGCTCGTCGTTCTTCTGCAGCGACGTCTTGGGCGCGGCGTCGGCGGCGTCGTCCGAAGGCGTCGTTCCCGAGGTCTTCGACGCGGGCTGCTGACCGCCGCCGGCCTGCCGCTTCGACTTGGGCTGACGCTTGGGCTGCTGCCGCTTCGCGCCGTGCGCCTCGCCCTCGGGCAGGGCCTCACCCTTGATCACCGTGCCGTCCGGCTGGGCGACAAGACCGGTCTTGGAGAGGCTGTTGACGAACTTACGCTCATTGTCGTTGCGGTCGGGCCCCTTGGCCACGATCGCCGAGACGATGTTGCGCCTGCGCTTCGAGCGGACCTCGTTGTGCGTGGCGATGCTCTTGAGCAGCCGCTGGAGGTACTGGTCCTGGGCCTTGCTGCCCGGAGTCGGGTTCTGGTTGATCACGTACATCTGCTGGCCCATGGTCCACACGTTGGTGGTCAGCCAGTAGACGAGGACACCGACGGGGAAGTTGATGCCCATCACCATGAAGATCAGCGGGAAGATGTACATCAGCATCTTCTGCTGCTGCATGTACGGCGTCTTGACCGTCAGGTCGACGTTCTTCGTCATCAGCTGGCGCTGCGTGTAGAACTGCGACGCCGACATCAGGACGATCATGATCGCGGTGACGACGCGTACGGAGACCTGCGTGGCGTCCAGGGACGCGACCTTGTCGGCGCTGTCGGTGAACTTGGCGGCCAGCGGGGCGCCGAAAATGTGCGCCTGTCGCGCGCTGTCGAGCAGCGACTGGTTGATGACGCCGATCGTCTTGCCCGACGCGATGCTGGAGAGCACGTGGTAGAGGGCGAAGAAGAACGGTGACTGCGCCAGGATGGGAAGGCACGAGGAGAGCGGGTTGGTGCCCGTCTCCTTGTACAGCTTCATCATCTCTTCGGACTGACGCTGCTTGTCGTTCTTGTAGCGCTCCTGGATGGCCTTCATCTTGGGCTGAAGGACCTGCATGTTCCGGGTCGACTTGATCTGCTTGACGAACAGCGGGATCAGACAGATACGGATCAGGACCACCAGGGACACGATGGACAGTCCCCAGGCCCAGCCCGTATCGGGGCCGAAGATCGCCCCGTACACGCTGTGGAACTGGACGATGACCCACGAGACTGGCGTGGTGATGAAACTGAAGAAACTGGCAATCGTGTCCACTAATCAAGCTCCTTGAGCATTGGACGAGGTCTCTGCGGCCGGACTCGGAGTTTCGGGGGCCGAGGCCGAACCCCCGGAAGGCACGCCGGCGGCGGATTGCCCGCCCTTGGTGCCGCGCCACGCGTTGCGCAGCAGTTCATGCCACCGCGGGCGCTTGCGCGGTGGGACGTGGTCCACACCGCCCGGCGACCACGGATTGCACCGCAGAATGCGCCAGGCCGTGAGACCGATGCCCTTGACCGCGCCATGCCGGTCGATGGCCGTGTAGCCGTAGTGGGAACACGATGGGTAGTACCGGCAGACGGGCCCGAGCAACGGGCTGATCGTCCACTGGTACAGCTTGATCAGAGCCAGCAGCGGGTACTTCATCGGGCGCCCCCTCCCAGCAGCCGCTCAAGGGCGGCGTCCAGGTCTCGGGCCAGCTGTGCATGGTCGGCGTCGCCCGCACCGGGCAGCGCTCGTACGACAACCAGGCTACCGGGGGCCAGCCGGGACAGCCGATCGCGTATGAGATGACGGAGTTTCCGCTTCACCCGGGTCCGTACGACGGCCCCGCCCACGGCTTTGCTTACGACGAAACCCGCCCGCGTCGGGGGATCGCTCTCCCCAGGCGCGTGCGGGCCCGTAGTACCGCTACGTAGATGTACGACAAGAAGCGGGCGTCCGGCCCGTCGTCCCCGGCGTACCGCGGTCGCGAAATCCTCGCGCCGCCTCAGCCGATTCTCGGTAGGCAGCACGTCATAACCTGTTGGCGATCAGGCGGACAGGTTGGCGCGACCCTTGCCACGGCGGTTCGCGAGAATCGCGCGGCCGGCACGGGTGCGCATACGGAGCCGGAAGCCGTGGGTCTTGGCACGACGACGGTTGTTCGGCTGGAAGGTGCGCTTGCTCACTCGGGGGCTCCAGAAATGATGATTGGGAGGGCGGGACATCGCCTGGCTGTCACCGTGCGCCCACGAGAAGCTCGCGATTACGCCCGAGTGCACCGCTTCACGACCACAGATCGTGATCCTTGCCCATCGGAGGCAGGCGGCAGCAGCCATCGACAACTCGACCTGGTCACGGTACGCGCGGCTACGCCATACGGTCAAACCAGCTAGCTGCCACGTTCCATTATGCACAGCCTGTGGACAACAACTTGAACCGCGTGGGTCGGCCTGACTACCGTGGCTGAACTCCGGATTCTTTTCCGCCGGTCTTCCCACCCCGTCCCGAGAACCACATATTCGTGGGACCAGCGAGAGAGCGTGCCCTGTGGCTGACGTACCTGCCGATCTTGCCGCAGTGTGGCCACGAGTGCTGGAGCAGCTCCTCAGGGAGGGCCAGCAGGGCGTAGAGCCCAAGGACAAACAGTGGATCGAGCGTTGCCAGCCACTCGCACTGGTGGCCGACACCGCGCTGCTGGCCGTGCCCAACGAGTGGGGCAAGCGCGTGCTCGAGGGGCGCCTGGCCCCGCTCATCAGCGAGACCCTGAGCCGCGAGTGCGGCCGGCCGATCCGTATCGCCATCACCGTGGACGACTCGGCGGGCGACCCCGTACCGCTGCCGCCCCAGCAGAACCGCTACCAGAACCCGCAGCACGACGACGGCCGCGATCCCCGCGATCCCCGCGATCCCCGCGATCCCCGGCACGACGACCCGCGGTCGGACGACTCCCGGCACGACGACATGCGCCCGGACGGCGGCTACCACCCCTACGGCCGCCGCCCCTCCGACGACGACGGCATGCCGACGGCCCGGCCCGCCTACCCCGACTACCAGCAGCAGCGCCCCGACCCCGGCGCCTGGCCCCGGACGCAGGAGGACCTGTCCTGGCAGCAGCAGCGGCTCGGCGGCTTCCAGGACCGTGACCCGTACGCGACCGCGCGCCCGCAGCAGCCCCAGCACGACTATCGGCCGCCGCAGTCGCAGGACAGCCACCCCTACGAACAGCAGCGGCAGCAGCGCCCCGAGCGGCACGACCTCGACCCGCAGCAGTCGCGGCACGGCGGCCGGGGCGGGGCGACGGGGCCGCTAGGCGCCCAGGCCTCGCCGCCGCCGGGGCCCGGTGAGCACCACGCGCGCCTCAACCCCAAGTACCTCTTCGACACCTTCGTCATCGGGGCGTCCAACCGGTTCGCGCACGCGGCGGCCGTCGCCGTCGCGGAGGCCCCGGCCAAGGCGTACAACCCGCTCTTCATCTACGGCGAGTCCGGACTCGGCAAGACGCACCTGCTGCACGCCATCGGCCACTACGCGCGCAGCCTCTACCCCGGCACGCGGGTGCGGTACGTGAGTTCGGAGGAGTTCACCAACGAGTTCATCAACTCCATCCGCGACGGCAAGGGCGACACCTTCCGCAAGCGCTACCGGGACGTCGACATCCTGCTCGTCGACGACATCCAGTTCCTGGCGAGCAAGGAGTCGACGCAGGAGGAGTTCTTCCACACCTTCAACACGCTCCACAACGCGAACAAGCAGATCGTGCTGTCCTCGGACCGGCCGCCCAAGCAGCTGATCACCCTGGAGGACCGGCTGCGCAACCGCTTCGAGTGGGGCCTCACCACCGACGTGCAGCCGCCGGAGCTGGAGACGCGTATCGCGATCCTCCGTAAGAAGGCCGTGCAGGAGCAGTTGAACGCCCCGCCCGAGGTGCTGGAGTTCATCGCCTCGCGGATCTCCCGCAACATCCGCGAGCTGGAGGGCGCGCTGATCCGGGTGACGGCGTTCGCCTCGCTCAACCGGCAGCCGGTGGACCTCGGGCTGACCGAGATCGTGCTCAAGGACCTCATCCCGGGGGGCGAGGACTCGGCACCCGAGATCACCGCGGGCGCCATCATGGCGGCGACGGCCGACTACTTCGGGCTGACCGTGGAGGACCTCTGCGGATCCTCGCGCAGCCGGGTGCTGGTGACGGCGCGCCAGATCGCGATGTACCTCTGCCGTGAGCTGACCGATCTGTCGCTGCCCAAGATCGGCGCGCAGTTCGGCAACCGCGACCACACGACGGTGATGCACGCGGACCGGAAGATCCGCGCGTTGATGGCCGAGCGGCGCTCCATCTACAACCAGGTCACCGAGCTGACCAACCGCATCAAGAACGGCTGACAGCGGCGGACCGGGTCGCGGCGGACGCGTCCGCGACCGCCTTCAGGACGCCTCAAGGCGCTCCGGGACACCGTCCCGGGGCGCCTTCGTCATGCCCGGTGTCGTGTCTTGCGTCGTGTCCTGCGTCGTGTCCGGCGGCCTTCGGCGAGTGACGCGCCCTCAACCCCTGTTCGAATAAGGGGCGTCGAGGCCGGCTTCTCCACAGAAAGCGGCCCGATCTCCCGTCCACACCCTGGGGATGGATAAGTTGTCCAGACTGCGTCCACAGGCCGGCCGACCGGAAGTGGATCATGCCAGGTCAGACCCCTGGGGATTTGTGGCCAACTTTCCTCCACAGCCTGTGGACAGTTTTTTCGCCCACAGGCACGAGCTCCGGTTGTCCACCGGCGGCCCACAGGCACCGGCCTGTTGCCCACAGCTTCGAGCCGCTTCTCCACATCGCTGTCCACTGTTCGGCAACAGAACACGACTGTTCACCGTGTCGAGTGAAAGGCGTCACACCGAGGTTGCCTCGGACCCTGTGGGGAACGTCGGAAAAGCTGGGGACGACCCTGGGGAGAAGTCGGGGTGTCCTGTGCACCGCATGTGCAGAACTTTCGGCCGTCCACAGAGCGACGGGGTTGTCCACCGTCGGCGCCCACAGGGCCGGTGGACAAAAAAGTGGGCTTGACCTGCGAAAACGACGTTATCCACGGAATCCACAGGCCCTACTACTACTAACACCTGGAGTTACCTGGGAATCTGCTTCGAAGTGGGTGCTGTGCACAACTCGGTGCCGGAGCGCTCCCGCCCGGTTGTCGCGACTTGACCCCGAGCAGCACCGAGTGTCGGTGCCGTACGTCAGACTGGTCCCCGGCAACCTCACCCTGCCCATGGCGGAGTGAGCTCATGCCGACGACGAAGAAGGCCGGCAGGACGAGTCAGCAACAGCAGGAGGCGGTTCCGGTGAAGATCCGGGTGGAGCGCGATGTACTGGCGGAGGCGGTGGCCTGGGTGGCCCGTAGCCTCCCGGCCCGTCCGCCGGCGCCCGTTCTTGCGGGCCTTCTCCTGAAGGCCGAGGAAGGCGCGCTCAGCTTCTCCAGCTTCGACTACGAGGTCTCGGCCCGGGTCTCGGTGGACGCCGAGGTCGAGGAGGACGGCACCGTCCTGGTCTCCGGCCGGCTTCTCGCCGACATCTGCCGCGCCCTCCCCAACCGGCCGGTGGAGATTTCCACAGACGGTGTACGGGCGACGGTGGTCTGCGGCTCCTCGCGGTTCACGCTGCACACACTGCCTGTGGACGAGTACCCGGCACTGCCGCAGATGCCGACCGCCACCGGCACCGTGCCCGGTGAGGTCTTCGCCTCCGCCGCCGCCCAGGTGGCCATCGCGGCGGGCCGTGACGACACTCTCCCGGTGCTCACCGGCGTACGGATCGAGATCGAGGGCGACACGGTCACTCTCGCCTCGACCGACCGCTACCGCTTCGCCGTCCGCGACTTCCTGTGGAAGCCGGAGGTCTCCGACATCTCCGCGGTCGCCCTGGTGCCCGCCAAGACGCTGCTGGACACCGCCAAGGCCCTCACGAGCGGCGACACGGTCACCCTGGCGCTCTCGGGCTCCGGTGCGGGCGAAGGGCTGATCGGTTTCGAGGGCGCCGGACGCCGGACGACCACGCGGCTCCTGGAGGGCGACCTCCCGAAGTACCGGACGCTGTTCCCGACGGAGTTCAACTCGGTCGCGGTGATCGAGACCGCGCCGTTCGTCGAGGCCGTCAAGCGCGTGGCCCTGGTCGCCGAGCGCAACACCCCGGTGCGGCTCAGCTTCGAGCAGGGTGTGCTCATCCTCGAAGCCGGTTCCAGCGACGACGCACAGGCTGTGGAGCGGGTCGACGCGAAGCTCGACGGCGACGACATCTCGATCGCCTTCAACCCGACGTTCCTGCTCGACGGCCTCAGCGCCATCGACTCGCCCGTCGCGCAGCTCTCGTTCACCACCTCCACCAAGCCCGCGCTCCTCAGTGGGAAGCCGGCGCTGGATGCCGAGGCCGACGACGCGTACAAGTACCTGATCATGCCGGTGCGGCTGTCGGGCTGATCGCGTCCCCCGCCGGGCCTTCGGACCGTCCCACCAGGCCCGGCGTAGGCTCGGGCCGGGGCCGCGCGGCACTGTCGCCGTCCGCCCCGTGCCTGAACGATTGTCGGCTCAACGCTTAAGGAACCACTGATGGAGCTCGGTCTCGTCGGCCTCGGCAAGATGGGCGGCAACATGCGCGAGCGCATCCGCCGCGCAGGCCACACCGTCATCGGATACGACCGGAACGCGGACGTCGCGGACGTCCACAGCCTCGAAGAGCTGGTGAGCAAGCTCAAGGGCCCCCGGGTCGTCTGGGTGATGGTCCCCTCGGGTGCGGCGACGCAGTCGACGATCGACGAGCTGGCGGGACTGCTGTCCCCCGGCGACGTGGTCGTGGACGGCGGCAACTCCCGCTGGACGGAGGACGAGAAGCACGCGGTGCAGCTCGGCATCAAGGGCGTCGGCTTCGTCGACTGCGGTGTCTCCGGCGGCGTCTGGGGCCTCCAGAACGGCTACGCGCTGATGTACGGCGGCGACGCGGACAACGTCGCGAAGGTCAAGCCGATCTTCGACGCGCTCAAGCCGGAGGGCGACAAGGGCTCGGTCCACGCGGGCAAGGTCGGCGCCGGCCACTTCGCGAAGATGGTCCACAACGGCATCGAGTACGCCATGATGCAGGCCTACGCCGAGGGCTGGGAACTGCTGGAGAAGGTCGACTCGGTCACCGACGTCCGCGAGGTGTTCCGCTCCTGGCAGGACGGCACGGTCATCCGTTCCTGGCTGCTGGACCTGGCGGTCAACGCGCTGGACGGCGACGAGCACCTGGCCGCCCTGCGGGGTTACGCCGACGACTCCGGCGAGGGCCGGTGGACCGTCGAGGCGGCCATCGACCACGCGGTGCCGCTGCCCGCGATCACCGCGTCGCTGTTCGCCCGGTTCGCGTCCCGGCAGGACGACTCACCGCAGATGAAGATGGTCGCCGCGCTGCGCAACCAGTTCGGTGGCCACGCGGTCGAGCAGGCGGACGAGAGCACGCCGGGCAAGCCCGGTAAGCCCACCAAGCCGGCCGGTCCCAAGAACAAGAAGTAGCCCTTCGCACTCGCGGAGGGGCGCAGGTACAGGGGAGGTCGGGTCACGTCCATGCATGTCACGCATCTCTCGCTGGCCGACTTCCGTTCGTACGCCCGGATCGAGGTGCCGCTCGATCCGGGCGTCACCGCGTTCGTGGGGGCCAACGGGCAGGGGAAGACCAATCTGGTCGAGGCGGTCGGCTATCTGGCCTCGCTCGGCAGCCACCGGGTCTCCTCGGACACCCCGCTGGTGCGGATGGGCGCCGAGCGTGCGGTGATCCGGGCCGCCGTCACCCAGGGCGAGCGCTCGCAGCTCATCGAGCTGGAACTCAATCCGGGCCGCGCGAACAGAGCCAGGATCAACAGGTCTTCGCAGGTCAGACCGCGTGATGTGCTGGGGATAGTACGGACGGTGCTGTTCGCGCCGGAGGATCTGGCGCTGGTGAAGGGCGATCCCGGTGAGCGTCGCCGCTTCCTCGACGAGCTGATCACGGCGCGCTCCCCGCGCATGGCGGGCGTGCGCTCGGACTACGACCGGGTGCTCAAGCAGCGCAACACCCTGCTGAAGTCGGCGGCGATGGCGCGGCGGCACGGCGGGCGCGGGATGGATCTCTCCACGCTCGACGTGTGGGACCAGCATCTGGCCCAGGTGGGCGCGGAGTTGCTGGCGCAGCGCCTGGATCTGATCGAGACGCTGCAGCCGCTGACGGACAAGGCGTACGAGCAACTGGCGCCCGGTGGCGGGCCGGTGGCCCTGGAGTACCGTTCCTCCGCCGCCGACCCGGAGGGGCCGGGCGCTGAGGTGCCGCATACGCGCGAGGAGCTGTACGCCCAGTTGATGGCCGCCCTGGCCGGGACACGTAAGCAGGAGATCGAGCGGGGAGTCACGCTGGTGGGTCCGCACCGGGACGAACTGCTGCTGAAGCTGGGCCAGTTGCCGGCCAAGGGATACGCGAGCCACGGCGAGTCCTGGTCGTACGCGCTGGCGCTGCGGCTGGCCTCGTACGACCTGCTGCGCGCCGAGGGCAACGAGCCGGTGCTGGTCCTTGACGACGTCTTCGCCGAACTGGACGCGCGGCGCCGGGAGCGGCTGGCGGAGCTGGTGGCGCCGGGCGAGCAGGTGCTGGTCACGGCGGCGGTGGACGACGACGTGCCGGACATTCTGGCCGGGGTGCGCTTCACGGTGGCCGACGGCACGGTGGAGCGGGCATGAGCGGCGCGGAGCGGCCGGACAGGCAGAACAAGGACAGGCAGGACAAGGCGAGCGGCGCGCTGCCCGACCTCGCGGCCGCGCCGGAGGCGCCCGCGCCCGTCGAGTCCTCGGGCGTCGACCTGGCGCGGGTCGCGCTGCGGGCGGCGAAGGAGCAGGCGCGGGCCCGTGGCGCGGCGGCGCAGCAGAAGAAGCACGTCAGACGGGGTGGTGGCCTGCGGTCGGGCTCGGGGGCCGACGGCCGCGATCCGCTGTCGCTGGGCGCCGCGATCAACCGTCTGATCACCGAGCGCGGCTGGGAGACGCCCGCGGCGGTGGGCGGTGTGATGGGCCGCTGGCCCCAGATCGTGGGTGACGACCTGGCCAGGCACTGTGTGCCCGAGCGGTACGAGGAGGACGAGCGGATCCTCACGGTGATCTGCGACTCGACGGCCTGGGCGACGCAGCTGCGGCTGCTGGCCCCGCGGCTGGTGGCCCGGCTGAACGAGGACCTGGGGCACGGCACGGTGAAGGTGATCAAGGTGCGCGGCCCGGCCGGCCCGCCGAGGCGCTTCGGCGCGCTGCGGGCGCCGGGCAGCAAGGGCCCGGGGGACACGTACGGCTGAGCGCGACCGTACGGCCCCGGGCGGGTGTCCGACGCCGGTCGCGTACGGCCGGCGGAGGCGTACGCCGGGACGCGAGCCCGCCCGCCGTACCGCCACTCGTACCGCCCGACCCGTTCCGTACGTATCCGCCGGCCTCCCCGTACGGCTGACCGGGTCGCCCCACCGTTGACCTCCGCGCCGCGCGGAGCCGCTTCGACCCGCCCGCCGGGGCGTCGGACAGGTCCCAACAGGCCCTCCGCCAGCCCCACTTCACACCCGTTCCCCGGCACCGCTCCGGGCCCTTCCGGGGACCCCTGTGACCTCGTCGTACGGCTGCGGAGTGTGAGGTGTCCCTCACGGTAGCCGGAGGTTGACAGCCCGAAGCGCTCAAAGCCCGTGTGAGCCTCTTGGAGCCCCTTCCCGAATATGGGGAGTCGGCAGCCGCTGGTTCAGGGCGGCACATGCGGACTCAGGTACCGGCAAACCCCCATTCGGGTCGCCGCTACCGGTAGACTGATGGAGAATCCCGCCTCGTCGGCGGGACTCGCTTTCCAAGACTGTCAAACACTGTCGCAAGCCGAACGACGCAGCCGCTCCCGCCTGTCCGGAGAACGGCCTGTGCTGTGCCAGAAAGGGCGCTTCGTGGCCGATTCCGGCAACCCCAACGAGAAGACTCCGTCCGTAGCCACTGGTGAGAACGGCGAGGTAACGGCCTCGTACAACGCCAGTGCCATCACGGTGCTGGAGGGCCTGGACGCGGTCCGTAAGCGTCCCGGTATGTACATCGGCTCGACCGGTGAACGTGGGCTTCATCACCTGGTGACCGAGGTCGTCGACAACTCCGTCGACGAGGCTCTGGCCGGGCACGCGGACACCATCGACGTCACGATCCTCGCCGACGGCGGCGTACGCGTGATCGACAACGGCCGTGGCATCCCCGTGGGCATCGTCCCGTCCGAGGGCAAGCCGGCCGTCGAGGTCGTGCTGACGGTGCTGCACGCGGGCGGAAAGTTCGGCGGCGGCGGTTACTCCGTCTCCGGCGGTCTGCACGGCGTGGGTGTCTCCGTCGTGAACGCGCTGTCGACGAAGGTCGCCGTCGAGGTCAAGACCGACGGTCACCGCTGGACGCAGGACTACAAGCTCGGGGTGCCGACGGCGCCGCTGGCGCAGAACGAGGCCACGGACGAGACCGGCACGACGGTCACCTTCTGGGCCGACCCCGACGTCTTCGAGACGACGGAGTACTCCTTCGAGACGCTGTCGCGGCGCTTCCAGGAGATGGCCTTCCTCAACAAGGGCCTGACCCTGAAGCTGACCGACGAGCGCGAGTCGGCGAAGGCCGTCGTGGGCGCCGACGTCGCCGGCGACGCGGCCGAGAAGGCCGGCGAGGAGCCCGTGCGCACCGTCACGTACTACTACGAAGGCGGCATCGTCGACTTCGTGAAGTACCTGAACTCCCGCAAGGGCGAGCTGATCCACCCCACGGTCATCGACATCGACGCCGAGGACAAGGAGCGCATGCTCTCGGTGGAGATCGCGATGCAGTGGAACTCGCAGTACAGCGAGGGGGTGTACTCCTTCGCGAACACGATCCACACGCATGAGGGCGGTACGCACGAGGAGGGCTTCCGCGCGGCGATGACCGGCCTGGTCAACCGCTACGCGCGCGAGAAGAAGTTCCTCCGCGAGAAGGACGACAACCTGGCGGGCGAGGACATCCGCGAGGGTCTGACGGCCATCATCTCGGTGAAGCTGGGCGAGCCGCAGTTCGAGGGCCAGACGAAGACCAAGCTCGGCAACACGGAGGCGAAGACCTTCGTACAGAAGATCGTGCACGAGCACCTGACGGACTGGTTCGACCGGCATCCCAATGAGGCGGCCGACATCATCCGTAAGTCGATCCAGGCCGCCACGGCCCGGGTCGCGGCCCGTAAGGCGCGGGATCTGACCCGTCGCAAGGGTCTGCTGGAGTCGGCGTCGCTGCCGGGCAAGCTGAGCGACTGCCAGTCGAACGACCCGGCCAAGTGCGAGATCTTCATCGTCGAGGGCGACTCGGCCGGCGGCAGCGCGAAGTCCGGCCGCAACCCGCAGTATCAGGCCATTCTGCCGATCCGCGGAAAGATCCTGAACGTCGAGAAGGCGCGGCTCGACAAGATCCTCCAGAACACCGAGGTGCAGGCGCTGATCTCGGCGTTCGGCACCGGTGTGCACGAGGACTTCGACATCGAGAAGCTCCGCTATCACAAGATCATTCTGATGGCGGACGCCGACGTCGACGGCCAGCACATCAACACCCTCCTACTGACGTTCCTCTTCCGCTTCATGCGCCCGCTGGTCGAGGCGGGCCACGTGTATCTGTCGCGTCCGCCGCTGTACAAGATCAAGTGGGGCCGGGACGACTTCGAGTACGCCTACTCGGACCGGGAGCGCGACGCCCTGGTGGAGCTGGGCAAGCAGAACGGCAAGCGGATCAGGGAAGACTCGATCCAGCGCTTCAAGGGCCTCGGCGAGATGAACGCCGAGGAGCTGCGCATCACGACGATGGACGTCGACCACCGCGTGCTCGGCCAGGTCACGCTCGACGACGCGGCGCAGGCCGACGACCTGTTCTCGGTGCTGATGGGTGAGGACGTCGAGGCCCGGCGCTCGTTCATCCAGCGCAATGCCAAGGACGTCCGCTTCCTCGACATCTGAGTCGGTCTCCCGCTGACCGCCATCGAAAAGGCCGAAAGGAACTTTGACCAGCAATGGCCGACGAGAACACTCCTGTGATGCCCGAAGAGGTGCCCGCCGTCGAAGGCGTGGGCATGCGTGTCGAGCCCGTGGGGCTCGAGACGGAGATGCAGCGCTCGTACCTCGACTACGCGATGTCCGTCATCGTGTCGCGCGCGTTGCCCGACGTACGGGACGGTCTGAAGCCCGTCCACCGCCGGGTGCTGTACGCGATGTACGACGGCGGCTACCGGCCCGAGAAGGGCTTCTACAAGTGCGCCCGCGTCGTCGGTGACGTCATGGGCACCTACCACCCGCACGGCGACTCCTCGATCTACGACGCGCTGGTCCGTCTCGCGCAGCCGTGGTCGATGCGGATGCCGCTGGTGGACTCCAACGGCAACTTCGGCTCTCCCGGCAACGACCCGGCCGCCGCCATGCGGTACACCGAGTGCAAGCTGATGCCGCTGTCGATGGAGATGCTCCGGGACATCGACGAGGAGACCGTCGACTTCACGGACAACTACGACGGCCGCAACCAGGAGCCGACGGTCCTGCCGGCGCGCTTCCCGAACCTACTGATCAACGGCTCGGCCGGCATCGCCGTCGGTATGGCCACCAACATCCCGCCGCACAACCTGCGGGAAGTCGCCGCGGGCGCGCAGTGGGCGCTGGAGCACCCGGAAGCCTCGCACGAGGAGCTGCTGGACGCGCTGATCGAGCGGATCAAGGGCCCGGACTTCCCGTCCGGCGCGCTGGTCGTGGGCCGCCGGGGCATCGAGGAGGCGTACCGCACGGGCCGTGGCTCGATCACGATGCGCGCGGTCGTCGCGGTCGAGGAGATCCAGAACCGGCAGTGCCTGGTCGTCACGGAGCTGCCGTACCAGACCAACCCCGACAACCTCGCGCAGAAGATCGCCGACCTGGTGAAGGACGGCAAGGTCGGCGGCATCGCCGACGTGCGTGACGAGACGTCCTCGCGTACGGGGCAGCGGCTGGTGGTCGTGCTCAAGCGCGACGCGGTCGCCAAGGTCGTGCTGAACAACCTGTACAAGCACACCGACCTGCAGACGAACTTCGGCGCGAACATGCTGGCGCTGGTGGACGGGGTGCCGCGCACGCTGTCGATCGACGCGTTCATCCGGCACTGGGTGACGCACCAGATCGAGGTCATCGTCCGGCGCACGAAGTTCCGGCTGCGCAAGGCCGAGGAGCGCGCGCACATCCTGCGTGGTCTGCTCAAGGCGCTGGACGCGATCGACGAGGTCATCGCGCTGATCCGGCGCAGCGACACCGTCGAGATCGCGCGCGGCGGCCTGATGACGCTGCTGTCGATCGACGAGATCCAGGCGAACGCGATCCTGGAGATGCAGCTGCGCCGGCTGGCGGCGCTGGAGCGGCAGAAGATCGTCGCCGAGCACGACGAGCTCCAGGCGAAGATCAACGAGTACAACGCGATCCTCGCCTCGCCCGAGCGGCAGCGGCAGATCGTCAGCGAGGAACTGGCGGTGATCGTCGACAAGTTCGGTGACGACCGGCGTTCCAAGCTGGTGCCGTTCGACGGTGACATGTCCATCGAGGACCTGATCGCCGAGGAGGACATCGTCGTCACCATCTCGCGTGGCGGCTATGTGAAGCGTACGAAGACCGACGACTACCGCTCGCAGAAGCGCGGCGGCAAGGGCGTGCGCGGCACGAAGCTCAAGTCGGACGACATCGTCGACCACTTCTTCGTGTCGACGACGCACCACTGGCTGCTGTTCTTCACGAACAAGGGCCGGGTGTACCGGGCGAAGGCGTACGAGCTGCCCGACGCCGGCCGGGACGCGCGCGGCCAGCACGTGGCCAACCTGCTGGCGTTCCAGCCGGACGAGAAGATCGCGCAGATCCTCGCCGTACGGGACTACGAGGCGGCGCCGTATCTGGTTCTGGCCACCAAGGCCGGTCTGGTGAAGAAGACGTCGCTGAAGGATTACGATTCGCCCCGTTCCGGTGGTGTGATCGCGATCAACCTCCGGGAGACGGACTCGGGCGCGGACGACGAGCTGATCGGTGCCGAGCTGGTGTCGGCGGACGACGATCTGCTGCTCATCAGCCGGAAGGCGCAGTCCATCCGGTTCACCGCGACGGACGACTCGCTGCGTCCGATGGGGCGGGCGACATCGGGTGTGAAGGGGATGAGCTTCCGCGAAGGGGACGAACTGCTGTCGATGAATGTGGTGCGGCCCGGTACGTTCGTGTTCACTGCTACTGACGGCGGCTACGCGAAGCGAACCAACGTCGACGAGTACCGCGTCCAAGGACGTGGCGGCCTCGGTATCAAGGCCGCGAAGATCGTGGAGGACCGCGGGTCGCTGGTCGGTGCGCTGGTGGTGGAGGAGACGGACGAGATCCTCGCCATCACCCTGGGCGGCGGTGTCATTCGCACGCGAGTCAACGAAGTCAGGGAGACGGGCCGTGACACGATGGGTGTCCAACTGATCAACCTGGGCAAGCGCGATGCCGTCGTCGGCATCGCTCGTAATGCCGAGGCCGGTCGTGAGGCTGAAGAGGTCGAAGGAGTTGTCGGCGAGGATGCCGACGAGGCTCCGGTGACCGACGGAGTCGCGCCTGCCGAGGACGCTGAGGGCACCCAGCCCTCGGTCGCGGAGCACGAGGAGTAGACAGCGTGAGTGGAGCCACGGGCGCCGGATCGGCCGCTTCCGGAGCGAACGGTGCCCGTGGCCCTGCCACGGACTCCCAGGGGGTTACGGTGACCGACACCCGGGGGCAGCAGCCCCCCTACGAAACGTACGGATCCGAGCAGCCGCAGCAGCAGGCGGCGCAGCCGTACCACCCGCCGCAGGCGTATCCGACGCCGTCGGGCGGGGGGACACAGGGCGGACAACAGCGATCGGCCGCACAGCCGTCGCAGGCCCAGCCGCACGTCCAGCTTGGTCAAGGTCAGGGACAGGGGCAGGGCGTGGGGCCGGGGCAGCCGGGACAGACACAGACGGCCGGCGGCCGGCCGTCCACGACGACGGCGGGCGTACGCCTGCCGCGTACGGGAGCGCGTACGACTCCGCGTACGCGCAAGGCGCGGCTGCGGGTGGCGAAGGCCGATCCGTGGTCGGTGATGAAGGTCAGCTTCCTGCTCTCCATCGCGCTGGGCGTGTGCACGGTCATCGCCGCGGCGGTGCTGTGGATGGTCATGGACGCGATGGGCGTCTTCTCGACGGTGGGCGGGACGATCAGCGAGGCGACGGGCTCGAACGAGAGCAACGGCTTCGACCTGCAGTCGTTCCTCTCGCTGCCGCGGGTGCTCATCTTCACGTCGGTGATCGCCGTGATCGACGTGGTGCTGGCGACCGCTCTGGCCACGCTCGGATCCTTCATCTACAACCTGTCGGCCGGCTTCGTGGGCGGCGTCGAGCTGACGCTCGCCGAGGACGAGTAAGACGCCGGGCGAGAGGGTGGGTGCGGCCCCCTTATCGATTTTGGGACTGGCCCTGGAGTGCGCTAATCTTCAGGGGCAGCGCGGGGCTATAGCTCAGTTGGTTAGAGCGCATCCCTGATAAGGATGAGGCCACAGGTTCAAATCCTGTTAGCCCCACCAGAGTTGAACGTGCTGGTCAGAAGCCCGGCGGATCTCAGGATCCGCCGGGCTTCTGTCATGAGCTGATCTTCGGTGCCCGTTACTGGCCCGTAACTTGCCGGTGCCCACAGGGCGGCGCGGCGGGCGGGCCCAAGGTGTGGGTTGGGTCCGGGGTTGGGCCTTGGGGCCCATGCTTGGGGGTGCCCGTCAGTCGTATGTTTCTCATGTCGCCAGCGGGACCGGCCAGGAGGAAGCCGGAGACGCGGGTGGCACCAAAGACTCGTACGAGTCGGCCGGTAGACGGCCGGCCGACACAAAGGGGAACACCATGTCGAACGTCACGCTGAAGGCCGCCACCAACGCCAAGCTCTACGTCGGCACCTGGGCGAACACCGCCGTCACCGCCATGAAGCGTCGCAGCGACAAGGGTCAGGGCGCCGTCGAGTACGTCGGTGTGATCGTCCTGGTGGCCCTGATCATCGCCGCGATCGTCGGCTCCGAGGTCGACACCGCCATCGCCGACGGTCTCACCAACACGGTCGACGAGATCCTCGGCGGCGGCGAGTAACAACCCTCGCGAGATAGGGCAGGCCGCGTCTGTAGCGGCATCGCGGTAACGGCGGCCGACGCGGCGGCAGTCGGAGGCCTTGCCCGCCCGTACCGACAGATGAAGATGCAGGTCAGAGTCGTACGATGCCGACCTGGGGATCAATCGAACCGCGCGGCGAGTCCTGACGAGGATGACGCCACAGGCTCGAATCCCGCTACCCCCACCAGGGCCGATCCGCCCGGACAGTGAGACTCCTGTCCGGGCGGATCGCTTTCTGTTGTGCGGGTGTTGACTGGTCGTCGCGGCCCTTGAGTTGGGGGCGCATGTAGGTCACCGATCGGTATCGGTCGGTGTGTATAGTCGGGCGCCAGAAGCCCCTAGGACAAGGAAAGACGAGGTCGCGCGGTGAAGAAGCTTCTCCTGGTCGCACTGGCCGCCATCGGCGGGCTCCTCGTGTACCGCCAGATCCAGGCGGATCGCGCCGAGCAGGATCTGTGGACGGAGGCGACCGACTCCGTGCCCGCAGGTTCGGGTGTGTGAGACCGAGTAGTCGGTTCGCGAGCCCCGGTCGCTGAGGCGGCCGGGGCTTCGTGCTGTCGTGGGGGCCTGTCGAGTTCGCCTTGGCGAATGATTTAGTTGCTTTTGTGAAGTTCCGGGTCTGATGGGCGCGTACGGATCGGCTGCCCGCGCAGACAGGGGCGGGACCGGCGGGGCAGGATGGACCGGCACCCTGACCGCCGTGCGGAGGGTGCGAGCTGTTGGCGGTGGGCGGCTGGGTCGCCGGGACGACAAGGGGAAGCTCGTGAAGAGGCTGCGCAGCATGGGCCGGGTCGCGCTGGTCGCGGCGGCGATGTGCGCGGTGGCGGCGCAGCCGGGGCTGGTGGGAGGCCCGGGTGGTCTGCCTGGGCTGGCCGGTACGGCTCGAGCAGCCGATGAGCCGAGTCCGTACGCCTTCGATCCGAGGGCCGGGCGCATCGAGGGCGCGGCGAGGATCAGTGCCGCGCAGCAGCTCGAAGCGGGCTTCACCTACCGTGATTCGATCTCGCCGGGCGAGAAGCTTTTCTACCGGCTGGACCTGGACGACGCGAAGAACGCGTACGTGTCGGCCACCGCCGTGCCCGAGTTGGGGTCACGGGTGGGCTACGGCGACAAGCTCACGATCACGGTGCAGGACAGCGACGGCGGGGACTGCGACTCCGACCAGGTCCGGGTCCCGTTGTCAGGTGAATATCCGCAGCCGTTGACCGCGTACGCGTCCCGGACTCTGGAGGGAAAGGAGTACGGGGCCTGCCGGAATGCCGGTCCGTATTACGTGATCGTGGAGCGGGAGTCGAAAGCCACGTCCACGCAGGACGCATGGGACCTGGAACTGCGCTATCTCTCCGAGCCGAAGTTGAAGGCCGCCGGGTCCACCGATGCGCCCGGGGACTGGCCGAGCGCGTCCCCCGAGCCGCCGTCGGGCGCTTCGAAGGCGCTGGCGGGCGGCGCCGGATTCACCGCCGCCGCTGATCTGGGCGAGGGTGAGTGGACGGCGAGGATCGATCCCGGTGAGTCGCTCTTCTACCGTGTGCCCGTCAGTTGGGGGCAGCAACTGTTCACCAGCGCGGAGCTGGGCAGTTCGGAGGGGAAAGGCGTCGTCAGCGGAGCGTTGTCCGTCGACGTGTACAACCCGGCGAGAGGGCTCGTCGGCGTCACCGAAACGATGTCGTACAACGGCGAGCAGAAGTCGTTGTCGCCGGCTCCGGCGCCGCCGGTGGACTACGCGAACCGCTTCGGTTCCTCCAGGGGCGAGAAGGCGATGCGCTTCGCGGGCTGGTACTACGTGCGGGTGAGCCTCAACCCCGAGGTGGGCGAGAAGTTCGGGCAGAAGCCGTACGACCTGACGTTGCGCGTGACGGTCGACGGCAAGGCGAAGGACGGGCCGGGGTACGACGGTTCGGCCGGCGAGTTCGATGTGTCGGACGACAGCTTGGAGCAGGCGAGCCCCCCGGCCCCCGCCGAGGACAGCGGCACCATGGAACTGGTCGCCGCCGGCGGGATCGGGACGGGGACGGTGCTCTTGCTGGGGCTCGGCGGGTGGATGCTGCTCGCGCGGCGGCAGGGGCGTCAGGTCTGAGAGAGGGCCCAGAACCCCACGGCGAAACAGACCAGTGCGAGCAGCAGAACCGGGATCGTCACCTTGGGTGGCGGTCCCGGTCGTCTGTGTGGGACGGGCACGGGGGCCGGGGTGTGCGGGGCCGGTGGGTACTGGATGGGAACCCCGGGGCGATGAGCGGTGTATCTACGAGTGTCCTGGACGTCGTACGGCACCCCGGTGGTGGGCGCCTGCGACGGATCGGGCGTGGCGGGGGAAGGGGACGCGAGCGGATGTGTGGGCGCGGAGTAGGAAGTGGCCGGCGGCGTCGGCTGCAACGGGTGTGGCCCGGAGGGGGGTTGGTGGGGTTGTGGTTGCTGGGGGTGGTGCTGCGGTGCCTGCTGCTGGTCCGTGTAGGGCGGCGGGGGAAGATGGAAGCTGCCGGTCTCCGACATGGAGGTCCCTGGGGCGGGCTGCTGCTGTACGGAGGGCGTGCCGGCCGTCCAGGGGGTGTTCTGCGCGCTCTGGGGCGGCTGCCCGCCGGTGACTCCGCCCGTGACCCCGCCGGTCGCTGCCCCGGTGACTCCACCCGCGTACTGGTTTCCCGCCCGAGGAGCTGGGGCGTGCGGGCCCGGGTCCGACTGCGGGATGGGCCCGACCGGGCCGAACGAGGGTGGCAGCGGACCGAGTTGGTCGAAGATCTCGACGGGCTCGTCGTCCTCCGTCTGCTCGGGCAGCAGCTCGACGGCCGACGTGAGTGCCTTGCGCGCGCCCGTCGCCGTACGGAATCGGGCGTCCGGGTCCGGCTGGAGCAGCCCGGCGAGGACCTGCCACAGCGGCTCGGGAATCCCCTGCGGTGCTCCCGGGGTGCCGTGCGCGGTGAAGTAGTCCACCAGGGCCTGGGCGTCGGGCTTCTGCCCCTCCAGCAGATAGAGCGCGACCAGGCCGACGGCGAAGAGGTCGGCGGGGAAGTCCGGCTCCGCGCCCTGTATCTGCTCCGGCGCGAAGTAACCGGGCGTGCCCACCACGTAGTTGGTCTCCGTCAGGCGCGGCTCGCCCTTGCGCATGGAGATCCCGAAGTCGGACAGCTTCAGATGCGGCCGGCCGGTCCCGGTGGCGTCCAGCAGGATGTTGGCGGGCTTGATGTCGCGGTGTATGACTCCCTCCGCGTGCACCGCCGCGAGACCGGAGAGCAACTGGTCGAGCAGGAGGCAGACGAAACGCGGCGGCAGCGGCCCGTAGTCGCCGATCACATGCGCGAGCGATCCGCCGCTCACCAGGTCCATGGTGAACAGGACCTTGTCGTCGTCGGCGGCCCAGCTGGCCGGTGCGAGCACGTGCGGGTGATCGATCCGCAGGGCCTGCTCGCGTACGAAGCGCAGCAGGGTGTGCGCGTCGCTCTGCTGCAGCACCTTGGCCGCCACATACCGGCGGCGCCGGTGGTCCCAGGCACGCCAGACGGCGCCCACACCGCCACGTCCGATCGGGTCGACCAACTCGTACCGACCAGCGAAGACCTCACCCATTGCGCCGCGCTCGCTCCCAGTCGTCCTGTCCGGCGGACCGTCACCCTCGGCCGCGGTCTCTCCCGTGCCTGCCGTGCCTGCCGTGCCCAGCTTCGGCCTAGTTCTGGTGCGCCTCGTAGTGCGCCACGGCCTCGGCGGTGCGCCCGGCGCCGTACACCCGGAGGAACTCTGCCAGTTCGGGGTGGCTCGGTGCGAGGGAGTCGGCAGCGTCGATGATGTCACCGGCGGCGGCGACCGACCGCAACAGTGACTGGATCTCGCGGACGACGCGCCGCACGGTCGGTGCGCCCGTGCTGTTCGTCGTCTGGCTGGTGCCGGTGAGGACGGAGCCGCCCTGCGACTTCTTGACCTCTTCCATCCGGGCGGTGGCCTCGGCCGCGCTGACGCTGCCGTCGGCGACCTGACCGGCCAGATCCTGGAGCGCCTGAACGCGCTGGACCACGGCGGGATTGCCGATCTTGGCGCGTTGGCCGCTCATCAGCTGGGAGAGCATCGGGGCCGACAGACCGAGCACCGCGGCGAGCCTGGCCTGATTCAGCCCCAGGTCGTCGATGAGCCGCCGGAAGAGTGCTCCCAGTGGCTCTCCGTACCAGCTGCGCTGGAGTTCTCTGGCTCTTGCTGTCGATTCCTGCTGTGCGGCGTCCATTCGCGTCTCCCCATCGCTTCCCCAGGCGGCAGCTTCGCTGCTGCGAACCTCTGGGGCATCCTACGGAGCGGGGTCGCGCACCGGGAGTCCCAATCCTTTTGCGGGATCACGGGGGACACCCGGTACTCTGGTCCCCGGCGGTCACCGAGACGTTCCGCGGCGCCGTCGTACACCCCTTTCGGGGCCTTAGCTCAGTTGGTAGAGCGCTGTCTTTGCATGGCAGATGTCAGGGGTTCGACTCCCCTAGGCTCCACTCACATAGCCCCTCTGACCTGCGGAAACGCGGTTCGGAAGGGCTTTTTGCGCGCCGGCCTGATCCGTTACCTGCCGAAGCGCGGGGGTGTCGCCGGTCGTTCCACCGGTAGTTCGACGGTGATGCGGATCCCGCCGTCGGAGCGCGGGGTGAGGGTGAGCGTTCCGTTGTGGGCGTCGGTGATGCTCTTGACGATCGCCAGACCGAGGCCGACCCCCGCGTGGTCGCCGCGCACGCGCTCGGTGCCGCGCTGAAACGGCTCGATCAGTGTCGAGACCAACTGCGGGGTGAGCTTCTCGCCGGTGTTCTCGACAGTGAGCACCACTCTTCCGGGGCGGAGGCTGGTCGTGACCCACACGGTGCCCCGCTCGGGCAGGTTGTGGACGATCGCGTTGTGCACGAGGTTCGTGATCAGCTGGAGCAGGAGCGCCGGTGATCCGAGCGTGGGGGCGATGTCGCCGGCGGTTTCGAGGGTGACGCCGTTCTTCTCCGCGAGGGGGAGGAGTGTCTCGGTGGCTTCTTCCGCCATGAGGGACATGTCGACGTGTTCGCGGGTGAACGATCGCTGCTCGGCGCGGCTGAGCAGGAGCAGTGCCTCGGTGAGGTCGATCGCGCGGGTGTTGACGAAGTGGAGGCGGTCGACGAGTTCGCCGGTGTCGTGGTTCGGGTCGGTGCGGGCCACGTCGAGAAGTGACTTCGAGATCGCCAGTGGGGTGCGCAGTTCGTGGGAGGCGTTGGCCGCGAATCTCTGTTGTTCGGCGACGTGCGCTTCGAGCCGTGCGAGCATCGTGTCGAAGGCGTCGGCGAGTTCGCGGAACTCGTCCTCGCGGCCCGGCAGTTGGATGCGGTGGGAGAGTGATCCGGTCGCGGCCGTGCGGGTGGCGTGCGTGATGCGGTTCAGCGGGGCGAGCATGCGGCCGGCGAGGATCCACCCTCCGCCGAGGCCGAACACCAGCAGGAACGACAGCGTGACGGCCGCCATCGGAGCGAAGTCGCGTGCGACGGAGAGCTGGTAGTCGGGATGGAAGACAAGCCCGACGTGACTCACACGAGTCAGGAACAACCACCCGGCGATGAGCGTCAGGGCGCCGGCCAGCATGATGAACCCGGCGTAACTGAGGGTGAGTTTAAGGCGAACGCTCAGCCCAGGCGCCCTATCCACGTTCGTCTCCCTCGTGTCCGGCCTCTAGCCACGGGTCGATGCGGTAGCCGACGCCGGGCACGGTGGCGATGATCCAGGGTTCGCCGAGGCGCTTGCGCAGTGCCGAGACGGTGATGCGTACGGCGTTGGTGAACGGGTCGGCGTTCTCGTCCCACGCGCGCTCCAGCAGTTCCTCGGCGCTGACGACACCGCCTTCGGCGGCGACTAGGACGTCGAGCACGGCGAACTGTTTCCGGGTGAGCGCGACGTACCGTCCGTCGCGGTAGACCTCCCGGCGGAAGGGGTCGAGTCGCAGGCCCGCGATCTCCCTGACCGGAGGGCGGGCGTGCGCGCGTCTGCGGTCGAGCGCCCTCAGCCGCATGACGAGCTCCCGAAGCTCGAACGGTTTGGTGAGGTAGTCGTCGGCGCCGAGCTCGAACCCGGAGGCCTTGTCGTCGATCCGGTCGGCAGCGGTGAGCATGAGGATCGGGATGCCGCTGCCGGAGGCGATGATGCGTTTGGCGATCTCGTCGCCGGACGGTCCGGGAATGTCGCGGTCGAGGACGGCGATGTCGTAGGTGTTGACGCTCACCAGTGTCAGAGCGGTGTCGCCGTCACCCGCGATGTCGGCCGCGATCGCTTCCAGGCGTAGACCATCGCGGATGGCCTCTGCCATATAAGGCTCGTCCTCGACGATCAGTACGCGCATACTCCGAGGCTACGAGCCCGCGCATATCGTCGGCGTATCGAAATCCCCATACGTGGTGGCAACACAGCGTTGCCTTGACTGGCGGCATGACTCGAACCCCCACCGTCAGCACGCACGCGGAAGCGCCGGACTCGGTGGCTGGTGGTGGTCGGCCCGACAGTCGCCAATCCCTTGTCCGCCTCGGCCGCGCCACCGGCTCCGCCACCTGGCGCGCGCGGATCCGCCGGGCACTGCGCCTCGCCGCCCGGCCGGGGCCCTGGAAGCGCGGCCCGGTTGTCGCGGTGCTGGCACTGCTGCTGGGCCTGCTCATGCTGCTGCACGCGCTGATCACGGACCGCGGGGGCCTCGGCAGCCTGGTGGAGACCCTGCTGCCGTGGTTCGGCCTGTTCATCCCGCCGCTGCTGGCCGGGGCGCTGTGGCGCCGCTCCGCCGCCGCGGTGGCCGCGCTGGTGTTGCCGGTCACGGTGTGGCTGAGCCTCTTCGGCGGGCTGCTCGGCGACAAGTCCCACCCGGGCGGCGACCTCACCGTGGTCAGCCACAACGTCGGCGCCGACAACCCCGATCCGGCCGGTACCGCCCGCGATCTGGTCGCCTCCGAGGCGGACGTGCTGGCCCTGGAGGAGATCACCGCGCAGGCGAAGCCGCTGTACGAGAAGGAGTTGGAGCAGGCGTACCCGTACCACGCGGTTCTGGGCACGGTAGGGCTGTGGAGCAGGCTGCCGCTGTCGGACACGCGGCCGGTCGACATCAAGCAGGATGTCGGGCCGCTGGGGGACGCGAAGCCGGCCGAGGTCAAGTTGGCCGACAGCCGGGCGCTGCGCACCACGGTGGCCACGGACCACGGGCCGCTGGCGGTGTATGTGGCCCACCTGGGTTCCGTACGGGTCCTGCCCAGGAACGGCTTCTGGACGGACTCGCGGGACAGGAACGCCCAGGCGCTCGACGACGCCGTCGCCGCCGAGCGGAATGAACGGGTGGTACTGCTCGGGGACATGAACGGCACCACGGACGACCGCGCGTTCACCGGCATCACCTCGCGGCTGCGCTCCGCCCAGGAGGTGGCCGGGGACGGCTTCGGCTTCAGCTGGCCGGCGAAATTCCCGGTGGCGCGGATCGACCAGATCCTGGTCCGGGGCGTGGAGCCGGAGAGCACGTGGCTGCTGCCGGCCACAGGCAGCGACCACCTGCCGGTGGCGGCGGAAATCAGCTGGTGAACACCGCGCCACGCATATCGTCGGCATATCGAAAACCGCATACGCGCTGACAACACCGCCCTGCCTTGACTGAAGGCATGCCCTACAGCGAACCAGCCCGAACAGCGGCCCCGAGCGTGACCGTCCGGCCGATCAGCGCCGCCGAGCACTTGGCTTTCGTACGGACGCGGCGGTCGGTCAGCTTCCTGCAGACCCCGGCATGGGGCCGCGTCAAGACCGAGTGGCGCAGCGAGTCCCTCGGCTGGTACGACGGCCGACAGCTGGTCGGTACGGCGCTCGTCCTGCACCGGCCGGTGCCGCGGTTCGAGCGCTTCACCCTCGCCTACCTCCCCGAAGGCCCGGCCATCGACTGGACCGGCGAGATCGACGCGTGGCTCGATCCGCTGGCGGCCTGTCTCAAGGCACAGGGCGCGTTCGCGATCCGGCTGGGCCCGCCGGTGCGCACGAACGTCTGGAGCGCCGACCAGGTCAAGGAGGGCATCGCCGACCTGAGCGTCAAGCGGCTCACCGAGATGCCCAGCAGGCATACCGACCCGATCGGCGCCCGGGTGACCAGTCGGCTCGGCGACACCGGCTGGCTGCCGCAGAGCCCGGAGGACGGCTTCGGGGTCGGGCATCCCCAGTTCAAGTACGAGATCGCGCTGGCCGGCAGAACCGAGGACGACCTGCTCAGGGACATGAACCAGCTCTGGCGCCGCAACATCAAGAAGGCGGCCAAGGAGGGCGTCGAGGTCACGGTCGGCACGGACCTGAAGGCGTTCCACGACCTCTACGTCCACACCGCCGAGCGCGACCGCTTCACGCCCCGGCCGCTGCGCTACTTCGAGACCATGTTCGCGGCGCTGAGCGCCGAGGACCCCGAGCGGATCAGGCTCTATCTGGCCCGCCACCAGGGCGACCTGGTCGCCGCGACCATCCTGGTCCGCGTCGGTGCCCACGCGTGGTACGCGTACGGCGCCTCCTCCACCGAGAAGCGCGAGGTGCGCGGCTCCAACGCCTGCCAGTGGGCGATGATCCGCGACTCGCTGGCGGCCGGCTGCGACGTCTACGACCTGCGCGGCATCACCCCCACCCTGGCCGCCGACGACCCGCACGTCGGGCTGATCCAGTTCAAGGTCGGCACCGGCGGTCAGGCGGTGAGGTACGTCGGCGAGTGGGACCTGCCACTGCGGCCGATGGTCTACCGGGCCTTCGACCTCTATATGAAGCGGCGCGGGCGCTGAGCCCGGATCTCATGGTGCGAGAAGTCCGGTGGCGACCTCATCGAGGCGCGCCCCGCGGGAGGCTTTGACGAGCACCACATCGCCGGGGGTGATGTGGCCGCGCAGCCAGTCGAGGGCCGCGTCGTGGTCGGCCAGGAGCAGCGCCCGCTCTCCCGCGCCGTCGGCGATCGGCCGGGCGGCCTCGCCGACCGCGGCCACCACGTCGGCCCGGGAGGCGGCGTACTCCCCGACCGCGCGGTGCTCGGCCGCACTGTCGTCGCCGAGTTCCAGCATCTCGCCGAGGACGGCGATGCGGCGCACGCCCTCGATCGCCGCCAGGGCGTCCAGGGCGGCGCGGGTCGAGTCGGGGTTGGCGTTGTAGGAGTCGTTGAGCAGCGTGGCGCCGCCGGCGAGGTCGCGCGGCTCCATACGCCACCTCGACAGCGCGGCCGTGGCCAGCGCGGGCGGGACCATGTCGAGGGGTACGCCGGCCAGCAGCCCCGCTGCCGCGGCGGCCGACGCGTTGAGGGCCTGGTGGGCGCCCACGTGCGGCAGCGCCACGGGAACCGAGGCGTCGGCGGTTCGCAGCGTGAAGGACGGCCGGCCGCGCCGGTCCAGTGCCAGGCCGAGCGTCCGCACGTCGGCGTGCTCCGCCCGGCCGAAGGTCAGCACCGGACCGTCGGTGAGCGAGCGCATCGCGGCCACCCGGGGATCGTCGGCGTTGAGGACGGCGGTGCCGCCGGGCGCCAGCCCCCGTACCAGTTCGCCCTTGGCCTCGGCGATGGCCGCGCGCGACCCGAACTCGCCGAGGTGGGCCTGGCCGATGTTGAGCACGACGGCGATGTCGGGCGCGACCAGGCCGGTGAGCCGGGCGATGTCGCCGACGTGGCGGGCTCCCATCTCAAGGACCAGGAACCGGGTGGCCGCGTCGGCGCGCAGCATGGTGAGCGGCACGCCCAACTCGTTGTTGAGCGAGCCGATCGTGGCGATCGTCGGCCCGGCGCCCGAAAGCACGGCCGCCAGCAGGTCCTTGGTGCTGGTCTTGCCCTGGGAACCGGTCAGCCCGACGACGGTCAGTCCGTCGCGCAGCCGGGCCACGACATGGGTGGCGAGCGCCTGGAGCGCGGCCTGGGCGTCCTCGACGACGACGGTGGGCAGCGGCGTGGGCCGGGAGCCGAGTACGGCCACCGCGCCGGTCCGGCCGGCCTGGCCGGCGTAGTCGTGGCCGTCGACGTGCGCGCCGGCGAAGGCGACGAAGAGGCCGCCCGGCTCGGCCCGCCGGCCGTCGAGCACGGCCGGCGCGGTCACCGTCACGGCGCTGTCGCCCTCGACCTTCCCGCCGACGACCGCGGCGATCTCGCCGAGGCTGAGCGGGATCATGACCGGGCGGCGCGGGCGCCGACGGGCGGGAGCGCGCTGACAAGGCAGGGATCGACGGAGGCCGGTTCGTGATAGGTCATGGCGCCAGTCAAGGTGGCGTGGTGTTGCCGACCTGTATGCGCTTTTCCATATACCGACGATATGCTACTGGCCGGTAATGTATCGTCGGCATATCGAAAACCGCATACGTGCCGACAACACGGCGTTGCCTTGACTGTGGGCATGTCCTACAGCGAACCGGCGACCCCGTCCTCCCCTTCCTCCCCGTTTTCCACGGCCTCCCCGGCAATGAGAATCACGATTTATGGATGCGGGCAGGACGAGGCCGTTCTGTTCCGGGAGCTGGCGCCCCGCTTCGGCGTTATGCCGACCGCCACGGAGGCTGCGGTATCGGAAGCCAACATTCACCTGGCCTTCGGAAACCGGTGCATCAGCGTAGGTCATAAAACCCCGATCGCGAATTCCACCCTTCTTGCGCTCAGTCAGGCCGGCGTCAGGTACATCTCCACAAGGAGCATCGGCTACAACCACATCGATGTGGAATACGCGGTACGTGTCGGCATCTCCGTCGAGAACGTCGCCTACTCGCCCGACAGTGTCGCCGACTACACGCTGATGCTGATGCTCATGGCGATACGGCACGCGAAATCCACCGTCCGCCGCGCGGACACGCACGACTACCGGTTGAACGATGTGCGCGGGAAGGAACTGCGCGACCTGACCGTCGGGGTGGTCGGAACAGGGCGCATCGGATCAGCAGTTGTGGACAGACTGCGGGGTTTCGGCTGTCGAGTACTGGCCCATGACAATCGCCCCAAGATCGCTGCCGATTACGTTCCGCTCGATGAGCTGCTGCGGTTGAGCGACATCGTAACGCTCCACGCACCGCTCAGCGCGGACACGCATCATCTCCTCAATCGTCGGCGTATCGAGCGGATGAAGCACGGCGCGTTCGTCATCAATACCGGACGCGGTCCACTGCTCGACACCGAGGCCCTTGTGCCGGCATTGGAAAGCGGCAGATTGGGTGGTGCGGCGCTGGACGTCCTCGAGGGAGAGGAAGGAATATTCTACGCCGACCGCAGAGACAAGCCCATCGAAAGCAAACATTTGCTGCGGCTGCAGAAGCTGCCGAATGTACTCATCAGTCCGCACACCGCTTATTACACGGACCATGCCCTGAGTGACACGGTCGAAAACTCCATCACCAACTGCCTGAAATTCGAAAGCAGGAATCAGCATGGCTAGGTTGAAGGTCGGAATCATATTCGGTGGCTGTTCGGAAGAACACCCCGTCTCCGTCAAGTCCGCGCAAGAGGTCGCACGGAACCTCGACAGCGAGAAGTACGAACCGTTCTACATCGGGATCACGAAGAGCGGTTCCTGGCTGCTCTGCGACGGCCCCGACCCGAACTGGGAGAACGGCAGCTGCCGTACGGTCGTGCTGTCGCCGGACAGGGGCGTACACGGATTGCTCGTTCTGGAGCAGGGACGATACGGAACGATCCGTCTGGACGTCGTGTTCCCCGTTCTGCACGGCACACTCGGCGAGGACGGCGCGATACAGGGTCTGCTGGAGCTCTCCGGCATCCCCTACGTGGGCTGCGATGTCCAGAGCTCCGCTGTCTGCATGGACAAATCACTTGCCTACATCGTCGCCAGAAGCGCGGGAATCGCGACGCCGACCTATTGGACGGTCACGGCCGACGAGAACATCGATCCCGACCGCCTCACCTACCCCGTCTTCGTGAAGCCGGCCCGTTCGGGGTCGTCGTTCGGCGTCAGCAAGGTCTCCCGAAAAGAAGACCTGCTGGGTGCGGTGGAGACCGCGAGGCAGTACGACTCGAAGGTGCTGATCGAGGCGCCTGTCGTCGGCAGCGAGATCGGCTGCGCCATCCTGGGGAACGACCTGGATCTGGTCGCGGGCGAGGTGGACCGAATCGCCCTCTCGCACGGCTTCTTCAGGATCCATCAGGAGGACGAACCCGAAATCGGTTCCGAGAACTCGACACCAATCGTTCCCGCCGACATTCCGGCGGAGACGCGATCGCTCGTCCAGGAGACGGCGAAGGCCGTGTACCGCGCCTTGGGATGCAGGGGACTTGCGCGGGTGGACCTGTTCCTCAGGGAGGACGGGGAAGTGGTCCTCAACGAGGTCAACACCCTTCCTGGTATGACCTCGTACAGCCGTTATCCGAGGATGATGGCAGCCGCCGGCCTGCCGCTCGCCGAAGTGATCGACCGGATGGTCGCGTTGGCATTGACGGGCAAAAGCTGATGAAAGACGATTTCGTCTTCGTGGACGAGCTTGTACCCGGACTGCGCTGGGATGCCAAGTACGCCACCTGGGACAACTTCACCGGCAAACCGGTGGACGGATACCTGGCGAATCGAATCGTCGGCACAAGGGCTCTGTGCGCTGCTCTGGAAAAGGCGCAAGGGAAGGCCGAATCCCTCGGCTTCGGCCTGCTTCTCTGGGACGGGTACCGCCCGCAACACGCCGTGGACTGCTTTGTGCGATGGTCGGAGCATCCGGAGGACGGTCGGACCAAGTCGCGGCACTATCCGAACATCGACAGGGCCGAGATGTTCGAGAGGGGATACGTGGCCGCCAAGTCGGGCCACAGCCGGGGCAGCACCGTCGACTTGACGCTGTATCACTTGGCCACCGGTGAACTCTCTCCCATGGGCGGGGGCCATGACCTGATGGATTCGATATCGCATCATGGAGCAAAGGGGATCACGCACGTCGAAGCGGCGAACCGTCAACAGCTGCGCTCCGTCATGGATGCCTGCGGATTCAGCTCGTACGAGTGCGAGTGGTGGCATTACACGCTGAAAGATGAGCCCTATCCGGACACCTATTTCGATTTTCCCGTCACATAGTGGGCTCTCACCCCACGGGGATACGTGACAGCGGCACCCAGTCCCGGGACTCCCGCCGGATCAGCTCCTCGCAGTGCGTGCGCAGCCGGCGGGGCCAGCGGTCCTGCCAGGCCCGCCAGAGGAAGACGTGCAGGACGACCAGGACGAGGGCGGGGAGGGCGGCGGCGCCGACCGCCAGTGCGAGCAGTGCGACGGCCCTCTCGAATCCCTCCGGCCCGGCGCTGGTGTCGCCGAAGGAGTCCGTCGCCATCAGGACCGTGGTGTTGAGCGAGATCCATCCCGCGCCGATCAGCGCCACGGTCCACGGCGCACGCTCGGCGTGGTTGTCCCGCCGTGTGCGACGCGGGGGCAGACGGCCGGACAACCGCTCCCGGTGCGCTGTGCAGGCCGTCTTGAAAGCGGGGTGATCGGCGAGCGCCCTCACCGTCACCGGGCGTCCGGCGGACCAGGAGTCGCGGACGAACCGCCACGCGGCGAGAGTCAGCGGATGGTCCGGAGGCGCCGCGTCCGCCGGATGCGGCGCGCCGGGCGGCGGTACGAGCCCTGCTTGCCCGCCGGGCGGCGGTACGAGCCCTGCTTGCCCGCCGGTGTGCACCAGCCCCGCCGCGTTCAGCGCCCGGAGGGCGAGTTCCGCCGCGACACGTTCCCGGTGCCAGGTGGACGTCCACGTCCGGCTGTATCCGCACCCGGTCAGCCAGGTCGCGTGGTACACGTCCAGCTCTCCCGAAGCGATCAGACGTTCCGTCACGCGCAGATCGGACCGGTGACTCCACAGGGCCAGGACGCCGATCCCGGCGTTCAGCAGCACCAGGAGCCCACTCGTGCTCAGTACGAGCCACACCACGCCGTCGTTCATACCGACAAGGATCGGATCGTTCCCCTGTCCTGGCCAGGGTGTCGCACCAATGGCCTGACCTGGGCTCAGGAATCGGTCCCCGTCGGGGCGTAGAGGTCGATGAGCTGCGCGAGGTGGCGGCCCGCCGTGAGCAGTGGGCGCTCGCTGCGGGAGACCTGGGCCGCCAGTTCGGCGCCTTCCAGGGTGCTGATCACCGTGTGGGCCAGGTCGTGGGCGTCGTCCTCGGCGATGCCGGCGCGGCGAAGTCGGGCGTACACCAGGTCGCGCCAGTTCGCGAACGCGGCAGCCGCGGCCTCCTGGATGTCGGGCGCGCGGCCCGCCGTACCGAGGGCCGTGGCGGTGACCGGGCACCCCTCGACCCAGTCGGACTCGCGCAGACCCTCCGCGAGGCGGTGCGCGCAGTCGATCACCGCCTGGGCCGGGTCGGTGGCTCCGTCGAGGGTGAGGCGCAGTTCGTCGGCGAACTCGCGCTCCCCGTGCCCGATCGCGGCGACGGCCAACTGCTGCTTGCCGCCGGGGAAGAAGTGATAGACCGACCCGAGTGTGGCTCCGGCCTCGGTGGAGATCTGTTTGATTCCCGTGCCGTCGTAGCCCTGGCGCTGCATGAGCAGCGAGGCGGCCCGGACGATTCTCTCGCGTGTGCCGACCGGGCGCTCCGCACCCGTGGTGGGGTCCTGCTCCGCTGTCTTCACAGGGGAATTCTACTGGATAGAACGCTCGCTCCAGAGGGAGCCGGAGGCCCGCCCGACGCGGTCTCACAAACGATTAACGGCGCCCGTTGCACCGTACGGGTGGTGTTCATCAGAAGAACTGCGCAGTGGCGGCGTTGGTCCCTCGATTCCCAAGATGCGTACACATCATGAGGAAGGTATGTAGATCGCTCAACCCGAGCGCAACCTGAAAGCGAGGGGCCATGGCCGCCTTCAAGGTCAAGAATCTGTGGACCGTCTTCCTGACCGCGTTCTTCGCGGTGCTCACCACCCTGGGGCTGACCGCCCCCGCGGCGTCGGCGGAGGCCGCCGTACAGCAGCCCGCCGAGCAGCCGGCGAAGGGTCAGTCGCCGGTCGCCCCCGCCGCCGAGGAGCGGGGCGGAGGTGAGGCGGCACCCGCGGTGCGACGGGCACTGCCGGAGAACGCGCGGCCGTCGGACACGTCCCGGCCGCCGACCATCGAGCAGCGTATCCGCGCCGAAGCGCACGGCTCGTCACCTTCGGTCCGACGCCTGCCCGTCGACACCCGTACGGACGCCGACGTGGCGCGTGACAACGAGGCGGCCGCCGACGCGGCGCTCGCGGCCGCGGCGTGAGGAACCGGGATTCCCTGAGGACTCCCGGCGCCCGCACCACGCGCGTCACCCGCATCACCGGCGTCACCCGCATTACCCGCGTCACCGGTGACATCCGCACCACGCGCGTCACCGGCGGCATCCGGATCACCCGCAGTGCCCGCCGTACCGAACCAGCCGGTCCGTCGCATCCTCTGCGCCGGCCACGGCAGTCGTCGTACGGCGACAGCACCACCGGTCCCACGGATCACCGGTCACCCGTCACGGGCGGTCGTCGCGGTCCTTCGCCTCTTCTTCCTCAGCCTGCTTGGCCTGTACCTCCGGATCGAGCGCACCCGGGCTGCCGTCGACGGACGACAGCGACGCGTTGTGCTCGGAGACCTCTGTAGGAGCGGGCGGTTCCACCAGCCAGTCGGGATTGGCCTGCTTGTCCCACCACTTCCACGCGGCGAAAGCGCCACCGGTCAGTACACCGAGGACCACCAGGCCCTTGGCGAGCCGTCCGGCCCTGGCCCGTCGCTCATGCTTCCGCACAAGCTTCTGGACCTCCTTCACCGTGATCTGACCGCGCAGTGCGGCGAGAGCGGCAGCGGAACGAGCCGCTGCCTCCCCGGCGACCGGCTGTGCGACGGAGACCGCGTGCTCGACGCGCGGCACCGTGTAGTCGGCTGCCTGACGCGCTGCCTTACGCGTCCGAGCCGCCGCGCGCTGTGCGGCCACGTCGACCTTTGGGGGCACATGCGGCGCCACGTGGGCGCCGTACTGAACACGAGCCTGCTTCGCGGCTTTCTGCACCTTCGGTGCGAGCCGGACGCGGGCCTCTTCGGCGTACAACGCGGCCTGTTCCTTGGCCGTATCGGCGTAGGGTGCCACCGCTTCCGCGGCGTGCAGCACGCTCTCCTTCGCCGAATCGGTAGCGGCGCGCACGCTGTCCATGCGGGTCACAGGATCCTCCTCCTCGGTGGCGGTCAGGGGCTTGGGGGTTTCCCCCGTTATTGGACAAAGATCCGCCTGTCCACCCAGATCGAAATCATGCCTGCCGCCCGCCGTACCGGCATGCGGTGCGGGCATCCGGGTCATGGAAGACGACTTGGGGCGATGCCTGGGCATTGCGGTGCAAGGGGAGCTTGTCGACGACAATGCCACGCTTCGCCGTGCCGTGCCCCGTTAAGGCCATGACTGCCTCGCCTTTCTCCCGTCGTCGCCCCGTGGTCGCCCGGCCGTTGCCGCGACCGTCGCCCGCCCTCGCGTATGCCCCGCCGGCGGCCGCTGATTCCCCGTCACGGGACGCCGCGAGCGCTCGAGGGGTACGGGGCGGGCGGCGCGCCCGCCGTCCGTGCGAGGATCGACAGAGTCAGAGCAGACTCACGGAAGGCAGATCGTGGCCGAGCAGCTTTACGCCACCCTGAAGACCAACCAAGGCGATATCGAGATCCGGCTCCTGCCGAACCACGCGCCGAAGACGGTCAAGAACTTTGTGGAGCTCGCCAAGGGCGAGCGTGAATGGACCAACCCGGCGACCGGCAAGAAGTCCAGCGACCGGCTGTACGACGGCACCGTCTTCCACCGGGTCATCAGCGGTTTCATGATCCAGGGCGGGGACCCGCTGGGCAACGGCACCGGCGGTCCGGGCTACGAGTTCGGGGACGAGTTCCACCCGGACCTCTCTTTCGACAGGCCCTACCTCCTGGCCATGGCGAACGCGGGACCGGGCACCAACGGCTCGCAGTTCTTCGTCACCCTGGCGCCCACCGCGTGGCTGACCCGCAAGCACACCATCTTCGGCGAGGTCACCGACGAGGCGAGCAAGAAGGTCGTGGACTCCATCGGAGTCACCCAGACCAACCCGCGCACCGACCGCCCGGTGGAGGAAGTCAAGATCGAGTCGGTCGTCGTCGAGTCGCGCTAGGGCCGTGCCCAGCGCTGTCGGCACCGCGCCGTCCGTCGGGCACACCGCCCCTGGAGACGCGTCACGACGTCTCGGATTCCCCTTCGGGGAACCATCCCGCCCTGCCCGTCCGTAGTGGTTACATACCGGACGGGGAGGGCGGTGCGTTGTGCGCCCTCCCGCCGCAACGAGTACCGAGGGGACCGATGGACCAGCAGCCCGGGGGCCCGGACCGGCCCGCCGCCGACACCACACCCCACTGTTACCGGCACCCGGACCGTGAGACGGGCATCCGCTGCACCCGCTGCGAGCGCCCCATCTGCACGGACTGCATGATCAGCGCGTCCGTCGGATTCCAGTGCCCGAACTGCGTACGCGAGGGGTCCGGCACGGGCATGTCCCCGACCGCCGCCCGCCCGCGCACGATCGCCGGTGGCACCGTCGCCGCCGACCCCCGGCTGATCACGAAGATCCTGCTGGGGCTGAATCTCGCGGTCTTCGTCGGTGTCCTCGTCAGCGAACAGCGCGTCGTCGGCGAGCTGGATCTCATCGGGCACGCCTTCAACCCGGAGATCGGCGAGGTCGTGGGCGTCGCCGACGGGGAGTGGTACCGCCTGTTCACGGCGATGTTCCTGCACCAGGCCGTGTGGCACATCGCGTTCAACATGCTGGGGCTGTGGTGGCTCGGCGGTCCGCTGGAAGCGGCGCTCGGACGGGTGCGCTTCCTCGCGCTGTATCTGATCTCCGGTCTGGCGGGCAGCGCGCTGACCTATCTGATCGCCGCGCCGAACCAGCCGTCGCTCGGTGCCTCGGGGGCCATCTTCGGTCTTCTGGGCGCCACGGCCGTACTGATGCGCCGGATGAACTACGACATGAGGCCGGTCTTCGCGCTGCTGGCGCTGAACCTGCTCTTCACGTTCACCTGGTCCGGGATCGCCTGGGAGGCGCATGTCGGCGGTCTGGTCGCGGGCACGTTGATCGCGGTGGGCCTCGTGCACGCGCCGCGTGAGCGCCGGGCGCTGGTGCAGTGGGGGACCTGCGCGGTGGTGCTGCTGGCGACCGTCGCGACCGTCGTCATCAGAACCAGTCAGCTCACCTGACGTTCCCGGGCCCCGGGTTTCCGAGGTCCTGAGGGCCCTCGGAGACCCTTGAAGCACACAGTTGTCCACAGCGTGTGCCGGATCTTGTGCAATCTGTGGGGGAACATCAGTGCCCCTTGTCGCTGATCAGGGTTTTCCCAGCAGAGACAAGGGGCGAGACGCTTCATCACAACGGCCGAAGCGGGTGTTCCAGTCACACCGGCGTCAACCTACCGTGGAGTTATCCACAGATCGTCAGACCTTTTCCCCCGGCTGTGGACAGCACTGTGGATAAGTCTCTGGGCAGAGCTTGACGCCGGCCGCCGCCGCTACCGCCAGGCCGCTACTTCCACTGGGTGGAGACACCGAAGCCGGCGGCGATGAACCCGAAGCCGACCACGATGTTCCAGTTTCCGAAGGCGTCGATCGGCAGCGAGCCCTCGGTCACATAGAAGACGACGATCCAGGCCAGCCCGACGAGGAACAGGGCGAGCATGACCGGCGCGACCCAGCTCCGGTTGGACAGCCTTATCGTGGTCGACTGCTTCGCCGCGGGGGGCGGCGTGAAATCGGCCTTCTTGCGGATACGTGACTTCGGCACGAGGGACTCTCCTGTCGATGCGCTGCGTGACCGCGCAGGTAACTGAAACGGTGTGCCGGGGGTGAGGAGCAGGGGGAACACTGCCTCCCCCGGGCGTCCGTTAGCGTAGTGCTTCCGCGGCGCCTAAGGAGATAAGGGTACGTTGAGCAATTCTGCCGACTCCCCCGAAGGGCCGGTCCGCCGACCGATCTGGCGGCCGGTCCGGCTGCTCACGGCCGGGGTCTTCGCCCTCGCCGGCCTCATCTTCGTCACCAGCTTCAACACGGCGAAGGGCACCAACCTCCGTACGGACGACTCCCTGCTCAAGCTCTCGGACCTGATCCAGGAGCGCAGCGACAAGAACGCCGAGCTGGAGGAGTCCACCGGCGCGGTACGCGAGAACGTCGACGGCCTCGCCAACCGGGACGACGGTTCCACGAAGGCGGAGGACGCCCGACTCCGTGGTCTGGAGAACGCGGCGGGTACCAAGAAGGTCTCGGGCCAGGCCCTCACCGTCACGCTGGACGACGCCCCGCCGGACGCCACGGCCAATCCGGGCTACCCCGAGCCGCAGCCCAACGACCTGGTCATCCACCAGCAGGATCTGCAGGCCGTCGTCAACGCCCTCTGGCAGGGCGGCGCGAGCGGCATCCGCGTCATGGACCAGCGGCTGATCTCCACCAGCGCGGTGCGCTGCGTCGGCAACACCCTGATCCTCCAGGGCCGGGTCTACTCACCGCCGTACAAGATCACGGCCGTGGGGGACCAGGGCAAGCTCCGCAAGGCGCTGGACGATTCGCCGGCGATCCAGAACTACCAGCTGTACGTCCAGGCGTACGGCCTCGGCTGGAAGGTCGACGAGCACGCCGAGACCACGCTCCCCGGCTACACGGGCACCGTGGATCTCCACTACGCGAAGCCGGTGAAGTAGCCGGGCCGAGCGGTTCGGCCCCGCCGCCCTCCTTAAGAGGTGGCCCTCGTCGAGAAGACTCGTCGAGAAGAAGAGGGCAACGGCACACCTGGCCAACGGCACACCTGACCCATGCGCCGCCCACGTGACCCCCCGGCCCCTTAGTCTGGTTCGGTATCGCGCGCGCCGGGACGACGGCGCGGGCGGGGAACGGGTACGGAACGGAAGGGACAGCATGTACGGCTGGATCTGGCGGCATCTGCCGGGCAACGTGTGGGTGCGGGCGGTCATCGCGCTCGTGCTGTCGCTGGCGGTCGTCTTCGTGCTGTTCCAGTACGTCTTCCCGTGGGCGGAGCCGATCCTCCCGTTCGGGGACGCGACCGTGACCGGCGCGGGAGGCACCCCGTGAGCCGGGCCCGCGTTCTCGTCGTGGACAACTACGACAGCTTCGTGTTCAACATCGTCCAGTACCTGTACCAGCTCGGCGCGGAGTGCGAAGTGCTGCGCAACGACGAGGTGTCGACGGCGCACGCGCAGGACGGCTTCGACGGGGTGATGCTCTCCCCCGGTCCCGGCACGCCCGAACAGGCCGGTGTCTGCGTCGACATGGTGCGCCACTGCGCCGCCACCGGCGTCCCCGTCTTCGGGGTGTGCCTCGGCATGCAGTCGATGGCGGTGGCGTACGGCGGCGTGGTCGGCCGGGCCCCCGAGCTGCTGCACGGCAAGACCTCGCTGGTCACCCACGAGAGCAAGGGCGTGTTCGCCGGGCTGCCCTCGCCCTTCACGGCGACCCGCTACCACTCGCTGGCCGCGGAGCCCGCCGAACTGCCGGACGAGTTGGAGGTCACCGCGCGCACGGCCGACGGCATCATCATGGGTCTGCGCCACCGTGAACTGCCCGTCGAGGGCGTGCAGTTCCACCCCGAGTCCGTGCTGACCGAACACGGTCATCTGATGCTGGCCAACTGGCTGGCGCAGTGCGGTGATCCGGGCGCCGTAGGCCGGTCGGCGGGCCTGGCGCCGGTGGTGGGCAAGGCGGTCGCGTGACCGCACTCCGCCCCGAGCACGACGCGGGATACGGCGCCTCGTACGAGCAGCGGGAACCGTACGAGGAACCAGGCGCGTTCGAGGCGGCGGTGGACGGACTCGCGGATCCGTTGAACGACCCCCTTCCCGGGCAGAGCGCCGCGCCGCCTCCTGTCCCGCCACCCGTGAACCCCGAGACTCCTCCCGCCCCTACGGCTCCTGTGGCTCCTTCGCGGCCTTCGTCGCCCGGACCCTGGGCGGCGGATGACGGGATATCGGGGCCGCCGCACGCGGAGCGGGAGTGGTCGGGGTACGGGCCGTACCCGTACACGACGGAGGCGCCCGCCGAGTACGGGCAGGACTGGGCGTCGCAGGTCGCCCCGGAGCCGGTGCCGGTCCCGACGCCTCCGCCGGTAGCTGTGCCGGTAGCTGTGCCTGTGCCCGCGCCGCCTCAGCCGGATCCCGGCCCGCCGTACGTCCCCGTCCGGGACGGCATGAACGCAGGGGGCGTCGAGGAGGCCACGGCCCTCCTGCCCACCATCTCCGACTCCATCTCCGACTCCGAAGCCGGCCCGGACCGACCTGTGCGGCCCGAACCGCCCACCGGAGGCCGTGCCGAGCGGCGTAAAGCGGCCAAGGGCGGCCGTGGGCGCGGTCGTACGCGCCCGCCGGGCGCCGGGGGCCCCGAGGGTGCCCCGGGAGCCTCAGCGCCCGCCAGGCCGCTTTCCCGGGTCGAGGCGCGGCGGGCCGCCCGTGCTCTCAAGGACAGTCCGGGAGTGATCCTCAGCCGCGCGGTCGGCGAGATCTTCATCAGCCTCGGTGTGCTGATGCTGCTGTTCGTCACGTACCAGCTGTGGTGGACCAACATCCAGGCCGATCTGTACGCCGGCAAGGAGACGGACAAGATCCAGGAGGGCTGGGCGAAGGGGCGTCAGCCCGGTGTCTTCGCACCCGGCCAGGGCTTCGCGATCATGCACATCCCCAAGCTCGACGTGGTCGTTCCGATCGCCGAGGGCATCGACAAGGCGAAGGTCCTGGACCGCGGCATGGTCGGCCACTACTCGCAGGGCAGGCTCAAGACGGCTATGCCGTCCGACAAGCAGGGCAACTTCGCGGTCGCGGGACACCGCAACACCCACGGTGAACCGTTCCGGTACATCAACCGCCTGAAGCCCGGCGACAAGATCATCGTGGAGACGCAGGACGCGTACTTCACCTACGACATGGCGAGCATCCTCCCGCAGACCGCGCCGTCGAACACGGGCGTGATCGGTCCCGTGCCGCCCGGCTCCGGTTTCTCGGAGCCGGGGCGATACATCACGTTGACGACGTGTACGCCGGAATTCACCAGTACGTATCGAATGATCGTGTGGGGCAAGATGGTTGAGGAACGGCCACGCGACAAGGGAAAGCCCGACGCTCTCGTCGGCTGAACGAATCACGACGGAGACCAGGGACCAGGGGACGGGTGCTGTGGCAGCGGGAACAGGGCGCGACGACGGGCATGCGAGCACACCCGAAGAAGCCGGAAAAAACGATACATCCGCGACAACTGGGGTGGTCGAGCCCGCTGCTGGGTCTTCGGAGCCCGAATCCCTGGAGCCCGAGTCCTCGCAGCCTGAATCCTCGGAACCCGGCCCTTCCGACCCTGAGTCCTTGGACCCCGAGCCCGCTCCGGCCACGGCCCCGACGCCGGCGCCGGTCCGCCCGCGGCGCGGTCGTGGCGCCGCCGCCGTCAGCGTCTTCGGTGAACTGCTCATCACCGCGGGCCTGGTGCTCGGTCTCTTCGTCGTCTACTCGCTGTGGTGGACGAATGTGCTGGCCGACCGTGAGGCCACGAAGCAGGGCAACGAGGTACGCGACGGCTGGGCCGACGGCCGCGGCGGGCCCGGCGCCCTCGACATCAAGAACGGCATCGGCTTCCTGCACGTGCCCGCGATGAAGAACGGCGAGGTCCTCGTAAAGAAGGGCACGGACCTCAAGTCCCTCAACAACGGCGTCGCCGGCTACTACACCGACCCGGTCAAGTCCGCGCTGCCCAAGGACAAGAAGGGGAACTTCTCGCTGGCCGCGCACCGCGACGGGCACGGCGCGAAGTTCCACAACATCCACAAGCTCAAGACCGGTGACGCGATCGTCTTCGAGACGAAGGACACCTGGTACGTGTACAAGGTCTTCAAGGATCTCCCGAAGACCTCGAAGTACAACGTGGACGTCCTCCAGCCGGTCCCCAAGGAGTCGGGGAAGAAGAAGCCCGGCCGCTATCTGACGCTCACGACGTGCACGCCCGTCTACACGTCCGACTACCGCTACATCGTGTGGGCCGAGCTGGAGCGCACGGAGAAGGTCGACGAGAACCGCACGAAGCCGGAAGAGCTGCGCTGAGCCGTCTCGTACGACGCGGGACGGGACACGAAGAAGCCCCGGCATCCTCTTGAGGATGCCGGGGCTTCTTCACCTCTTCAGGAGGCGGCGGCCTCAGTCTTCGTCGCCCCGCCCGCCGCCGATGAAGCCTCCGTTGTCCCCGCCCCCGTCGTTCCCGTTGCCCACGGGAGTGACGAACAGCGTCACGGTGCTGCCCTTGTCGACCGGCTGGCCGGGCTGCGGGTTGCTCGTGATCACTCGCGCGTTGGGGTCGTTCGGCGAGTTCGGTGCCAGTGCGACCACCAGACCCAGGCCTTCCAGCTGAGCCTTCGCCTCGGCGAAGGTCTTGCCCCCGACGTCACCAGGGATCTGCACCTTCTCCGGCTGCTGCGGACCCTTCGACACCTGGAGCGTGATCTGACTGTTCTTGGGCGCCTTGGAGTTGCCCGCCGGGTTCTGGTCGACGACGGTGTTCGCCGGCTTCTCGGAGTCCACGTCGGTACGCGCGACCGTGAAGCCGAGCGTTTCGAGCTGGCTCTTCGCCTCCTCGAACGGCTTGTCCGTCACGGGCGGCACCGGGACCTGCGCCTGCTTGGCGACGGAGAGCGTGACCGTCGAGCCCTTCTCCGCCTCCGAGCCGCCGTTCGGTTTCTGACTGACGACCGTGCCCGGGTCCTGGTCGCTCTCGACCTGCTTGGTCTCGACGTCGAAGTCCGCGTCCTCAAGGGTCTTCGTGGCGTCCTCGACGGCCTCGTCGGCGACGTCGGGCACCTGGACCTTCGGCGCACCCTCGGAGACGACGACCTGGATGGTGTCGCCCTGGGTCATCTTCCCGCCGAACGCGGGGTTCTGGGAGCAGATGGCGCCCTTGGGCTGGTCGCAGCGCTCCGTCCCGGACTGGGCGAGCTCGACCGACGCGTTGCTCGCCAGCCCCTTCGCCTCCGCGAAGGTCTCCCCCACGAGCTGCGGCACGTCGATCTTGCCCGAGCTGCCGCCGTCGCCCCCGAAGACCGCCTTGCCGATCAGGATGGCGCCCGCGAGCACCAGGACGCCGGCGAGGATCAGCAGGATCGTCGAGGTGTTGGACTTCTTCTGCCGGCGCCGGTCCGGACGGTCGTCGTAGTTGCCGTAGCCGCCGCCGTCGTCGGGGTTGACCGGCGGCATCATCGACGTCTGGCCGCCGCCGGGCGGGGCGGCGCGCAGGGCCGTGGTGGGTTGGTCGTCGGAGCCGCCGTAGCCGCCCGCGTAACCGACCGCGCCCATCGCCGCCGTGGCCGCGACGGGCTGGCCGTCGAGGCAGGCCTCGATGTCGGCGCGCATCTCGTCGGCCGACTGGTAGCGGTAGTCCGGGTCCTTGACGAGCGCCTTCAGCACGATCGCGTCCATCTCGGGCGTGATCTCGGGGTCGAAGTTGCTCGGCGCCTGCGGCTCCTCCCGTACGTGCTGGTACGCGACGGCGACCGGTGAGTCCCCGATGAAGGGCGGTCGCACGGTCAGCAGCTCGTAGAGCAGACAGCCGGTCGAATACAGGTCGGAGCGCGCGTCGACCTGCTCGCCCTTGGCCTGCTCGGGCGAGAGGTACTGCGCGGTGCCGATGACCGCGGAGGTCTGGGTCATCGTCATGCCGGAGTCGCCCATGGCGCGGGCGATGCCGAAGTCCATGACCTTGACCTGGCCGGTGCGCGTCAGCATGACGTTGGCCGGCTTGATGTCGCGGTGGACGATCTGGGCGCGGTGCGAGTACTCCAGCGCCTGGAGGATGCCTACGGTCATCTCCAGCGTGCGCTCGGGCAGCAGTCTGCGCCCGGAGTGCAGCAGCTCTCGCAGGGTGGACCCGTCGACGTACTCCATCACGATGTACGGGATGGACACCCCGTCGACGTAGTCCTCACCCGTGTCGTAGACAGCGACGATCGCGGGGTGGTTGAGCGAGGCGGCCGACTGGGCCTCTCGGCGGAACCGGGCTTGGAAGGACGGGTCGCGGGCGAGATCGGCCCGCAGCGTCTTCACAGCGACGGTGCGGCCGAGCCGGGTGTCGTGCGCGAGGTACACCTCGGCCATGCCACCACGGCCGAGCACCGAGCCCAGCTCGTACCGGCCGCCGAGGCGACGCGGCTCTTCCATACTGTTCCAGCCCTCTCCGTCTGTCCCGACCGCACCGGTGTGCGGTCCGGCGGTGTGCTGTTCGCGCATACGCTACCGGGCACGCCGCATCCGGTCCGACCGTCCCTGGTAGCT
This sequence comes from Streptomyces sp. NPDC057137, assembly GCF_042670825.1. Lineage (NCBI taxonomy): Bacteria > Bacillati > Actinomycetota > Actinomycetes > Kitasatosporales > Streptomycetaceae > Streptomyces > Streptomyces sp. NPDC057137. The sequence goes on along the minus strand of NZ_JBHUUW010000007.1, from coordinate 74,614 downwards.
GATACAGGACTGGTACTTGAATGGCCACATATCGGTCGTTAATGCTTGCGGCCCTGATAGTGAGGCAGATCACCAGCTGGACATTGGCGGCTGAATTTCGATTCTTCGGAAATTCCGTCGCTATGTCCGCCGGGTTCGGTGTAGAGGGAAACTTATCCCGCTCTTATCGGCCGCCCGTCGTGCGGTTTGCCGTTCGGTTCCGTCGTCCGGTTTGCTGTCCGCTCCGACAATGGCCCGGACAGCGTCGGCAGCTGTCCGGGCCATTGCGGGATATCCCGATTACTTCTTGCTGTCGATCACGGCCTTCATGACGTCCTTGGCGATCGGGGCGGCGAGACCGCCGCCGGAGATGTCGTCACGGGTGGCGTCGCTGTCCTCGACCACGACCGCCACCGCGACCGGCGACCCGTTGTCGTCCTTGGCGTAGGAGATGAACCAGGCGTACGGGTTCTTGCTGTTGTTCTCGCCGTGCTGCGCGGTGCCGGTCTTGCCGCCGACCTTCACGTTCGGGAGCTGCGCGTTCTTGCCGGTGCCCTCGTCGACGACCGTCTCCATCATCTCCTGGAGCATCTGCGCGTGCTCCTGGCTGACGGGCTGGCCCATCTCCTCGGGCTCGGTCTTCTTGATCACGTCAAGATTCGGGGCTTCGAGCTGGTCGATCATGTACGGCTTCATGAGCTTGCCGTCGTTGGCGATGGCGGAGACGACCATGGCCATCTGGAGCGGGGTGGTACGGGTGTCGAACTGCCCGATGGAGGAGAGCGCCGTCTGCGAATCGTTCAATTCCTCCGGGAAGATAGAGGCGTTGGCGCGGACCGGGACGAACTGCTCCTCGTTGAAACCGAATTTCTTCGCGGTCTCCAGCATCTTGTCCGCGCCGACGTCATAGCCGAGCTTGCCGAAGACGCTGTTGCAGGACACCCGCAGCGCGTCCCTGAGCGTCGCGTCCTTACAAGGGATGTTGCCCTCGTTCACCAGCGGCGTCGTCGTGCCCGGCATGATCCACGGGAGCGGGGACTCGGTCTTCGCGTCGATGTCGTCCACGACACCGTGCTCCAGCCCCGCCGCGGCCGTCACGACCTTGAAGGTGGAGCCGGGCGGATACGTCTCGCGCAGCGCGCGGTTGAGCATCGGCTTGTCGGTGTCCTTGCCGAGCTTGTTCCAGGCCTTCTCGTCCGTGGCGCCGTAACCGGCGAAGGACGAGGGGTCGTACGAGGGGGTGGAGGCCAGCGCGAGGATCTTGCCGGTCCTCGGCTCCAGGGCGACGACGGCGCCCTTCTTGCTGCCCAGTCCCTCGAATGCCGCCTTCTGCGCGGCGCCGTTGAGGGTCGTGACGACATTGCCGCCCTTCGCCTCGTCACCGGTGAACATCGCCATGGTGCGGTCGAAGAAGAGCTGGTCGTCGTTGCCGGTGAGGATGCCATCCTCGATCTTCTCGATCTGTGTGGCGTCGTACGCCTGCGAGGCGTATCCGGTGACCGGCGCCCACATCGGGCCGTCGAGGTAGGTCCGCTTGAACTTGAAGTCGGTGTCGTCCGTCTTCTTCGATCCGGTGATGGGCTTGCCGTCGACCACTATGTTGCCGCGCTCGCTCGCGTACCGCTCGATCAGGACGCGGCGGTTGCGGTCGTGGCTGTTCAGCTCGTCGGCCTCCACGTACTGGAGCCAGTTGGTGCGCACCAGCAGCGCCAGGACGAGGAGCCCGCAGAAGATCGCGATACGTCGCAGGGGCTTGTTCACGGTCGGACCACCTGGGTCATCTCGGCGTCGGGTGACGGGGCGGGCGCCGGTGCGGGGCGGCGCGCGGTGTCGCTGATTCTGATGAGGATGCCGATCAGCGCCCAGTTGGCGATCACCGAGGAACCACCGGCCGCGACGAACGGCATCGTCATACCGGTCAGCGGGATGAGGCCCATGACACCGCCGGCGACCACGAAGACCTGGATGGCGAAGGCGCCGGAGAGGCCGATCGCCAGGAGCTTGCCGAACGGGTCGCGGGCGGCGAGCGCGGTCCGCACGCCGCGCTCCACGATCAGGCCGTAGATCAGCAGGAACGCCATCGTGCCGGCGAGCCCGAACTCCTCGCCGACGGTGGAGAGGATGAAGTCGGAGTTGGCCGCGAAGCCGATCAGGTCGGAGTTGCCCTGCCCGAGCCCGGTGCCGAGCGTGCCGCCGGCGCCGAACGACATGAGGGCCTGGCCGACCTGCTCGCTCTGCTCCCACGTGGAGTCCGCGAAGGGGTTCAGCCAGAACTCGACACGCTGCTGGACGTGCGGCTCGAACGTCGCGACACCGACCGCGCCCGCGGCGGACATCACCAGGCCGAAGACGATCCAGCTGGTGCGTTCCGTGGCGACGTACAGCATCACCACGAAGAGGCCGAAGAAGAGCAGCGAGGTGCCGAGGTCGGTCTCGAAGACCAGGATCAGGATCGACATGGCCCAGACCATGAGGATCGGGCCGAGGTCGCGGCCGCGCGGCAGGTAGAGGCCCATCACCCGGCGGCTGGCCAGTGCCAGGGCGTCGCGTTTCACCATCAGATAGCCCGAGAAGAAGATCGCGATGATGATTTTCGCGAACTCGCCCGGTTGGACGTTGAAGGGGCCGATGCTGACCCAGATCTTCGCGCCGTTCACCGCCGGGAAGAAGACCGGGAGGATCAGCAGGACCAGCGCCACGGCCATGGAGATGTAGGTGTAGCGCTGGAGGATGCGGTGGTCCTTGAGCAGCAGCAGGACGGCGACGAAGAGCGCGATGCCGATCGCGGAGTACAGCAGTTGCTTGGGGGCGTCGGGGGTGAAGCCGCCGAACTGCCGCTCCGCGCGGGCGATCAGCCGGGGCGACTGGTCCAGCCTCCAGATGAGGACGAGTCCCAGGCCGTTGAGCAGGGTGGCCAGCGGCAGCAGCAGCGGGTCGGCGTACGGGGCGAACTTACGCACCACAAGATGGCCGATACCGGCCAGCAGCCCGATGCCCAGGCCGTACCCGATCATGCCGCTGGGTACCTCGTCGTTGACCGCCAGGCCGACGTTCAGGTAGGCGAGGATCGGGATGGCGACGGCGAAGGCGAGCATCGCGAGCTCGGTGTTGCGGCGGCTCGGCGCTTCGATCGCGCCGATGGTGGTCGTGTTGGTGACAACGCTCATGGTGGTGAAGGCCCCCTACGGCCGGCTACTGCTTACCGCAGTTCGAGGCCAGCTTCTGCTCCTCCTCCGAGAGGCTGGGGCCCGGAGTGGGAGTCGCCGTTTTCGGCGTTTCTGGCTTGGAGTTGGTGGTGGTGCCGGTCTGCGGCTTCGTCCCGGTCGTACCGCCGGCCTCGCCCTCGCCGGTGATCGCGTTCGCCGCGCGCTCGGACTCGCGGCGCTGTTCGTCCTTCTTGCACGCCGCGGCCTGCTTGGAGAGGTCGTCGATCTTGGTGCGCGCGGAGGACTTGCTGCCCTCGGCGATGGTGTCCTCGACCTGCTTGCGCTGGTACGGCGGTAGGTACTTGAGTTCGATCTTGGTGAAGTCCTGTTCGACCTTCGACAGCGAGACCCAGGCCAGATCCTGGCTGATGCCCCGGTAGAGCGCGACGTGCTCGTCGTTGGTCCCGACGTAGTACTGGGTCTGGGTCCAGCGGTAGCCGCCGTACAGACCGCCGCCGACGACCGCCAGCGCGAGCACGATGTAGAACGACCGCTTGAGCCACTTGCGGCCGGTGCGCGGCTTCACGAAGTCGTCGTCGTTGTACGCGCCGAAGCCGGCGTCCGGCGGCATGCCGCCGTAACCGGCTCCGTCTCCGCTGCCCGGCGGGCCGAAGCCCCCCGGAGGGGGCTGGTGCTGCTGCGGTACGGGACGGCCCAGGCCCGCGGCGCGGCCGGCGGGCGTCTGCATCGACGGGTCGCTCTCGGCGGCGTGCAGCTGCTGGTTCTCGGCGACGGCGCCGACGACGACCGGGGTGTCGTTGAGCTGCCCGGCGAGGGTGTCGTTGGACTCGACATCCAGGACGTCGGCGACGATGCAGGTGATGTTGTCGGGACCGCCGCCGCGCAGAGCGAGCTGGATGAGGTCCTGGATGGTCTCCTGCGGGCCCTGGTAGCTCGCCAGGGTCTCTTCCATGGTCTGGTGCGAGACGACGCCGGAGAGGCCGTCGGAACAGATCAAGTACCGGTCACCCGCGCGGACTTCGCGGATCGAGAGATCGGGCTCGACATGGTCGCCGCTGCCCAGCGCGCGCATCAGCAGGGAGCGCTGGGGGTGGGTGGTGGCCTCTTCCTCGGTGATGCGCCCCTCGTCGACGAGGCGCTGCACCCAGGTGTGGTCCTGGGTGATCTGCGTGAGCACACCGTCGCGCAGGAGGTAGGCGCGGGAGTCGCCGACGTGTACGAGGCCGAGGCGCTGGCCCGTCCACAGGAGGGCGGTGAGCGTGGTGCCCATGCCCTCCAGCTGGGGGTCCTCCTCGACCATCACGCGCAGCTGGTCGTTGGCGCGCTGGACCGCCGTACCGAGCGAGGTGAGGATGTCCGATCCCGGCACGTCGTCGTCGAGCTGCACGAGCGTGGAGATCACCTCGGACGAGGCGACCTCACCGGCGGCCTGGCCGCCCATGCCGTCGGCGATGGCCAGGAGGCGGGGACCGGCGTAGCCGGAGTCCTCGTTCCCCTCCCGGATCATGCCTTTGTGCGACCCGGCGGCGAAGCGCAGAGAAAGACTCATGCGCGCCTCTCCTGTCGGTTCGCCAGCCGAATGTGGCGCCAGCCGGTCTCGAGCCACACTGCCCACCCTCCGGTCGGGAGCATGCCGCGGTCCCACGTCGGGACCGCCGCGGCTCGCTCGCTCCGCTCGCTCATTGTCGTACTACTTCCGCAGCTCGATGACGGTCTTGCCGATGCGGATCGGCGCCCCCGGCGGAATCGGTGTCGGCGTGGTGAGCCGGGTCCGGTCGAGATACGTGCCGTTGGTGGACCCGAGATCCTCGACGATCCACTGGCCGTCCCGGTCCGGGTAGATCCTGGCATGCCTGCTGGACGCGTAGTCGTCGTCCAGCACGATCGTTGAGTCGTGCGCCCGGCCCAGGGTGATGGTCTGTCCCTGGAGGGCCACCGTGGTGCCGGTGAGGATCCCTTCCGAGACGACCAGCTTCGTGGGCGCCCCCCGGCGCTGGCGCCCGCCCTGCGACCGCTGCGCGGGAGGCGCGGCGGTCTGGCGGGCGGCGCCCTGCGGCGGACGCGCGTCGGCGTTGCGGCGTGAGCCGCGCTGCGTGACACGTGTGCCGAACAGATCGCTCCGAATGACCTGGACGGCCACAATCACGAACAGCCACAGAACAGCTAGGAAACCTAGCCGCATGACCGTCAGGGTCAGCTCTGACATTGCCCCCGCTTCACCCTTCGGCTTGCCGGTAAACGATGGTGGTTTGGCCCACGACGATCCGCGAGCCGTCGCGGAGCGTAGCGCGGGTGGTGTGCTGCCCGTCTACCACGATGCCGTTGGTGGACCCGAGATCCTGGATCGTCGAGGGCGTTCCGGTCCGAATCTCGCAGTGCCGGCGGGAGACGCCGGGATCGTCGATCCGCACGTCGGCGTCGGTGCTGCGGCCCAGCACCAGCGTGGGTCGCGAGATCTGGTGGCGATTGCCGTTGATCTCGATCCAGCGGCGGACCTGGGCGCCCGGCATCGCCCCGGGGGGCGGTGTCGAGGGGGCCTGCGCGGCCGGTCCCGGGCGCCCGGCGCCCGGTGGGGGCGTCGGAGGCATGGGGGGCGGGGACGAGGGCGGGTAGCCGTAGCCACCGGGCGGTGCGGCCGGCGGGGGCGCGGGGGCCCGGCCGGGGGCCGCCCCGCGGGCGGGTGCGGGTCCCGGGCCTTGCTCGGGGCCCTGTGACGTACTCGACGCGAGGGTGCGGCTGCGTACCCGGTACAGACCGGTGTCGAGATCGTCGGCCTTCTCCAGATGGACCTTGATGGGGCCCATGAACGTGTAGCGCTGCTGCTTCGCGTAATCGCGTACGAGCCCGGAGAGTTCGTCGCCGAGCTGTCCCGAGTACGGGCTGAGGCGCTCGAAGTCGGGCGCGCTCAGCTCGACGATGAAGTCGTTGGGGACGACGGTCCGCTCGCGGTTCCAGATCGTGGCGTTGTTGTCGCACTCACGCTGAAGGGCGCCGGCGATCTCCACGGGCTGGACCTCGGACTTGAACACCTTCGCGAAGGTGCCGTTGACCAGACCTTCGAGTCGCTGCTCGAAGCGCTTCAGGACTCCCATGGGGCACCTCCTTCGTCGTTGCCGTCCTGGTACTGCTTACTGATCGTATCCACGCGTGGGGAAATCGAGTGGTTCCCCTTGTCTGCCCCGTCGATGAGTGTCACCTCTCACACGGATCGTAGAGGCGGCCCCAGGACAGTGTCCCGCATGCGGGGTGCACTCCGGAGGAGTGGGGGAGGCCGCTCCAGGTTGCTTGTTCCCCGGCAGGGTTGCCGAGACAAACGGATGTGATTCCACCCTGTGCAGCGTGCTAATCTTTTCGATGTCGCCAGGCGATCACACCAGCAGGTGAGAGACCGGACGGCACACCCAATGCGCGGGTGGCGGAATAGGCAGACGCGCTGGATTCAGGTTCCAGTGCCCGAAAGGGCGTGGGGGTTCAACTCCCCCCTCGCGCACCAGAGAAACCGATGTGACGGGTTCTCGCCAGAGACGAAAGTCCTGGCGGGGCCCGTTTCTCGTATGTCCGGATCCTACTGTGCGACGTGGACCGTGCGGTGACGCATGTCACCGGGTGGGGGTGGCGACGAACTGACCCGCACCCGGTAAGGCCTGGGTGCGGGTCGGTGTGCGTTCGGTCTGTGCGTTCGGTCTGTGCGTTCGCGGTCGTTCGGCGCGCTCGCGTCAGGCGACGAGGCGGGCGGCGAGGGCCTTGGCCTTCTGCGCGGCCTCTTCCTGTGCCTTCGCGCGGGAGGCGTCGGCGAGCGGGATGAGCTCGGCCATCGCGGGCACCGTGCGGGCCAGGGTCAGTTCGGGGACGATGAAGTCGACCTCGACGCCGAACATGCCGCTCAGCACCTTCTCCAGATAGTTCTGGACGAACTCGAAGTCCTCGCGCGGGGTGCCCGACGCGTACGAGCCGCCCCGGCTGGCGACGACCGTGAACGGCTTGCCCTTGATCGGGCTGTCCTCGCCGGCGTTGTGGCCGACGATGATCACGTGGTCCAGCCACGCCTTCAGGGTGGACGGGATCGTGAAGTTGTACATCGGGGCGCCGATGAGGACCGCGTCCGCGGCCGCCAGTTCGGCGGCGAGTTCCGCGCGCAGCGCGTTCTCCGCGCCTGCGGCGACCGCGGAGATGTTCAGGTGCGGCAGCGGGGCGGCGGCGAGATCGCGGTAGACGACCTCGCCTTCCGGGTGCTGTTCGCTCCAGCCCTGTACGAAGGCGGCGGTGACGTCACGCGACGCGGATCCCTGGGGGGAAACGGCGGAGTCGAGGTGCAGCAGTGTGGCCATGAGGGTCTCCAGGGGTGGGGTGAGCGGATTCGTTCGTACCTATGAATAACACAGTAGCTTACTTTTTATTAGGTCCTCATGGGTTCGCAGTACGCTGGGTGCATGGAGGGAAGCTGCGGGGACCCGTGCAAGCCGGCCGACGTGGGGATGACCCGCGTCTTCGAGCTGTTCGGCAAGCGGTGGACCGGGCTGATCGTGTCTGTTCTCCTGCAACGCGCCGTGTATTTCGCGGAGTTGCGGCGGGCGATCCCCGGCATCAGCGAACGCATGCTCTCCGACCGGCTGACGGAGCTGGCGGCGGCCGGGCTGCTCGTGCGCGAGGTCGAGGAAGGGCCGCCGCTGCGGGTCGCGTACCGGCTCACGGAGGCGGGGGCGGCGATGAAGCCCGCACTGCAGGAACTGGGGCGGTGGGCCGAGAAGCATCTGGCCGGCGAGAGCGGCTGCCCGAAGCGGGACTAGGTCCTGTCCGGCGGATCTTCGGGGATCAGCCCGGGGCGTCTGGTGCGGTGCATCGCAAGGCGGAGGATCGTTCTCGTACTGGACGTACTTGGACGACTCCGACAACGCGGCGAGGTGCCGTGCCAGGCGCCCCGGGCCCCCGAAGATCTGCCGGACAGGACCTAGCGGTTGCCCGGAGCGGGATCAGGGGTTATCCACAGGGGGAGACGGTCGTCGGGGGGCGGCTGTACCGTCGTGGGCAGTTGATGTTGGTCGAGTACGGGGGAGGCGGCGCGCCATGAGCGAGGTCGGTTCGGTGGTGACGGACGAGCGCATTCCGGTGGTGCCGGGCTTCGCGCGGCGCGTGACGGCGGGCGGCGCGGGGAGCACGCCGAAGGACGCGGGTAAGGCGCTGCGGGAGCGGGTGCCGAGGTCTTCGCACGATTCGCTGGTGCTCACCGCCGCGCGGCCGGACGCGGTGCGGGCCGTCGAGGAGTCGAGCCGCGACCGGGTGCCCGAGCTGGCGCCGCTGCGGGTGGGCCGGATGGCCGCGACACCCTTCGCGTTTCTGCGGGGCGCGGCAGGACTGATGGCGTACGACCTGGTGGGGACGCCGGTGACGGGCGCGGGCGCGCAGATCTGCGGTGACGCGCACGCGGCGAACTTCGGGTTGTACGGGGACGCGCGAGGCCGCCTGGTCATCGATCTGAACGACTTCGACGAGACGGTGGTCGGCCCCTGGGAGTGGGACGTCAAACGGCTCGCGACCTCACTGGTGCTCGCCGGGCGGGAGGCCGGCGCCGACGAGGAGACGTGCCGGCGCGGCGCTCAGGACGCGGTGGGCGCGTATCGGCGCACGATGCGGCTGCTGTCGAAGCTGTCGGCCCTGGACGCGTGGAACGCGATCGCCGACGAGGAGCTTGTCTCCCACACGGACGCGCGCGACCTGGTGGGGACGCTGGAGCGGGTGTCGGAGAAGGCGCGCAAGAACACGAGCGCGCGGTTCGCCGCCAAGTCGACCGAGGTCGTGAACGGCGCCGGGGGCGTGGACGCGGTGGCGCAGCGGCGCTTCGTCGACGCGCCGCCGGTGCTGCGGCGGGTGCCGGACGAGGAGGCCGCGGCGGTCGCGGCCGCGCTGGGCGAGTACGTGGAAACGCTCTCGGAGGACCGGCTGCCGCTGCTCGCGCGGTACGCGATCCATGATGTGGCGTTCCGCGTGGTCGGCACCGGCAGTGTCGGGACGCGGTCGTACGTGGTGCTGCTGCTGGACCACCGGGGCGAGCCGCTGGTGCTTCAGGTGAAGGAGGCGCGGGCGTCGGCGCTGCTGCCGTTCGTGGAGGCGGCGGGGTTCGAGACGCCGGGTGTGGAGCACGAGGGGCGCCGGGTGGTGCTCGGGCAGAAGCGGATGCAGGTCGTCAGCGACAACCTGCTGGGCTGGACGACGGTGGCCGGCCGGCCTTATCAGGTACGGCAGTTCAGGAACCGCAAGGGCAGTGTGGACCCGGCGGCGCTGCCGGCCGACCAGGTCGACGACTACGCGCGGATGACCGGCGCGCTGCTGGCCAGGGCGCACGCGCACAGCGTGGACCCGCGGCTCGTCGCGGCCTACTGCGGCAAGAACGAGGAGCTGGACGAGGCGGTCGCGGCTTTCGCCGTCGCGTACGCGGACCGGACCGAGGCGGATCACGCGGAGCTGGTGACGGCCGTCAGGAGCGGACGGATAGCCGCCGAGCTGGGCGTCTGAGGGCGGCGGGATCCGGGGCGGGGCCCGGGATCCGTGCGGCGTGGCGGGGCGTGGGGCCCGGGATGTGAAGGAGTGGGGTGCGTTCGCCCGTAGGCTGGACGGGTGACGCAGGACGCCTTCGGGGAGCCGACGATCCGTAACGACGACGAGCAGGACGTGCCAGACGTGCCCGATGCGACGACGGATACGACGACGGGTGCTGCCGGGGACGCGGACGCCACGGAGGGCGCCGGGGAGGCGTCGGGGCCCGAGCGGCCGGAGGCGCGGCTGGAGCGGGCCGTGCGGGCCGCCGAGCAGGCGTTGATCGAGTTCGAGATCGCGCTGGAGACGTTCCGGGTCGAGGTGGAGAACTTCTCCCGGCTGCATCACCAGCGGCTCGGCCCCATGTACGCGCGGCTGGACGAGCTGGACGCGATGATCGCCGAGGCCCGCGCGTCCCGGTCGGGTGACCCCGAGGATCTGCGCAAGGCGCGTGAGGCACGGGCGATGGTGCAGCCGATGCCGGGGATCGAGGAGCTGTTCCACGACTGGCTCGACTCCGACGGGCTGTCGCCGGAGGCCGCGGCGATGCTGACCGACCAGCCCGTGCAGCCGCCGAAGCGGGTGCGGCCGACCGACGAGGTGCGCAAGCTCTACCGCGACCTGGCCCGCAAGGCGCATCCGGATCTCGCGCAGGACGACACCGAGCGGGCCAGGCGCGACGAGTTCATCGCTCGTGTGAACGCGGCCTACGGGCGTGGGGACGAGGCGCTGCTCAGGCAGCTCGCCGAGGAGTGGGCGGCGGGGCCCGCGCCGAAGGAGCCGCGCCTGAGCGAGAGCGAGGAGCTCTACGCCCGGCTGGAGTGGCTGGCCCAGCGCAAGGAGCTGCTGACGCTCGTGGCGAAGGATCTGGAGCAGAGCGCGATCGGCGCGATGCTTCAGATGGCGCCCGACGATCCCGACCGGCTGCTGGAGGAGATCGCCGAGCAGCTGCTCGCCGAGGTTTCGGGACGCGAGTCCGAACTGGCCAGGTTGGTGCAGCAGTAGCGCGTCCCGTACGGGAGGCTGTACCTGTCGCACCCGCTGTATCTGCCGCACCGGCAGACACACACGTACGAGAGAAGGCACATCACATGAGTTTCGCCCAGCTGCCCGCGGTGGATGTCGCGGCGGTACCGTCCGACGGTCTGGTGCTCGACGTCCGTGAGGACGACGAATGGGCGGCGGGCCACGTCGAGGGCGCGCTGCACATCCCGATGAGCGATTTCGTGGCGCGCTTCGGCGAGGTGACCGAGGCGGTGGCCGACGGGCGCAAGGCCTTCGTCATGTGCCGGGTCGGTGGCCGGTCCGCGCAGGTCACCCAGTATCTGGTGCAGCAGGGCATCGACGCGGCGAACATCGAGGGCGGGATGCAGGCCTGGGACGGTGCCGGCCGCCCGATGGTCACCGACAACGGCAGCCCGGCGTTCGTTCTCTGACGAGTCGTCACCGGCGGTTCCCCGCCTTCCCGTCGACCCGGCCCGCCTCGGTGGTCATGGCGGTCCGGGCCGCCGCGAGGGAGTGCGCCGCCATCTCCTGGAACCGGGCCAGTTCCGGGACGTCGCCCGAGCGGGTCATCTCGGCGTGCGTGAAAATCAGGTTCTCGTCGGCCACTCCGAGTGCGCCGAAATACGTACGCAGATAGGGCGTCTGGAAGTCGTACGCCTCCCGTGGGGTGCCGGGGCCGTATCCGCCGCCGCGCGCGGTGACGACGACCACCCGCGTATCGCGCAGCAGGCTCCTTCCGGTGTCCGGGTCCACGTACGCGCCGGGGAAGGTCAGCCGGTCGATCCAGGCCTTCAGCGAGGCCGGTATCGAGAAGTTGTACATCGGGACGCCGATCAGCACGGTGTCCGCGGCCAGCAGTTCCGTGATCAGCGGCAGGGTCAGCGCCCACTCCCGCCGCTCGGCCGCGCCGTCGGCCAGCGCCGCCACCGCGGAGGGCGGGACGGTGCCGTGTCGCTCCACCCGTCGGCCGAGGGAGGCGTAGGCGGACGACACCAGCGGTACGGGATCGGCGGCCAGGTCGCGGTACCGGTGGCCGGCCGGGCCGTGCAGGGCGCGCCAGGTGTCCGCGAACAGGGCGGTCAGCTGCCTGCTGACGGATTCCCCGGCGTTGTCGGCGCTGGAATCCAGCTGCAGCAGGCAGGGCGTCCCGGACCGGGCGGCCTGGATCGCCTGAATTCCCTCGGGCGCGTGGGGTGTGTCGGTGGTCATAGGGATGGCTCCGTCACTTCTGCTCGTTCGGTTACGTCATTCAATGGACGGGCCGCGGCGAGGAAAGGTGACCTGACCGATGGAAGAGCGAGAGCGGCGGCAGGGGCAGGACGAGCTGGCGGAGCGGTTCGAGGCGCACCGCGCCCAGCTGCGGGCGGTCGCCTACCGGATGCTCGGCTCGCTCGCCGAGGCGGACGACGCCGTACAGGAGGCCTGGTTGCGGCTCAGCCGGGCCGACGGCGCGGAGGTGGAGAATCTGGCCGCCTGGCTGCGGACGGTCGTCTCCCGCGTCTGTCTCGACATGCTGCGTTCCCGTACGTCGCGGCGGGAGGATCCGGTGGGGCAGCGGGTCCCGGACCGGCCGTGGGGCGCCGGTGCCGAGCGGGCGGGGAGCGATCCCGAGGGCGAGGCGGTGCTGGTCGACTCGGTCGGCCGGGCGATGCTCGTGGTGCTGGACACCCTCGCCCCCGCCGAGCGCGTCGCCTTCGTCCTGCACGACATGTTCGCGGTGCCGTTCGACCGGATCGCGCCGCTGGTGGGGCGGTCACCCGTCACCACGAAGAAGCTCGCCAGCCGGGCCCGGCAGCGGGTGCGGGGGACCACCGAGATCCCCGGCGCCGAGCTGGACCGGCACCGGGTGGTGGTCGACGCGTTCCTCGCGGCCTCGCGCGGGGGCGACCTCGACGCGCTGCTCGCGGTGCTGGCCCCCGATGTCGTACGCCGGGCGGACCCTCAGGCACTGCCCGGGGGAGCGGCCACCGAGGTCCGCGGCGCACGGGCGGTGGCCCGGGAGACGGTGCACTTCGGGCGCAGGTCGCGGTTCGCGGAGACGGCGCTCGTGAACGGGGCGGTCGGCGTGGTCGTGGCGCCGTACGGCCGGCTCCTCTACGCCCTCACATGCACGGTCGAGGGCGACAGGATCACCGCGTTCGAGGTGTTCGCCGACCCCGAGCGCCTGCGCGGCCTCGACCTGGCCGTGCTCGGCCCACCGGCCGACGGCCCCGCCCGCTGACGGAGGGCGGGAAGCGGGAAGCGGGCGTGGTGGCGCGGTGGGCCGGTGTCAGTGGCTGTCAGCGGTTGTCAGCGGTCGAAGTCCAGCTCGACCTCGGCGGTCGCCGGATGGGACTGGCAGGCCAACACGTAACCCGCTTCCGTCTCCTCGGGCTCCAGGGCGAAGTTACGGTCCATCCGTACCTCGCCCGAGACGAGGAAGGCCCGGCAGGTCCCGCAGACGCCGCCCTTGCACGCGTACGGAGCGTCCGCCCGGCTGCGCAGCACGGTCTCCAGCAGGGAGTCCCCGTCGTGGACGGGCCAGCTGCCGGAACGGCCGTCGAGCGTCGCCGTGAGCGTGCTCCCGGCGGGGGTGACCGACGCGGCGGGCGTGGCCGCGCCCAGCGCGCCGTCGTCCACGTGGAAGATCTCCTGGTGGATCACGGTCCGCCGGACGCCGAGGTCGCGCAGCGCCCGCTCCGCCCCCTTGACCAGACCGAGCGGGCCGCACAGGAACCAGCCGTCGACACTGGCCACCGGGAGCAGCGCGGGCAGCAGCTCCGCCAGACGCTCCTCGTCCAGCCGGCCCGAGGGGAGCCCGGCCTGCTGCTCCTCCCTGGACACGACCGTGACCAGCTGGAAGCGGTCCGGATAGCGGTCCTTGAGGTCGGCGACCTCCTCCAGGAACATCGTCGAAGCCACCGTGCGGTCGCTGCGGATCAGACAGAACCGGGCGTCCGGCTCCCGGGCCAGGACCGTCGAGGCGATCGACAGCACCGGGGTGATGCCGCTGCCGCCGACGATCGCGGCGAAGTGCCCGGCGCGCGGCGCGAGCACGAAGCGGCCGGTCGGCTCCATGACCTCGACCGTGTCGCCCACGGCGAGTTCCTTCAGGGCGTACGTCGAGAACTCGCCGCCCTCGACCAGCCGGATGCCGACCCGCAGCACGGGGCGCTCGCCGGCGGGCGCGCAGATCGAGTACGTACGACGGATCTCCTCGCCGTCCACGACGCGGCGCAGCGCGATGTGCTGACCCGGTGTGTGCCGGAACGTCTCGTCCAGCTCGGGCGGCACGGCGAAGGTGACGGTCACCGAGTCGTCCGTGAGCTGCTCGACCTCGCTGACGCGGAGCGGATGGAACATCTACAACTCCTTGAAGTGGTCGAACGGTTCACGACAGGCCGAGCAGCGGCGCAGCGCCTTGCACGCGGTGGAGGAGAACCGGCTCAGCAGCTCGGTGTCCGTCGAGCCGCAGTGCGGGCAGCGGATGGCGAGGGTGAGCGGCACCGGTCCGTCCGTGCTGTGCGGGCGCGGCGGTGCGATGCCGAACTCCGCGAGTTTGCGGCGGCCTTCGGCGCTGATGTCGTCCGTCGACCAGGCGGGGGAGAGCACCGTGACGACGGTGACGTCCACCATCCCGTTCTCGTGCAGCACGCGCTCGATGTCCGAGGACATCGTCTCGATCGCCGGGCAGCCGGTGTAGGTCGGGGTCAGTTCGACCTCGACCCGGCCGGGGCCCGAGACATGGACGGCGCGCAGCACGCCCAGCTCCTCCAGCGTCACCACCGGCAGCTCGGGGTCGGGCACGGAGCCGGCGAGCGCGCGCAGTTCGCTCTCCAACGCGGTCGGTTCGCTCGTCCCGGTCACCATGACGCCCCCGGGTGGCTGCGGTGCAGGTGCTGCATCTCGGCGAGCATGCGGCCGAACGACTCGGTGTGCAGGCCCTGCCTGCCCGCGCCCGCCGTCCATGCCCCGGCACGTGGTCCGTCGGGCAGCGTCAGTGTCGCGCGCTCCAGCACACCGGTGACGGAGGAGAGCCAACGCTCCTCCAGCTCCTGCCCGTTGACACCGTCCAGCCCGGCGCCGCCGCCGATGGGCTGGAACATCTCGCCGGTGAACCGCCACAGCGCCGTACAGGCCCGCTGCATCCGCTCATGGCTCTCGGCGGTGCCGTCACCGAGCCGCAGGGTCCACTGCTCGGCGTGGTCCTGGTGGTAGTCGACTTCCTTCACGGCCTTGGCGGCGAGTCCGGCGAAGGGGCCGTCCCCGGTCGCCAACTGGCCGTAGAGCAGCCGCTGGTAGGTGGAGAAGTAGAGCTGGCGGGCGATCGAGTGCGCGAAGTCGCCGTTCGGCTGCTCGACCAGCTGGACATTGCGGAAGGCGCGCTCCTCGCGCAGATAGGCCAGCTCGTCCTCGTCCCCCACCAGGGAGTACAGGATCCGGGCCTGGCCCAGCAGGTCCAGCGCGATGTTGGCGAGGGCCACGTCCTCTTCCAGCTCGGGTGCGTGTCCCGCCCACTCCCCCAGCCGGTGCGACAGGATCAGCGCGTCGTCGGCGAGGGCGAGGGCCGCTGCCCCGGTGGCCGTGTCCGTCGGGGCGCTCACAGGTGACGCACCCCCTCCGGGATCTCGTAGAACGTCGGGTGCCGGTACGGCTTGTCGCCGGCCGGCTCGAAGAACGAGTCCTTCTCGTCCGGCGAGGACGCCGTGATCGAGGCGGAGGGAACCACCCAGATCGACACGCCCTCGCTGCGCCGGGTGTAGAGATCGCGCGCGTTGCGCAGGGCCATCTCCGCGTCCGGGGCGTGCAGGCTTCCCGCGTGCGTGTGCGAGAGCCCACGGCGGGACCGCACGAACACCTCCCACAGAGGCCACTGGGTCGAACCGCTCATGCCGTCGCCTCATTCTCCGCGTTGGTGCCGTTGGCTCTGCCGCTGTGCTTCGCCGCGTACGCCGTCGCCGCCTCGCGTACCCAGGCGCCTTCCTCGTGCGCGCGGCGCCGCCGGCTGATCCGCTCCTCGTTGCAGGGCCCGTTGCCCTTCAGGACCTCGCGGAACTCGTCCCAGTCGATCGCCCCGAAGTCGTGCTGTCCCCGCTCCTCGTTCCACTTCAGGTCCGGGTCCGGGAGCGTGAGACCGAGCGCCTCGGCCTGGGGGACACAGATGTCCACGAAGCGCTGCCGCAATTCGTCGTTCGAGTGCCGCTTGATCTTCCAGATCATCGACTGCTCGGAGTGCGCCGACTCGTCGTCCGGCGGGCCGAACATCATCAGCGAGGGCCACCACCAGCGGTTCACCGCGTCCTGCGCCATCTCGTGCTGCGCGGGGGTGCCACGGCTGAGGGCGAGCAGCGACTCGTACCCCTGGCGCTGGTGGAAGGACTCCTCCTTGCAGATACGGACCATCGCGCGGGCGTACGGGCCGTACGAGCAGCGGCAGAGCGGGACCTGATTCGTGATCGCGGCGCCGTCCACCAGCCAGCCGACGGCGCCGACGTCCGCCCAGGTCAGCGTCGGATAGTTGAAGATCGACGAATACCTCTGGCGGCCGGCGTGGAGCTTGTCGAGCAGCTCGTCCCGGCTTGTGCCCAGCGTCTCCGCCGCGCTGTAGAGATACAGCCCGTGCCCCGCCTCGTCCTGCACCTTGGCCATCAGGATCGCCTTGCGGCGCAGCGAGGGCGCGCGGGTGATCCAGTTGGCCTCCGGCTGCATGCCGATGATTTCCGAGTGCGCGTGCTGGGCCATCTGGCGGACGAGCGATGCGCGGTAGGCCTCCGGCATCCAGTCGCGGGGCTCGATGCGCTCGTCGGCGGCCACGGCGGTGTCGAACGCCGCCTCGTGTGCCTCTGCCGTCATCTCCATCGTCGCCTCCACAGCCGTCCCCTCGGTCACTGCCGTCATCCGGGCCCCCTACCGACCGATCGTTCGGTTCATGGACTTCAATGGTCGGTCGGCGGCCCGTAGGGTGTCAACCCTGTGGATAACCGACTGTGGAAAGACGGGGATCGGGGCGGGATGGATTCGTACGACGACAAGGGTGAGAATCCGGCGCCACCACCGGAGCCACCACCGGGTCCGGCGCCGGGACCGTCGCAGGGGATAGCGGGGCTCTCCTTCCGGTACCAAGTGGTCGCCGCGCTCGCTCTCGCGGTCGTCGGACTGGTCGCCGTGGGCCATGTGGCCATGGTGTTCCTGCATGTCGCGCCCGACAACACGGTCTCCAAGAAGTACGGCGAGCAGGTCGGCGACTGGGTCTTTCCGGAGTTCGAGCAGAACTGGAAACTCTTCGCGCCCAACCCCCTCCAGCAGAACATCGCCGTCGAGGTGCGCGCCGAGGTGGACAAGGCGGACGGCTCGCGCGGCACGACCGGCTGGATCAACCTGTCCGCCGAGGACGGCGCGGCGATCCGCGGCAACCCCCTCCCCAGCCATGTCGACCAGAACGAGCTGCGCCGGGGCTGGGACTTCTTCGTCAACTCCCACGACGACAAGGCCCGCCCCGACGGTCTGCGCGGACAGCTCTCCGAGAGCTACATACGCCGGATAGTGATGCTGCGCCTGGAGTCGCACGATTTCGGCGGGCCCGTCGAGCGTTTCCAGCTCAGGTCCGCCACCCGGTCCGTCGCGGCGCCCCCGTGGAGTGACGAGAAGATCAACACGAAGCCCGGCTACCGCGTCTTCCCGTGGTGGACCGTGACCCCCGAGGACCTGTCCGAAGGCGTACGGAACGAAGGCGCGGGCACCGGCGACGTGACCGCCGACGGCCGTACGGAGGCCCGCGGATGAGCCGCCCCGCCCGCCCCGGCCGCCCCGCGCACGAGGCGCCCGTCCCGTCCGAGGCGCCTGCGATGTCCGCGGTGTCCGTCAACCGCAAGGCCGCGCTCGCCCTCCGGCGCGTCACGTCCCGGGCCCTCGGCCCGTACCAGAGCGCCGTCGTCCGCATCGGCTTCGCCGCCGCCTGGCTCCTGTTCCTGCTGCGTGAACTGCCCAACCGCCGTGAGCTGTACGGGCCCGGCAGCCCGTGGAGCTGGGACATGGCCCAGCAGCTGATCGCGGGCAACGGCGCGTTCACCACGCTCATGTGGTCCGACAGCGGCGTCTGGTTCGAGATCGTGTACGCCGTCGCCGTACTGTCCAGCGCCCTGCTGATGATCGGCTGGCGCACCCGCACCATGTCCGTGCTCTTCATGGTGGGCGTGCTGTCCCTCCAGAACCGCAGCATCTTCATGGGCGACGGCGGCGACAACGTCATCCACCTGATGGCGATCTATCTGGTGCTCACGCGCTGCGGCCAGGTCTGGTCGCTGGACGCCCGCCGGAAGGCCCGCGCCGCGCGCGTCGTGGCGTCCGGCGGGACCGCGCCGCCGGACCGGGTCGGACCGCTCCTGTGGGTCGTGCTCGGCGTGGCCCTGCTGGGCACGCTGCTGGACACGACCGGCGGCGAGTGGTGGGTGACGGCGCTGCTGTGGACGCTGTGGCTCTCCCAGGGGCTGTGGTGGGCGGTGAACCGTTTCGCGCCGAGGAGCGAGCCGCGCGCGCTGCTGGACGTCATCGCGAACCTCACGCACAACGGCACGCTCGCCGTGATCATGGTGGAGGTCTGTCTGATCTACGCCACGGCCGGCTGGTACAAGATCCAGGGCTCTCGCTGGCAGGACGGCACCGCGCTGTACTACCCGCTGAACCTGGACTACTTCGCCCCCTGGCCCGCTCTCTCCGACATCCTGGCGTCCAGCGGCGTGATCGTGCTGCTGCTGACGTACGGGACCGTCATGGTGCAGGTCGCGTTCCCGTTCACGCTCTTCAACCGGCGGGTCAAGAACGTCCTGCTGGTGGCCATGATCCTGGAGCACGCGGGCATCGCCGTCCTGCTCGGGCTGCCGTTCTTCTCGCTCGCGATGATCGCGGCCGACGCCGTCTTCCTGCCGACGGGCTTCCTGGTGTGGGTCGGCGACGCGGTGACCGGGCTGCGGCGACGGTTCACCGCGCACCCGCCTCATGAGGACGACGACGGGGACAGGGGTCAGGACAGAGGCGGGGACACCGTCCCGGATCAGCGCCGGAAGGACGACGCCGGGTCGGGCGGGCACGACACGACGCCTCCGGCGCCGCCCGGCACCGACGTGGACTCCCCGCTCGTCCGGTGACGGCCGTACCCGCGCGCCCGCCTACGCTGGGGCGATGAACGACGTCGATCCCACGAGCGCCCTGCGGCTGTGGCACGAGACCGCCCCCGGCGCCGTGGTGCTCGACGGCTTCCACGCGCTGAAGCACGCGCTGCGGTTCGGGGCGGACGTGCGGCTCGCCGTCACCAGTGACAAGGAGTCCGTCCTCGCCCTCGCGGCCGAACTCGCCGACGACCTGACCGGCACACTCCGGCGGTCCGTCGTCGAAGTGCCGGCCGACGACCTGCGGGATCTGGTGCCGAAGGTGCACCCGACGCGGGTGGTGGCCCTGGCGGTCAGGCGCGGGCGTACGGAGAACCTGGCCGAGCTGGCGGCGGCGCCCCGGCACTCGCCGGTCGTCGTCCTCGACAATCCGCGCAATCTCGGGAACGTCGGGGCCGTGGTGCGCCTCGCGGCCGGCTTCGGGGCGACCGGGGTGGTGACCACCGGAGACCTTGACCCCTGGCATCCGAACGTCGTCCGTGCGGGCGCCGGGCTGCATTTCGCCACCGTCGTGGAGCGGCTGTCCCCCGACGCGTTCCCCCCGGGCCCGCTGTACGCCCTGGATCCGGAGGGCGACGACATCCGGTCGGTGACGCTCCCCGACGACGCGCTGCTCGCCTTCGGCTCCGAGCGGCACGGACTCTCCGCCGAACTGCGGGAGCGGGCCGACACGTTGCTGGCGCTGCCGATGCGGCCCCAGGTCTCCAGCTACAACCTCGCCACCAGCGTGGCCATGACGCTGTTCCACTGGGGCGGCCCGAACTGACCCGCGCCCGGCCGCCGTTGGACGGCCGGGTGCGGGTGCGGGTGTCACGCCTGGCGGCGGACCTCCACCGTACGGAAGCGGTTGGCCACGAACGCCGCGTCGCACAGCGCCGCGTTCGCCGCAGGATTGCCGCCGGAGCCGTGGAAGTCGGAGAAGGCCGCCGTCTGGTTCACATAGACGCCGCCCGTCAGATTCAGGGACAGCTGGGCCAGCTCCTCCAGACAGACGTCCTCGACGGCACGCTCCGTCTCCGCCGACGTCGTGTACGCCCCGACGGTCATCGCGCCCTTGTCGCGCACCGTACGGCGCAGCAGCTCCAGCGCCTCCTCGGTCGAGTCCACGGCGACCGCGAACGAGACCGGGCCGAAGCACTCGGCGAGATACGGCGCCTCGGAGCCGTCCCCACCCGCCGCCGCGTCCCACTGCTTGCGCGAGCCGTCGGACTTGACGATCACCGGCGTGCGGACCACCGCGTCCGGGAAGTCCGGGTTGGCGATCTCGCGCGACGCGAGCGCCACGTCGCCCAGAGAGGCCGCGGCCTCCAGCCGCCCCTTCACGTCCGGGTTGACCAGGGCGCCGAGCAGGCCGTTCGCGCGGGCGTCGTCGCCCAGCAGACCGCTCACCGAGGCCGCCAGGTCGGCGACCACCTCGTCGTACGACTTCGGGCCCGCGTCCGTGGAGATGCCGTCGCGCGGGATGAGGAGATTCTGCGGGGTCGTGCACATCTGGCCGCTGTAGAGCGAGAGTGAGAAGGCCAGATTGGCGAGCATGCCCTTGTAGTCGTCGGTGGAGTCCACGACGACCGTGTTGACCCCCGCCTTCTCCGTGTAGACCTGCGCCTGGCGGGCGTTGGTCTCCAGCCAGTCGCCGAAGGCGGTGGACCCGGTGTAGTCGATGATCTTGACCTCGGGCCGTACGGCCAGGGTCTTCGCGACGCCCTCGCCGGGGCGCTCGGCGGCCAGCGCGACCAGATTCGGGTCGAAGCCGGCCTCGGCGAGCACCTCGCGGGCCACCTTCACCGTGAGGGCGAGGGGCAGCACCGCGCGCGGGTGCGGCTTGACGAGGACCGGATTGCCGGTGGCCAGCGAGGCGAACAGGCCCGGATAGCCGTTCCACGTCGGGAAGGTGTTGCAGCCGATCAGCAGCGAGACACCGCGCGGCGCGGCCGTGAAGGACTTCCGCAGCTCCAGAGGGTCGCGCTTGCCCTGCGGCTTGGACCAGTCGGCGTCGCCGGGCGTGCGGGTCTGCTCCCCGTACGCGTACGCCACCGCCTCCAGGCCGCGGTCCTGGGCGTGCGGTCCGCCCGCCTGGAACGCCATCATGAACGCCTGCCCGCTCGTGTGCATCACGGCGTGGGCGAACTCGTGGGTGCGGGCGCTGATCCGGGCCAGGATCTCCAGGCAGACCAGAGCGCGTGTCTCGGGTCCCGCCGCGCGCCAGGCGCTCATGCCCGCGCGCATGGCGGGCAGCAGGACGTCCACATCGGCGTGCGGATACTCGACGCCCAGCTCCGGGCCGTACGGCGAGACCTCGCCGCCCGTCCAGCCGTCGGTGCCCGGCTGGTCGAGGTCGATACGGGTGCCGTGCAGGGCCTTGAACGCGGCCAGGCCGTCGGCCGGCGCGCTCTCGCCGTACGCCTTCGGGTGCTCGGGGTGCGGCGACCAGTAGGCACGCGTGCGAATCGCGTCGAGGGCCTGGTCGAGCGTGGGCCGGTGCTTCTCGGTGAGCTGCTGGGGGCTGAGCTGGGCGGCCATGACTGACCAACTCCTCTTCGAGCTGGGCGGGACAGGGACAGGAGCGACAAGGGGACATGGGCAACGGACAGAGTTAGAGTAACCGAACGATCGGTCGGTACAAGGGGGGCTGTGGAAAACCCGCGCTTTCCGGCCGCCTCTCCCGCCGCCCGGCCCGCCGGCGCGGACGGTGTCGTTCCGGTCAGTTCCGGCTGATCGCCACCCGAGACCGGCCGCCTTGGGGAGGTCCCGTACCGCGGCGGAAGTCCATACAGGAGGATCGGGTTCATGACTGCAATCGAGCGCTCCCGCGTCGTCGCGGTGGTCGGCACCGGCACGATGGGACAGGGAATCGCCCAGGTGGCTCTCGTCGCCGGCCATCCCGTGCGCCTCTACGACGCCCTGCCCGGCCGCGCCCAGCAGGCGGCGGAGGCCGTCGGAGCCCGGCTGGACCGGCTGACGGAGAAGGGCCGGCTGGACGCGGCGGCCCGCGACAGCGCCAAGGCCCGGCTGCTCCCCGCCGCCGAACTGTCCGAACTCGCCGACGCCGCGCTCGTCGTCGAAGCCGTCCTGGAACAACTGGCGGTCAAACAGGAGCTGTTCACGGCGCTGGAGGACATCGTCGGCGACGACTGCCTGCTCGCCACCAACACCTCCTCCCTCTCCGTCACGGCCGTCGCCGGCGCCCTGCGCCGCCCCGGCCGCTTCGTCGGCCTGCACTTCTTCAACCCCGCCCCCCTCCTGCCCCTGGTCGAGGTCGTCAGCGGCCACGCGACGGACGGGACGACGGCCACGCGCGCGTGGGCGACGGCGGCGGCGTGGGGCAAGACCCCGGTGCGCTGCGCCGACACCCCGGGCTTCGTCGTGAACCGCGTCGCCCGCCCCTACTACGCCGAGGCGCTGCGCCTGCACGAGGAGCGGGCCGCCGACCCCGCGACCATCGACGCCGTCCTGCGCGAGTGCGGCGGCTTCCGGATGGGCCCCTTCGAGCTGACCGATCTCATCGGCCAGGACGTCAACGAGGCGGTCACCCGCTCCGTCTGGGAGTCCTTCTTCCAGGACGCCAGATTCACCCCCTCCCTCGCCCAGCGGCGCCTCGTGGAGTCGGGCCGGCTCGGCCGCAAGTCGGGCCGGGGCTGGTTCGGTTACGAGGACGGCGCCGCCGCGCCCGTACCGGACACCGCGCCCCCCGCCGACCCGCCGTCGTCCGTCGTCGTCCAGGGCGAGCTGTTCGTGGCGGCGGCGCTGCCCGAGCTGATCGAGGAGGCCGGGATCGAGGTCATACGTAAGGACGACGCCGTCCCCGGACTCCCCGGCTGGCTCGAACTGCCCTGCGGCACCCGGCTGTTCCTCACGGACGGCGAGGCGGCGGACAGCTTCGACCCACCGCTGATCCACTTCGACCTCGCGCTCGACTACCGCACCGCGACCCGGATAGCCCTCGCGCCGTCCGCCGCGGTGCCCGAGGAGTCGGTCCGTACGGCCGTCGGGCTCTTCCAGGCGCTCGGCAAGCAGGTGAGTGTGATCGCCGACGTCCCCGGCATGATCGTGGGACGGACGGTCGCCATGCTCGTCGACTTCGCGCTCGACGCCGAGGCACGCGGCGTCGCGTCCGCCGAGGACATCGACACCGCCATGCGGCTCGGGGTGAACTACCCGCGCGGACCGCTCGACTGGGGCGCCGAGCTGGGGGCCGACCGGACGCTCTATCTGCTGGAGCGGCTGCACGAGGAGTATCCGTCCGGCCGGTACGCCGCCTCCCAGGCGCTGCGCCGTCTCGCGGCCGCCGAGGCCGCGTCGGAAGGAGCGGGCTCATGACGACCGCCAAGCGGGACACGTACACCCCCGAGACGCTGCTGACCGTCGCCGTCGGCGTCTTCAACGAACGCGGCTACGACGGCACGTCGATGGAGCATCTGTCGAAGGCCGCGGGCATCTCCAAGTCCTCGATCTACCACCATGTGGCGGGCAAGGAGGAACTGCTGCGCCGTGCGGTCAGCCGGGCCATCGACGGTCTCTTCGGGATCCTCGACGAGCCGGGCGCCGGGCGCGGCCGGGCCATCGAGCAGGTCGAGTACGTGACGCGCCGCACCGTCGAGGTCCTGATGGCGGAGCTGCCCTACGTGACCCTGCTCCTGCGGGTGCGGGGCAACACCAGGACCGAGCGCTGGGCCATGGAGCGGCGGCGTGAGTTCGACCAGCGGGTCGCCGATCTGCTCAAGGCGGCGGCGACCGACGGCGACCTCCGCGCGGACATGGACATCCGGCTCGCGACGCGGCTGCTCTTCGGCATGATCAACTCGCTGGTGGAGTGGTACCGGCCGCAGGCGGCCGGTGGCTACGACAGTGACCAGGTGGCCGAGGCGGTCGTACGGATGGCCTTCGACGGGCTGCGTACGGAACCCTCCTAGGCGCTCACCCCCGACCCGCCCCCGGCGCCGTTTCAGGGCGCGGGCGGGGCCTTCGGGTCGAGGTCGGTCTCCTCGAAGACCAGCAGGGTGCGGGTGGACAGCACCTCGGGGATCGACTGGAGCCGCGTCAGCACCAGCTCCCGCAGCGTCCGGTTGTCCGGCGCGTGGACCAGCAGCAGCACGTCGAAATCGCCGCTGACCAGCGCGATGTGCGTGGCGCCCGGCAACTCCTGGAGCTGTTCGCGCACGGTGCGCCAGGAGTTCTGCACGATCTTGAGCGTGATGTAGGCGGAGGCGCCCTGACCTGCCCGTTCGTGGTTGATCCTGGCGCCGAACCCCCGGATGACACGGTCCTCGATGAGCCGGTTGATCCGGGCGTACGCGTTGGCGCGCGAGACATGGACGCGCTCGGCCACCGACCGTATCGAGGCGCGGCCGTCCGTCTGGAGGATGCGCAGGATGTCGCGGTCGATCGCGTCCAGCGGCCGGGGCGGGGGCTCCTGCCCGGTCCGCTCCCAGCCCTCGGCCATTTGTTCAGCCGTCATGTCCCCCACCTCTCCGCTCTTGGACACCTTGTGCCCATCCCAGGCTGTGCAGAACCGTTTGTCCACAGGCTGAAGCCGCCAGTAGCCAAATTGGCATGGCGACCGAACAATCGGTAGGTGAGGCGCACCACATTTCCGCGCGCCGCCCATGCCCGCTCCCATGAGGAGGTGCACGCGTTGAAGAAGAGCAGCACGACGGTCCAGGAGCCCCCGGGTGCCGTCGTCCACCGGTCCACCCCGCCCCCGGCGTGGCAGCCCCGCACGGACCCCGCCCCGTTGCTCCCCGACCGCGAGCCGTACCGCGTACTGGGTACGGAAGCCGCGGCGGACATCGACCCCGAGCTGCTGCTGCGGCTGTACGCGGAGCTGGTCCGCGGCCGTCGGTTCAACGCGCAGGCCACCGCCCTCACCAAGCAGGGCCGACTCGCCGTCTACCCGTCGAGCACCGGTCAGGAGGCCTGCGAGGTCGCCGCGGCCCTGGTGCTCCAGGAGCAGGACTGGCTCTTCCCCAGCTACCGCGACACCCTCGCCGTCGTGGCGCGCGGCCTGGACCCCGTCCAGGCCCTCACGCTGCTGCGCGGCGACTGGCACACGGGATACGACCCCCGCGAGCACCGCATCGCCCCGCTCTCCACACCGCTGGCCACCCAGCTGCCGCACGCCGTCGGGCTGGCGCACGCCGCGCGCCTCAAGGGCGACGACGTGGTCGCGCTCGCCCTGGTCGGCGACGGCGGCACCAGCGAGGGGGACTTCCACGAGGCGCTGAACTTCGCCGCCGTATGGAAGGCACCTGTCGTCTTCTTCGTGCAGAACAACGGCTTCGCGATCTCCGTCCCGCTCGCCAAGCAGACCGCCGCGCCGTCGCTGGCCCACAAGGCCGTCGGCTACGGAATGCCGGGCAGGCTGGTCGACGGGAACGACGCGCCGGCGGTGCACACGGTGCTCAGCGAGGCCGTGCGGCGCGCCAGGAGCGGCGGCGGCCCGACGCTCATCGAGGCCGTGACCTACCGCATCGAGGCTCATACGAACGCGGACGACGCGACGCGCTACCGCGGCGACGGCGAGGTCGAGGCGTGGCGGGCCCACGACCCGGTCCGGCTGCTGGAGCACGAGCTGACGGAGCGCGGGATGCTCGACGAGGACGGAATCAGGAAGGCCGCCGACGACGCCGACGCGATGGCCGCGCGGCTGCGCGACCGGATGAACGCCGAGCCGGAGCTGGACCCCATGGATCTGTTCGCGCACGTCTACGCGGAGCAGACGTCGCAACTGCGCGAGCAGGCGGCCCAGTTGCGGGCCGAGCTGGACGCCTCGGCCGAGCCGGCCGACGGCGTGGCGGGACAGGGTGAGGCGCGATGACCACCACCGTTGCCGCCAAGGCGGCCGGGACCGCCAAGGTGGCGAAGCCGGCCACCATGGCGCAGGCGTTGCAGCGCGCGATGCGTGACGCGATGGCCGAGGACCCGACCGTGCACGTCCTCGGTGAGGACGTCGGCACGCTCGGCGGGGTCTTCCGGGTCACCGACGGACTCGCCGCCGAGTTCGGCGAGGACCGCTGTACGGACACACCGCTGGCCGAGGCGGGGATCCTGGGCACGGCCGTCGGCATGGCGATGTACGGGCTGCGGCCCGTCGTGGAGATGCAGTTCGACGCCTTCGCCTATCCGGCGTTCGAGCAACTGATCAGCCATGTCGCCAAGATGCGCAACCGCACGCGCGGCGCGCTGCCGCTGCCGATCACCATCCGGGTGCCGTACGGCGGCGGGATCGGCGGGGTCGAGCACCACAGCGACTCCTCCGAGGCGTACTACATGGCGACGCCCGGCCTTCATGTCGTCACCCCGGCGACGGTCGACGACGCGTACGGGCTGCTGCGGGCCGCCATCGCCTCCGACGACCCGGTGGTCTTCCTGGAGCCCAAGCGGCTGTACTGGTCGAAGGCGCAGTGGTCGCCCGAGGCGCCGGCCACGGTGGAGCCGATCGGCCGCGCCGTCGTGCGGCGTACGGGACTGAGCGCCACGCTCGTCACGTACGGCCCCTCCCTCACCGTCTGTCTGGAGGCGGCGGAGGCGGCGCGCGCGGAGGGCTGGGACCTGGAAGTGGTGGACCTGCGCTCGCTGGTGCCCTTCGACGACGAGACGGTCGTCGCCTCCGTACGGCGCACGGGCCGCGCGGTGGTCGTCCACGAGTCCAACGGCTTCGGCGGGCCCGGCGGGGAGATCGCCGCCCGGATCGGCGAGCGGTGCTTCCACCATCTGGAGGCGCCGGTGCTGCGGGTCGCCGGATTCGACATCCCGTATCCGCCGCCGATGCTGGAACAGCACCATCTGCCGGGTGTGGACCGGGTGCTCGACGCGGTCGCGCGGCTTCAGTGGGAGGCGGACAGCTGATGGCCCAGGTGCTCGAATTCAAACTGCCGGATCTCGGTGAGGGGCTGACCGAGGCCGAGATCGTCCGCTGGCTGGTGGCGGTCGGCGACGTCGTCGCGATCGACCAGCCCGTCGTCGAGGTCGAGACGGCCAAGGCGATGGTGGAGGTGCCGTGTCCCTACGGGGGCGTGGTCACCGCGCGGTACGGCGAGGAGGGCACGGAGCTGCCGGTCGGCGCGCCGCTGCTGACCGTCGCCGTGGGCGCGTCGGAGCCGGCACCGGTCGCCGCCGGGAGTTCGGGCTCGGGCTCGGGTGCTGGTTCGGACGCCGGGGCCGGATCGGCCGAGACGTCGGGGAACGTGCTGGTCGGATACGGCACGGGCGCTCCGGCGGCCCGGCGTCGCCGGGTCCGCCCCGCGACGGCCGTCGTCACGCGCACGGCCGCACCTGTCGCGCTGGTCGATCCGTTGCCGGCGCCCGCACCCGATCGCTCCGGGCCCGTTCCGGTCATCTCGCCTCTCGTGCGGCGGCTGGCCCGGCAGAACGGGCTCGACCTCCGGGAGCTGGTCGGATCGGGCCGGGACGGGCTGATCCTGCGGTGCGACGTCGAGTTGGCCATCGAGCGGATCGAGCAGGCCGTACAGCCGCCGTCCGCGTCGGCGCCCACGCCCGCGCCCGCCGTGTCCGGGGCGGTCACCGAGCGCGTACCGCTGCGCGGTGTGCGGGGCGCGGTCGCCGACAAGCTCAGCCGCAGCCGGCGTGAGATCCCGGAGGCGACCTGCTGGGTCGACGCGGACGCGACGGAGCTGATGGCGGCCAGGACCGCCGCGAACGCGGCGGGCGGCCCGAAGATCTCCCTCATCGCCCTGCTGGCGCGGATCTGCACGGCGGCGCTCGCGCGGTTCCCGGAGCTCAACTCCACGGTGGACATGGAGGCCAGGGAGATCGTCCGCCTGCGCGACGTCCATCTCGGGTTCGCGGCCCAGACCGAGCGCGGG
This sequence comes from Streptomyces sp. NPDC057137, assembly GCF_042670825.1. Classification (NCBI taxonomy): domain Bacteria; kingdom Bacillati; phylum Actinomycetota; class Actinomycetes; order Kitasatosporales; family Streptomycetaceae; genus Streptomyces; species Streptomyces sp. NPDC057137. Next base: position 46,966 of record NZ_JBHUUW010000007.1, on the reverse strand, counting down.
CTGGTCGTCCCCGTCGTACGGAACGCGCAGAGCCGCTCGGCTGAGTCGCTGAGCGCGGAGTTCGCCCGGCTGACGGAGGCGGGCAGGTCGGGGACGCTGACCCCCGGCGATCTGACCGGCGGGACGTTCACGCTGAACAACTACGGCGTGTTCGGCGTCGACGGCTCCACGCCGATCATCAACCACCCGGAGGCCGCGATGCTCGGCATCGGCCGCATCGTCGCCAAGCCGTGGGTGCACCAGGGCGAGTTGGCCGTACGTCAGGTCGTCCAGCTCTCCCTCACCTTCGACCACCGGGTGTGCGACGGCGGCACGGCGGGCGGCTTCCTCCGGTACGTGGCGGACTGCGTGGAACAACCGGCGGTGCTGCTGCGCACGTTGTAGGGCGCGCCCGGGTGCGCGACGGGGTGCGGGCCCGAGTACGCGCCCGGGTACGGACCGGGGTACAGGCCCGGGGACGTGCCCGTGCACCCGTCCGGCAGCGCGGTCGTACATCACGGTCGTACATCGCATACGTTCTGACGCGCGATCGCGGCCCATACTTCAGTCATGACCATGAGCGCCCATGACGCCATCGTGCTCGCCGGAGGTGCCGCCAAGCGGCTCGGCGGAGTCGACAAGCCCGCCGTCAGCGTCGGTGGGCGGGCTCTGCTCGACCGGGTGCTCGGTGCGTGCGGCGGTGCCGCGCGGACCGTGGTCGTGGGCGGTCGGCGGCCCACGGCGCGGCCCGTCCACTGGGCGCGCGAGGAGCCGCCCGGCGGCGGCCCGGTCGCCGCGCTCGACGCGGGAGTCCGGCAGGTCGAGGCGGACACCGTGCTCGTCCTCTCCGCCGACCTGCCGTTTCTGAAGCGGGAGACGACGTCCCGGCTCCTGGACGTACTCGCGGCGGACGGCGCACGCGAGGGAGCGCTGCTCACCGACCCCGACGGCCGCGACCAGCCGCTGGTCGCGGCGTACCGTACGGAACCGCTGCGCCGCGAGATCGCCCTCCTCGCCACCGAGTACGGCAGCCTCGCCGGGCTGCCGCTACGACTGCTGACGCATGAACTCGACCTCGCCCGGGTCGCCGCGGATGCCGACCCGCTCGCGTCCTTCGACTGCGACACCTGGGAAGACATCTCCGCGGCGCGGGCACGCATCAGGGAGCATGGGACCGTGCTGGACGAATGGATCACCGCAGTCAAGGACGAACTCGGCTACGAGCTGGACGTCGACATCACCGTCCTCCTCGATCTCGCCCGCGACGCCGCGCACGGTGTGGCCCGCCCCGCCGCGCCGCTGACGACCTTCCTGGTCGGGTACGCGGCGGGCCGCGCCGCCGCCGGCGGCGGAGGTCCCGAGGCGGTGGCCGAGGCGTCCCGGAAGGCCACGGCGCTCGCTCTGCGCTGGGCCGACGAGGCGGCCGAGGACGGCGGCAAGGCCAAGGGGGCCGACGCCGGATGACGGCTCAGGACCGCGAGGTCGACGGCGTCGAGGACGTCCTCGCGCTGTTCGCCAGGCAGCCGCACCCGGCTCCCTGCGAAGAACCGGCCACCGAGCCGCACCCCGCCCAGGACCAGCACCCCGCCCAGGACCAGCACCACGACCAGGCCCGCAACGCCACGCCCCCGAAGTCCGGGCCCGCCGACACGAGAGGGCATCGCGCGTCGCCGTGGGCCGAGGCACGTGCGATCGCCGCCCGCGCCGGCCGCTCGACGGCCACCGCCACCAACCCCGCAGGAGCCACCCCCCGCACCCGCCGCGTCCCTCTCGAACAGGCCCTGGGACACGTCCTCGCCGAGCCCCTGGCCGCGCTCACCGACCTGCCCTCCTTCGACACCTCCGCGATGGACGGCTGGGCCGTCTCCGGACCGGGCCCCTGGTCCGTACGACCTGTGGGGCCCACCCAGGACACGGCCCAAGACACCACCCACGACACGGCGTCCACCCCCGGCATCCTCGCCGGTCACGCCGCCACCACCGCGCTCCCCGACGGCACAGCCGTACGGATCGCCACGGGCGCCCGTGTCCCGCCCGACACCACCGCCGTGATCCGCAGCGAGCACGCCCGTACGGACACCACCGGCCATCTCCATGCCGAACGCCAGGTGGTCCACGGCCAGGACATCCGCCCCCGCGCCCAGGAGTGCCGCTCCGGCGACCAACTCCTGCCCGCAGGCGCCGTGGTGACCCCGGCGGTGCTCGGCCTGGCCGCCGCCGCGGGCTACGACGAACTGCTCACCGCCCGCCGCCCGACCGTCGACATCCTGGTCCTCGGCGACGAACTGCTCGTCCGTGGGCTTCCCCACGACGGTCTCATCCGCGACGCGCTCGGCCCGATGATCGCGCCCTGGCTGCGCGCGCTCGGCGCCGATGTCATCGACACCCGCCGAGTCGCCGACGACGCCCACGCCCTGTACCGGGCGGTCACCGAGTCCGACGCCGATCTGGTCCTCACCACGGGCGGTACGGCCGCCGGCCCCGTCGACCATGTCCACCCCGTGCTCGCCGAGGCGGGCGCCGAACTGCTCGTGGACGGCGTCGCCGTACGCCCCGGCCACCCCATGCTGCTGGCCAGGCTCGCCTCCGGCCGCCATCTGGTGGGCCTCCCGGGCAATCCGCTCGCCGCCGTCTCCGGGCTGCTGACGCTGGCCGAGCCCCTGCTGCGGGCACTCGGCGGGCGGGCGGACCAGCCCGCGTACCACGCGCCCGTACGGGACGAGGTGCACGGCCACCCGTACGACACCCGGCTCGTGCCCTTCGTCCACCGCGACGACCGGCTCGTGCCGCTGCGCTACAACGGTCCCGCCATGCTGCGCGGGATCGCCGTCGCCGACGGACTCGCCGTTGTGCCGCCCGGCGGCGCGCGGCCGGGGGACGAGCTGGAAGTCCTCGACCTGCCCTGGGCCGCCTGGGCCGACGCCGGCGCCTCCATCGACGACGGGTGTTTCACGTGAAACTTCCCGGCCACGACGCGATGGCGCGTCATGCCGACGAACACCTGGTCACCAGCCGGGTGAAGCTGCCGCGCCGGATCGTCGACCGGCCGCTGCGGCAGGTCAGCAAGCGGCTGTTGATGGCGCTCGGGGTGCTGGCGACCACGGTCTTCATCGTCTGGATCGACCGCACCGGCTACCACGACAACTCCGACAACTCGGTCGATCTGCTCGACTCCGTCTACTACGCCACCGTCACCCTCTCCACCACGGGTTACGGCGATATCGTCCCGTACAGCGACGCGGCCCGGCTCATCAACGTCGTGCTGGTCACGCCGCTGCGCGTGCTCTTCCTGATCATCCTGGTCGGCACCACTCTTGAGGTCCTCACGGAGCGCACCCGGGAGGAGTGGCGGCTGAACCGCTGGAGGTCCAACTTGCGTGACCACACGATCATTGTCGGCTTCGGTACCAAGGGCCGGTCGGCGATGCAGACCCTCTGTGCCACCGGGCTCAAGAAGGACCAGATCGTCATCGTCGACCCGAGCGCGAAGGTGATCGAGGCGGCCAACGCGGACGGGTTCGTGGGTGTCATCGGCGACGCGACCCGCAGCGATGTGCTGCTACGGGCCGAACTCCAGCGGGCCCGGCAGATCGTGATCGCCACTCAGCGGGACGACACGGCCGTGCTGGTCGCACTGACCGCGCGTCAGCTCAACCGTGGAGCGAAGATCGTCGCCGCCGTGCGTGAGGAGGAGAACGCGCCGCTGCTGCGCCAGTCCGGCGCGGACGCCGTGATCACCAGCGCCAGCGCGGCGGGCCGGCTGCTCGGGCTCTCGGTGCTGAGCCCCGTCGCGGGCACGGTGATGGAGGACCTGATCCAGCAGGGCAGCGGCCTCGACCTCATCGAACGGCCGGTGATAAAGGCCGAGGTGGGGCGCGGCGTACGGGAGACGGACGACCTGATCGTCAGCGTCCTGCGCGGGCACCGGCTGCTGGGGTACGACGATCCGGCGGCCAGTCCGCTGCAGCTCACCGACCGGTTGATCACGATCGTACGGGCGGATACTCCCAACCCGGAGCAGAACAAGGCGGATTGACCCGGCAGGCCACCCTCCCTCAGCAGCCCGAACAGGACCTGGCCCGGTATCGGTACTGCGGACAGGGCCGGGGGGTAGCCTCCCGAGCATGTATGCGATCACGATTCCGGAACCCGGTGGCCCCGAGGCGCTCGTCTGGGCCGAAGTGCCCGATCCCGTACTCGCCGAGGGCGAAGTCCTCGTCGACGTCGTGGCGAGCGCGGTCAACCGCGCCGATCTGCTGCAACGCCAGGGCTTCTACGATCCGCCGCCCGGCTCGTCCCCGTACCCCGGTCTGGAGTGCGCGGGCCGCGTCGCCGCGCTCGGCCCCGGCACCGAGGCGTCGGGCTGGTCGGTCGGCGACGAGGTGTGCGCCCTGCTCTCGGGCGGCGGTTACGCGGAGAAGGTCGCCGTCCCCGTGGGCCAGCTCCTCCCCGTACCCGACGGCCTGGACCTGGCGACGGCCGCCGTACTTCCCGAAGTGACCTGCACCGTCTGGTCGAACGTCTTCATGATCGCCCATCTGCGGCCCGGCGAGACGCTGTTGGCGCACGGCGGCGCGAGCGGTATCGGCACGATGGCGATCCAGCTCGCGAAGTCGGTCGGCGCGCGGGTCGCCGTCACGGCGGGCGGGCCCGAGAAGCTGGCGCGCTGCGCCGAGTTGGGCGCGGACATCCTGATCGACTACCGGGAGCAGGACTTCGTCGACGAGCTGAAGAAGGCCACGGACGGGGCGGGCGCGGACGTCATCCTCGACATCGTCGGCGCGAAGTATCTCGACCGCAATGTGAAGGCCCTGGCCGTCAACGGGCGGCTCGCCGTCATCGGTCTCCAGGGCGGTGTGAAGGGTGAACTCAACCTGGCCGCCCTGCTGGGCAAGCGCGCCGCGATCACGGCGACTTCACTGCGCGGACGCCCGCTCGGCGAGAAGGCGTCGATCGTCGCCGCCGTACGGGAGCATGTCTGGCCGCTGATCGGCGCCGGGCAGGTGCGGCCCATCGTGGACCGCACGTTCCCGATGTCGGACGCGGCCGAGGCGCATCGCGCGCTGGAGGCGGGCGAACACATCGGCAAGATCCTGCTGCTGCGCCCGTAGCCGGAACACGGCCGGAGCCGGAGCCGGAGCCAGGTCAGGTGCGGTCGGTCTTCGTAGCCCGCGAAGACCGACCACACATCACCCGACACACGGTCCACCGCTTCCGCGACCTATCCGGCGAGGTCGCTCTTGTAGAAGACGCTCGCCTCGAACTGGTCGGGGCCGGTCGCGACCTTGGCGGAGAAGCCGAACGCGAGCCGCGGACCGCTCGACGTCCGCCAGATCGCCATTCCCTGCGGCTCCCGGCCGGGCAGCGAGTTTCCGGCCGTCGTCGGGTAGATGTCCTCGACCGAACCGCCGGTCTTGTTCATGTCGAGACGGACGAGGTACGACGGCTTGGCCGGGTCCGTCGGCCTCGCGGGCGGGCCGCCGTAGCTGAGGTAGGCGTACTGGCCGTACGAGGTCACACCCTGGAAGTGGTCGGCGTCGCTGAGACCGAGCTGGGCGTTGGTCGGGAGGGCGCGCTGGGTGAGGATGCGGGTGGCGCTGGTGATACCCGTCCGCTTGACGTCGTCCAGGTCGAACAGCGCGAGGCGCCACGGACTCGTCGTCCCCATGTACCGCAGCAGCAACCGGTTCGTGTACGGATCGATCGACGGCCTCGGGCAGTCCACGAAGTCGGAGAGCCCGATCGGGAACTCCCGCACCCTGCCCTGGTGGTTGAAGTAGTCGATGAGGCCGTCGTCCACGTACTTGAAGCGGGCGATCTTGTGGCTGTTGGGAGCTGTGCCGGAGCTCAGGCTCTGCCAGTCGCCCGCGATCCAGACGTAGGGAGCGCCGGGTGTGTCCGGCTCGATCCCCATCGACGAACCGTGGTCGAACGAGTGGAGCGCCATGGCTCCCAGCACGTTGCCCGACAGGTCGGTCCTGGTCATCCAGAGGTCGCCGTTGTCGCTCCCGGGCTTCGTCTGCACGAAGTAGATGTGCCCGTGGACGTGGTCGTACGCGAAGGACTGCATCGCCCAGTACGGCTGGTGAAGTCTTCGCCGCAGGACGGGATCGCCCCCGGCCCCGTCGAGTACGAAGTACTGCGACGTGGGGACGACCGCGTTCGCCGTCGGGGCCGCGAGCAAGGAAAAGCCGCCGCTTGCGGCGGCGGCGACTATCCCGGTGCCCGTTCTGAGGAGCGTGCGGCGGCTTACCGAACTCGCTTCTCCGCTTTGTCTTGTTTCACTCAAGTGCGTCACCTTGTCGGCCGTTCGGCTGCTTTGGCTGATCTTGATCAACTTAGCAACCGGGCCTGTCAGGCGTCGGAGACTTTCAGAGATACGGCGATTTCAGAGATACGGCCCCGACCGGATCGCGCCGTGACCGCCCGGGTCCTCGCCGTCCTCTTCCTCGTGCGACGCACCGGGCGGCAGCGCCCGCCGCATCTGCTCCAACTGCGCCCGCGCCGCCATCTGCTGGGCGAACAGCGCCGTCTGGATCCCGTGGAAAAGTCCCTCCAGCCAGCCCACCAACTGGGCCTGCGCGATGCGCAGTTCGGCTTCCGAGGGAATGGCCTCGTCGGTGAAGGGGAGCGAGAGCCGCTCCAGCTCGTCGACGAGTTCGGGGGCGAGCCCGTCCTCCAGCTCCTTCACCGAACCGGCGTGGATCTCCTTGAGCCGTACCCTGCTCGCCTCGTCCAGAGGAGCCGCCCGCACCTCTTCGAGCAGCTGCTTGATCATGCTGCCGATGCGCATGACCTTCGCCGGCTGTTCGACCATCTCCGTCACCGGGATCTCGCGCGGCTCGTCGTCCCCGTGTCCGCCGCCGAGCGCCATCCCGTCCTGTCCCACCACGAGGACATGGGGGTTGCTCTCCTGCGACCGTTCGTTCCTCGGCATTTCCATATGTTCATTGTCTCGCACCTGGGTGCGGACGCGCGGTGGGGCCTGTGGGAGAGCGGATCGCTCTCCCACAGGCCCCGTCCGCCCGATCCGGCCGGTGTCAGATCGCCGCCCGGCGCGCCAGCGCGCCTCGCGAGCGGGTGACCAGCGCGGCCAGCACCGCCGCGCCGAGCGGGACCACGATGAGCAGCAGGCCCAGCGTCGCCCACGGGATGACCACGGGCACGAACGGTGCCGTGGCCTCCTGTCCGCCGGCCCATCCCTCGTCCAGCATCTGCGCGTACATCGTCTCCTCCGCGCGGCGTTCGGTGAAGCGGAGCCCGATGGCGGGCAATATCCCCGACGCCGAGCCGAGCACGACACCCATCGCGGCCACCACCCCGCACTGGAAACCGCTCAGGGCCTTGCGGACCCGGGGCGGCGCCCCGACGGCGGCGAGTGTCTTGAGGTCGGGCTCGGCGTCCGCCTGGGCGAGACCCGTGGCGATACCGGCGGCGCCGATGGTGATCAGCCCCGCGAAGACGGCGAGTGCCAGCAGCGTGGTGCTGTTCTCGGGGGTGAAGCCCTTCTCGATGGTCAGCATGGAGTCGCTGCCCGTCTTGGCCAGCTCGCCGTTGAGCTTCTGCTCCTGCGCGTCGCTCGGCAGCCGCTCGGTCGTGAAGAAGGAACCGAACGGGACGGTCGTGAAGCCCGCCTTCTCGGCCACGTCCCGAGGCACGATCATCGTGACGCCGTACGACTTCTGGCTGCCGGAGAACTGATGGGCGGGGATGCGCTTGACGGTGCCCGGCGGCTCCTTGCCCTTCGAACTCGCGGCATCCGCCTCGTCCACCTGGGCGGCGGAGATGAGGCGTACGTCGATGGTGCCGTTCGCCCCGGCCTTGGGAGCCACGGTGTTCTTGGGAGACACGGCGCCGCCGAGCGCGCCGCCCTTGCCGTCGTCGCCGACCTTTTCGTCGCTGCCCTTGCCGTCGGCGCCGGCGGGGTTGAGGTTCTTGTTGTTGAAGGAGACCGCCCGCCCGTTCGCCAGCGCCTCGCTCGCGTCCGGATTGTCGATCTTCAGGACCTTGAGCAGCTTGTCGTCACCGATCAGGATCTGACCGCCGGTGTCGCCGATCCCGTAGCCGTCCTGGGTGCAGCGCCAGTCCTTGGCGAGCTTGCGGCGCTCGGCCTTGGAGAACTTCTCCGAGGGGTCCTCGCCCGTGTCGTCGTACGACCACAGCGGGCACTCGTGCCCCTTGGGCAGGACGATGTCGTACCGTCCGCAGTCGTCGCCTCCCCCGTAGGCGGAGCAGTTCTTCTTGCCGACCACGACACGGTCCACGTCGGCCCGCACGTCCGTCGGCAGCAGCTTCTGCACGTTGTCCCGGATCGACGGGACGTCCACGGCGGATTCCGGGGAGAGGATCGCGACCGTGCCGTACGGCAACTGGGCCTCGTACCGCGCCTCGGCCTGGGCGTCCGAGCTGGCCGAGTACGTCGCCACGGCCACCGTGCCCGCGACGGCCGCCAGCACCGCCGCCACCGCCGGAGCCGTACGCCCCCTGTTCCGTACGGCGTCCCGCAGCGCGAGCCGCGGTGAGAGCGGCAGCCAGCGGCCGATCCGGCCGAAGAGGCCCACCAGGGCGGGCGTCAGCGCCACCACACCCAGCTCGGCGAGCGCGCTGCCGCCGCCGACGATCGCGGCCTGGTCGGAGACCGCCGAGCCGTACAGCGCGATGCCCGCGCCGAGTACGACGGCGGTCAGGCCCAGGACCGGCAGCACCCTGCTGGACTTCCGGATGCCGCGGCGCCCGGTGAGCGAGGCGACGACCGTCTGCCGGGACGCCGTCACCGCGGGCACGATCGCGGCCAGCAGGCCGGTGACGACCGCGAGCAGCGCGATCCCGATCAGCTCCAGCGGCCGCACGTCGAAGCCCCCGAAGCGCTGGCCCAGGTAGTTCTCCAGGACCGGCCGGAGCGCGATGGTCAGGCCGATGCCCAGCACCGTACCGACCACGGCGGCGACCACACCGATCACCAGACCGCCGCTCAGGACGATGGCCCTGATGTGGTTCCTGTCGCCGCCGTTGGCGCCGACCAGGCCGAGCTGGCGGCGGGAACGGCGGGCGCCGACGGCGAACGCGGGGCCCGCCAGCAGGCAGATCTCCAGCATCACGAGGCCGACGACGGTGCTGAGGATGGCGAGCTCGGTGGCGTTGCCGGAGCCGCCCATGCTCTGCGACGACATGCCCTCCTTCTTGTACAGCGGCACGTCCGAGTCCGGCGGCGGGTTGAGCATGACCGCCCGTGAGACGACCGTGGCGCCCTTGGCGTTGGTCTCCTCGACCATGTTCCACGTGAAACCGGCGTCGCCGGGGATGGCGGCCAGATAGGTGCTGGTCGTCTCCGTGCCGGGCAGCTCGGCCGCGGCCAGCGCCTTGTCCAGCGGGGCCAGCAGGGCGCCGGGAAGGGCGTTGACCTGGGGGGTCTCCAGGGAGCTGGGCAGCTCGTACGCGCCGACGATCCGGTACGTGGTGTCGAGTCCGCGCGCCGTCAGTTCCGAACCGACGTGCAGACCGCTGCTCTCCAGGAATTCGGTGGTCGCGGCGACCTCGTCGGACGTCCGGGGGAACCGGCCGCGGTCGAGGACCATGATCCCCTCGGCCAGCGGGTCCGCCGCCTTCAGCTCCCGGACGGAGGTGTTGAGCAGGCCGTGGGTGGTCTTGATCTTGGCCATGCCCTCCGAGTCGACGAGGGTGTTCGCGTCCGCCGGAAGGGTCGCCGCGATGTCCGTCTCGCCTTCGGGCCACGGCTCGTCGTCGTAGTTCTTGACCGGCTGGTAGTTGTCGCCCTTGGGGTTCTGCAGGATCGGGACGCCGCCGAGACGCGGGTCCTGGACCCGGGCGTCGGCGTTCCCCAGATCGCGGTCGAGCGTCTCGGCGGTGGAGAGTGTCGAGCTGCGCACCGTCAGATCGGCGGCGCTCACACCGACGATCGGCAGGGCGAGCATGGCGAGGACGAGGAAGCTGCGTCCCTTGAAGCGCCAGGCGTCACGGCGGGCTATGCGGATCGCGGCGCGCCAGGAGTGGTACCAGTTCTTCACCGCTCGGCCGCCTGGCCCGTGAGGAGCGAGTCGGCCTGGCTGCGGATCGTCTGGTCGACGACGGCGCCGTCCCGGAGGAAGACCACGCGGTCGGCCCAGGCCGCGAAGCGCGGCTCGTGCGTGACCAGGACGCCGGCCGCGCCCGCGTCGCAACGGCTGCGCAGCAGGGCGAGCACGGACTCGCCGGTCTCGGAGTCGAGGGCGCCGGTGGGCTCGTCGGCGAGGACGAGGCGGCGGTCGCCGACGAGCGCGCGGGCGATGGCCACGCGCTGCTGCTGGCCGCCGGACATCTCGTCCGGGAAGCGGTCGGCGAGGTGGTCGAGGTCCATCTCGCTCAGCGCGGCGACGGCCTCGCGGCGGGCCTTGCGGGCGGATGTGCCGTCGAGTTCGCGGGGGAGGGCGACGTTCTCGGCGGCGGTGAGGGCCGGTATGAGGTTGTAGTCCTGGAAGACGTAGCCGATGCTGCGGCGGCGCAGCGCGGCTATCTGCTTGCGGCCCGCGGTGGTGAGGTCGGTGTTCTCGACGATCACCTGGCCCGACGTGGGGGTGTCGAGGCCGCCGGCGATGGTGAGCAGCGTGGACTTGCCCGAGCCGGACGGGCCCATGACGGCGACGAGTTCGCCGGGGAAGACATCGAGGTTGATCCCGCGCAGGGCGTGGACCTCGGTGGCGCCACTGCCGTGGACGCGGGTCAGGTCCTTGAGTTGGAGCACAGGATGCGGTGCCTGGTCAGGCATGGGTGGATCCCCCTTGAGAACGGATCTGGTGCGTAGGTGTGGGGTGGTGCGTAGGTGTGGGGTGGTGCGTAGGTCTGGGGTGGTGCGGTGCGGTGCGGGCGGTGCGGGGATATGAGGCGTCAGCGGCGCTTGGAGCGGCCGAGGCCGGCTCGGGGGGCGGGTGCGGGCTTCTCCCCCGGCGGCGGTGCGCCGCCCTCCTTCGCCTCCCTCCGCTGCTTCTTCTCCTTCTCCGCGGCCATCAGCGAGAGCCGGACGAGCCTGGCCTCGCAGTGGTCGAGCCAGCGCGCCTCGGCCTCGGTCTGGAAGATGAGCTGTTCGAGGACGAGCAGCCACGCCACGTCGTCGCGGTTGTCCGGAGAGATGTCGGTGGCCTGGGCCTTGAGGCGGGTGTAGTCCTGCATCGCCTGGACCGTGTGGTGGCGCTGGGACTGGATCACGTCCCGGATGTCGATCCCCGGTGCGCCGACGGCCATTGCGAGCTTTATGGCGAGTTCGTCGCGCGGCGGACTGCGCCGGTCGACCGGTGAGCGGAACCAGTTCCGCAGCTCCTCGCGACCGGCGTCCGTGATCACGTACAGCGCGTGGCCGGCTTCGTCCTCACCGTCCTGGACGACCATGCCGTCGCGCTCCAGACGGCCCAGCGTCGTATAGACCTGGCCGACGTTCAGGGGCCAGGTGGCACCGGTGCGGGATTCGAACTCCGTACGGAGCTGAGAGCCGTAGCGCGGTCCCGGTTCGAGGAGGGCCAGCAGGCCGTGGCGAATCGACATACTCAGTATGTATACCGAGTATGGGTGCCACGGCAAGGGCCCTGAGAGGGACGTCACGCGTCAGTCGTAAGGAGGAGGTAAGGGCGACGCGAGATGTACGAGGGTGATAAAGGCGCAGCTCAGAGATGGTGTGTGAGGGCGCGTACAGGTTGTCCGGAGTCAGTGTCGGCGGAGCCGTACGCCCAGAAAGCCGATACCGAGACCCATGAGCGCCATCCCGATGCCGAGGGTCAGCGCGGGAACGGCGCGGGCGACCGGCTGCGAGACGGCCTGGCTGTTCTGCTCCTGCGCGCTGGCGTCCTGAGGGGGCGTACGGGGCGAAAAGGGCGCGTCCGCCGAGGCCTCGGAGTCGTCCGACAGGTCCACGTCGTCGTCCCCGTCACCCTCGTCCCGGCGGTCCGACTCCCGCTCGCTCTCCGTCTTCGGGTCCTTCTTCCTGCCGGTCTCCGGCTCGGCGGAGCCCGACGCGGAACGGCTGGGCGACGGCGAAGCGGAACCGGATGATGGCCTTCCACTCGGACTCGGCGACGTCGGCGCCTGCGTGCCGTCCTCGGGCTCGTCGACGGCCCCCGACTCCGAAGCCTCGGGGATCGCCGTCGTCCGCCCCGGCCGGGGCCGCCCCTGCCCGGCCTGATTCCCGGCCAGCGAGGAGGTGGCACTCGGGGAACGCGACGGATCGGCGCGCGGGGGCTCGCGGTTCTCGGCGTACGCGAGGGGCGCGGCGAGCAACAGGGAGGCGAGCGTGACCGCGACCGCGATGGCGCGAGGGGTGGGGGGCCGTGCGTGGAGCCGTGACATCACCGACTCAGCGTCACATGTGGTGACAGAAGCGGCATCTCGGCGACGGTCGACCCTCACGGCCGCCGTACACTGCCGCCGCTACGGTCGGCCGCGCGTGCGCGCTCGGACCGTCCGCCACTCCAGATCGTCGGCCACGCCGGGCTGCGAGCTACTCCAGGCTGTCGGCTACTCCGGGTTGCCCGTGGAGATCTTGAGCTCGAACTCCTGGTCCTTGGGCAGCACCGCCGCGCCCTGGCGCGGGAACTGCTCGACCACGATGTCCTCCGCCTGTGTGGGGTCGTTGACCTCGGTCACCTTCCACGTCCACTTCGCGGAACGCAGGCACTCCTTCACGGAGATGATGTCCTTGTAGCGCAGATCGGGTGCCTGGACCTTGGTCGGGTCGACCCCGTCCTCGTACGCCTCCGAGCACTTCTCCGTGTCGATGGTCCGGTTGCGCTCGGGCGGCCGGTGGCCCGCGACCGCGGAGCCGCTGGGCTTGGCGTCCGGGTCGTCGCCCTCGTCGCCGCCCTGTGTGAGCGCGAAGGTCAGTCCGCCGATCGCCGCGATCGCGACCACGATCGACCCGATGACGACGGGCAGGTTCCGCCTGCCGCCGCTGTTGCCGCCACCGCCGTGGCCGCCGTGCGGTCCCATCGGCGGCTGCTGCGGAGACATCGAGTACGAGGGCACCGGGGTCTGGTAACCGTGGTTGGGCTGTGGCGGGTAGCCGTACGTCGGAGGGGGCGTCTGCATCGGCGCCGGGGCCTGCATGGCCGGTGTCGGCGGGCCGTACGCCCCCGGCTGGTACGGCGTCTGCACGCCGCCCTGCGGCGCCGGCATGCCCTGGTCCACCGGCGGGAAGACCGCCGAGCCCACGCCCGAGCCGCTCGCCGACGGGGCGCCCTGGACGATCACCGGCGCGCCGGTGTGGCCCTGCGGAAGCACCCGCGCGCACTCGTCGCGCATCGCGGCGGCGCTCGGGAACCGCTCGTTCGGGTTCTTCTTCAGCGCCCGCGCGACGAGCGCGTCCATCGCCGGAGTGATCGAGCGGTTGATGGAGGAGGGGGCGACCGGCTCCTCCTGCACGTGCGCGTACGCGATCGCCAGCGGGGAGTCCGCCTCGAAGGGCAGCCGGCCCGTCAGCAGCTGGAAGAGCATGATGCCGACCGAGTACAGGTCGGAGCGGGCGTCGACGCCGCGACCCAGCGCCTGCTCGGGGGAGAGATACTGCGGCGTTCCGACGACCATGCCGGTCTGCGTCATCGACGTGACACCGGACTGCATGGCCCGCGCGATGCCGAAGTCCATCACCTTGACGACGCCGCGCTTGGTCATCATCACGTTGCCGGGCTTGATGTCGCGGTGCACCAGCCCCATCTCGTGGCTGGTCTCCAGCGCGGCGAGTACGTCCGCCGTCACCTTCAGCGCGCGGTCGGCCGGCATCGCGCCGTACTGCTGGATGTCCGTCTGGAGTACGGAGCCGAGCGGCTGCCCCTCCACGTACTCCATGACGATGTACGGCATGAGCGAGCCGTCCAGCTCGTCCTCACCCGTGTCGAAGACCGAGACGATGTTGGTGTGCGACAGCTTCGCGACGGCTTGGGCCTCGCGCCGGAAGCGCTCACGGAAGGACTGCTCGCGGCCGAGTTCGGTGTGGAGCGTCTTGATCGCGACCTGCCGGTCGAGCGCGGCGTCGTACGCGAGGTAGACGGACGCCATGCCGCCCTCGCCGAGCAGGTCACGAAGCTGGTACCGGCCGCCCGCGACCGAACCGCCCGCGTAGCGGCCCTGTGCGCCGTCGTGGCTCATGACTGTGCTTCCCCCTCGGCGCGGCGACGCGGTGATGTCAGTAGCTCCGCGCTGATCCGTACTCGCGTGATCCCGCTGATCCCGCTGATCCCGTATTTACGATCCCGTATTTACGGGCCAAGTCTGCCGCAGGGCAGTGACACGTCAAGCCGGGTGCCCGATCCGTGACCGTACGCACAACAAGAGTCTCGGAAGCGTTACAGGAAAAGCATGGAATTTGCGTGCGCGGAGCCGTAGCGGGTTTGATGGCCGGTCCGTCTCCAATTGGCGTGCCGCGCGAAGCCTGTAGCGTGACCGGCACAGCACCAGCCAGGATGCGTACCGGCTCCTGGACCCCGTATCTTCCATCCATCCCAGTGCACGACCGCGACCCCGCGCACGCGGGCGGCACGCGGACAGAAACGACGGCGAGGACTGATGGCACCCGAACCCGAAGCAGGCGGCGGCGGAGTGCCTGATGCCGCTGACTCATGGGGCGTCGGCGGGCTGGTCGGAGACGGCCGCTACCGGATGACGTACCGCCTCGGCCGGGGCGGTATGGCGGAGGTGTACGCGGCGGAGGACGTCCGGCTCGGCCGCACCGTGGCCGTCAAGCTGCTGCGGTCCGACCTCGCCGAGGACCCGGTCTCCAAGGCCCGCTTCACCCGCGAGGCACAGTCGGTGGCCGGTCTCAACCACCACGCCGTGGTGGCGGTGTACGACTCCGGTGAGGATGTCGTGGGCGGCCAGACCGTTCCGTACATCGTCATGGAACTCGTCGAGGGCCGCACGATCCGCGATCTGCTGCTCAACGCCGAGGCGCCGCCGCCGGAGCAGGCGTTGATCATCGTCTCCGGTGTGCTCGAAGCGCTCGCGTACTCGCACCAGCACGGCATCGTGCACCGCGACATCAAGCCCGCGAACGTGATCATCACGGACAGCGGCGCGGTCAAGGTGATGGACTTCGGCATCGCGCGCGCCCTGCACGGCGCGCAGTCGACGATGACCCAGACCGGCATGGTCATGGGCACGCCGCAGTACCTCTCCCCCGAGCAGGCGCTCGGCAAGGCCGTCGACCACCGGTCCGACCTGTACGCCACGGGCTGTCTGCTCTACGAACTCCTGTCGCTGCGCCCGCCGTTCACCGGTGAGACGCCGCTCTCCGTCGTGTACCAGCACGTCCAGGACATCCCCGTCCCGCCGTCCGAGGTCTCGGACGCGGTGCCGCCGGAGCTGGACGGGCTGGTCATGCGCTCGCTCGCGAAGGACCCGGACGACCGGTTCCAGAGCGCCGAGGAGATGCGCGGCCTCGTCCAGTACGGCATGCAGATGCTCCAGCAGCAGGGCAGCCACACGGGCACCTGGAACACCGGCCCCGTCGACATGCACGAGGGCGGCACCCCGGCGATGGGCGTCGCCGCGACGACCGCGCTCGGTCACCCGCCGCACGGCGACACCGCGCAGCGCCCGCTGCTGCCGCCGCAGAACCCGAACGACGGCGGTTACGACGGCGGCCACCACGGCAACGGGGGCGGCGGCCGCGGCAAGATGTGGCTGTTCGCGCTGTTTGCCGTGGTCGCGATCCTGGCGGGCGCCGCGTACGCGGTGAACAACATCTCCGGCACGGGCGACGACAACAAGCAGGACACGAAGACCTCGCAGAGCCCGTCCACCACTCCGAGCGACAAGCCGTCGCAGTCGGACGAGGAGTCCGCTCCCTCCGACGACGACGACACGGACACCTCCACGGGCGGCAATCAACAGCCGGGCTACCCGACGGACGACACCCCGAGCGAGAAGCCGTCGGAGTCGGACAAGCCGACGGACCCGCCGTCGTCCACCGATCCCGGTGACACCGAGGGCACGACGGAGGGCGGAAACGGGGAGCCGTCCGGCGACCCGTCGTCGCCGGACCCGGGCACGGTGGAGGGCGGGACCAACACGGGTACCACCGAAGGCAGCACGGGAGAGCCGGGCGGCGGGGGCGACCCCGAAGGGGTCGTCGAGGGCACCGCGGAGGGTGCTGGAAACCCGGGCTGATCGTCGCCCCGCTGACCACGCTCACCCCGCGAACGCGTCGGACACCTCCTCGTACCTCCGCGTCCACCACACCGCCAGGGCCGACACCGCAGGGAACTGCGGGTCGGCCCTTCGGTCGTCCAGCTGGTAGCGCCAGCGCAGTATCCAGAAGTCGTTCAGCCGCTCCCACCACACCCGGTGGACGGCGGCGGACAGTTCGGCGGTGTCGGCCCCGGAGACGAGCCGGTAGGCCCGCGCGTACGCCCGTACCTTCGGCAGGTCCAGCTCCCCCGACGGCCGTACGAAGAAGATCGCCGCCGCCCGGACGGCCTCCTCGGCGCGGGGCTGGACGGACAGCCGGTCCCAGTCGACGATCGCGACGGGCTCCGTGCCCCGGTAGAGCAGGTTCAGCGGGTGGAAGTCGCCGTGCACCCACCCGGTGGCCGTCGCGGCGGCCGGTGGCGGCCGGTGGTGGGCGTGCCGCTCCAGGAGGGCGCGGCGCTCCCGCAGCCGGTGTTCGGCGAGCGAGTCGAAGCCGTCGCCCGGGGTGCGCCCGCGGGCGAGCGCCAGTAACTCGTCGATGAGCGCGAAGGTGTCGGCGGGGGCGGCGCTGTCGTACGCGCCTTGGTACGTGAGGCGGTCCGTCGCCGACTCCATGACCTGTTCCAGACAGGTGTGTACGGCTCCGAGGAGCGACCCGAGGTGCCGCGACGCGGCGAGCGTCAGCTGGGCGCCGGTGCGGTGGCGGCCGTCGATCCAGGGGTGCAGGGCGTAGCAGTGGCCGCCGACCACGGCGACGGTGCCGCCCTCGGTGTCCCGGACGGGCGGTACGACGGGGACGCCCAGCGCCTGGAGCCGGCGGGTGGCCCGGTGCTGGCGGGCGATGGACTCGCGGTCGCCGTCGAGGTGGTGTTTGAGGAAGTAGGTGCCGTGGGTGGTGGTGAGCCGGTAGCCCCGGTTCAGCAGGCCCTGGGCGACCGGTCGGCAGGCCAGCGGCTCGCCGCCGTAGTCGTAGCGTCGGAGCAGGTCACCGAGAGGCAGGAGACCGAAGGGCAGGTCCACCACGGGTGGAGCGGTCGCGACATACGGCATCGTCGCGGTCGTTGCAGATGAGCACGGCACCCTTCAGATGATAGATCACGCAGCGTGGCGATCGTGTCGCCGTCCGCTCCCGCTCCCGCTCAGCTCGGTCGCGGGCTCGGTCGCGTGCTCGGTCGCGTGCTCGGCGGGATGCCCGCTCGACTGCTCGGTCGAGTACTCAAGGATGTGCACGGTCACGAACTGCGGCGTCAGGCTCATGTAGACGGGCTCGAACGGCTCGCCGTCGACATGGTGCGGACCCGGGCCGAAGAGCGCCAGCTCGTCCGTCGTCGGCCTGATCATGCTCGCGGTGCCGGTGAACTGGACCGACCAGAGATCGGGCTCGCCGGTGTTGAAGTTGTCGGCGCCGTACGCGACCACGCTGCCGCTGCACGCGCGGTGGTAGCCCATTCCCCGGTGCATCCGCAGGACGACGCTCTCGTCCTTGACGATGTGCCGGGCCGGTGCCACGAAGGGCATCGCCCGCATGCTCGTGGCCACCCGCCCGTAGCGGACTCGGCTGAGCAGCTCGATCGCGCGCAGATCATCGGTGGACATGCCATCCACTCTCTGTCACCGATCGTCCACGGAACAGAGCCGCCCGCCCCGGATGAAGGGGACCTTGGTCCCTGCCGGGCCTTCGGGGAAGCCGGGCAGGGTAAGGCCCTTCGACAGGTTTCAGGGCTGCCCGGCCCGGTTCGGCCGGCCCGGGTCAGCGCTGCTCGGCCTGGATCCTCGCCACGTAGGCCGCGGCCTGCGAGCGCCGCTCCATCCCCAGTTTGGACAGCAGGCTGGAGACGTAATTCTTGATCGTCTTCTCGGCGAGATGCAGCCGCTCGCCGATCACGCGGTTGGTCAGTCCCTCGCCGATGAGATCCAGGATCTTGCGCTCCTGGTCGGTGAGGTTCGCGAGCTTGTCGTCGCCCTTGGGGGTGTTGCCCTCGCGGAGCCGCTGGAGCACCCGCGCCGTCGCGACCGGGTCCAGCAGGGACCGGCCGGCCGCCACGTCCCGTACGGCGGTCAGCAGCTCGTCGCCACGGATGGCCTTGAGTACGTAACCCGAGGCGCCGGCCATGATCGCGTCGAACAGCGCCTCGTCGTCGGAGAACGAGGTGAGCATCAGGCACTTGATGCCCTCGTCCCTGGAGCGGATCTCGCGGCAGACCTCGACCCCGCTGCCGTCCGGCAGCCGTACGTCCAGCACCGCGACGTCGGGCCGGGTCGCCGGGATCCGGGTCAGCGCGTCCGCGGCCGTGCCCGCCTCGCCCACGACCTCGATGTCGTCCTCGACGGCGAGCAGCTCATGGACGCCCCGCCTGACGACCTCGTGGTCGTCCAGCAGAAATACGGTGATTTTTCCCTTTTCAGGCACGAGATCAGTCAAACACACTTCCCCCTATCCCCGTCGTGGGCCGCCGGGATAACGTGCCGTTGTTCCGGCGGCCTGCAAGGCTGTGACCAGTGGTTGTCCCCGAGTTCGGCGATTTACTTGGAAATCCAAGCAAAATCGCAGGTCAACAAGGGTTTCGCAGGAATGCGACTCACTGGGTAACGTGCCTGTGACAGGGCGCTCGCCGGGGCACCTGTCACGCCTGTCCCGGCCGGGCCGCACCCACCCCGTGCACGCGTCCGGAAGCAGGCGAGCCGCACTGGTTCCCGGCGGATCCCGGGGACCGGACCGACGGAGGAGCACGCACGTGACCGTGGAGAGCACTGCCGCCGCGCGAAAGCCGCGACGTAGCAGCGGCACCAAGCGCGCCGGCGCCAAGACGGCGCCGCAGCCGAAGGCTTCCGAGCCCCAGCTCGTACAGCTGCTGACGCCCGATGGCGAACGCGTCAAGAACGACGAGTACGACGGCTACGTAGCCGACATCACCCCCGAATCCCTGCGCGGGCTGTACCGCGACATGGTCCTCACGCGCCGTTTCGACGCCGAGGCCACGTCCCTGCAGCGCCAGGGCGAGCTGGGCCTGTGGGCCTCGCTGCTCGGCCAGGAGGCCGCCCAGATCGGCTCGGGACGCGCGCTGCGCGACGACGACTACGTCTTCCCGACCTACCGGGAGCACGGCGTCGCCTGGTGCCGGGGCGTGGACCCGACCAACCTGCTGGGGATGTTCCGCGGTGTGAACCACGGCGGCTGGGACCCGAAGACCAACAACTTCCACCTGTACACGATCGTCATCGGCTCGCAGACGCTGCACGCCACCGGCTACGCGATGGGCGTGGCCAAGGACGGCGCGGACTCGGCCGTCATCGCCTACTTCGGCGACGGCGCCTCCAGCCAGGGCGATGTTGCCGAATCGTTCACCTTCTCGGCCGTCTACAACGCGCCGGTCGTGTTCTTCTGCCAGAACAACCAGTGGGCGATCTCGGAGCCGACCGAGAAGCAGATGCGGGTGCCGCTCTACCAGCGCGCACAGGGCTTCGGCTTCCCCGGCGTCCGGGTCGACGGCAACGACGTACTGGCCTGTCTGGCCGTGACGCGCGCCGCGCTGGAGCGCGCCCGCACCGGCCAGGGCCCGATGCTCGTGGAGGCGTTCACCTACCGGATGGGCGCGCACACCACCTCCGACGACCCGACGAAGTACCGGGCGGACGAGGAGCGCGAGGCGTGGGAGGCCAAGGACCCGATCCTGCGGCTGCGCGCGTATCTGGAGCGGGAGTCGGCCGCCGACGAGGCGTTCTTCGCGGCTCTGGAGGAGGAGAGCGAGGCGCTCGGCAGGCGGGTGCGTGAGGCGGTGCGGGCGATGCCCGACCCGGACCACATGGCGATCTTCGATCATGTCTACGCGGACGGGCACGCGCTCGTCGACGAGGAGCGGGCGCAGTTCGCCGCGTACCAGGCGTCGTTCGAGGAGGGCAAGTAGCCATGGCCGTACAGAAACTCCCCCTCGCGAAGGCGATCAACGAGTCGCTGCGCGTCGCCCTCGACACCGACCCCAAGGTCCTGATCATGGGCGAGGACGTCGGCAAGCTCGGCGGTGTCTTCCGGGTCACCGACGGACTCCAGAAGGACTTCGGCGAGGACCGGGTCATCGACACCCCGCTCGCCGAGTCGGGCATCGTCGGTACGGCGATCGGCCTCGCGCTGCGCGGCTACCGGCCCGTCGTGGAGATCCAGTTCGACGGCTTCGTCTTCCCCGCGTACGACCAGATCGTCACGCAGCTCGCCAAGATGCACGCCCGCGCGCTCGGCAAGATCAAGATGCCGGTCGTCATCCGTATTCCGTACGGCGGTGGCATCGGCGCCGTCGAGCACCACTCGGAGTCGCCCGAGGCGCTGTTCGCGCATGTGGCGGGGTTGAAGATCGTCTCGCCGTCGACGTCGGCGGACGCCTACTGGATGATGCAGCAGGCCATCCAGAGCGACGACCCGATCATCTTCTTCGAGCCCAAGCGGCGCTACTGGGACAAGGGCGAGGTCGACACCGAGTCCATCCCGGACCCGCTGCACAAGGCCCGGGTCACCCGGACCGGCACGGACCTGACGCTCGCGGCGTACGGCCCGATGGTGAAGGTCTGCCTGGAGGCGGCGGCGGCCGCGGCCGAGGAGGGCAAGTCGGTGGAGGTCGTCGATCTCCGCTCGATGTCCCCGATCGACTTCGACACGATCCAGACGTCGGTGGAGAAGACGCGCCGGCTGGTCGTGGTCCACGAGGCACCGGTGTTCTACGGCTCCGGCGCGGAGATCGCCGCCCGGATCACGGAGCGCTCCTTCTACCACCTGGAGGCCCCGGTGCTGCGGGTCGGCGGCTTCCACGCCCCGTATCCGCCGGCGCGCCTGGAGGAGGAGTACCTTCCGGGCCTGGACCGAGTGCTCGACGCCGTCGACCGCTCGCTCGCGTACTGAGGAGTGCCGTGACCATGACTGCTGACACTTCTACCCGCTATCGAGAGTTCAAGATGCCCGACGTGGGCGAAGGACTCACCGAGGCCGAGATCCTCAAGTGGTACGTACAGCCGGGCGACACCGTCGTCGACGGCCAGGTGGTGTGCGAGGTGGAGACGGCGAAGGCGGCCGTCGAACTGCCCATCCCCTACGACGGGGTGGTGCACGCGCTGCGCTTCGACGAGGGCACGACCGTGGATGTCGGGGCGTCGATCATCACGGTGGATGTGGCGCCGGGGACTCCGGCGGAGGCGCCCGCCGCTCAGGCCGCCGCTCCGGCCGCCGAGTCGGTCGCGCCTGAGGCCGAGGCCGCCGAGCCGAAGGGGCGCCAGCCGGTGCTCGTCGGCTACGGCGTCTCGGAGGCGTCCACGAAGCGGCGTCCGCGCAGGGGGGCGGCGGCGGTCCCCGAGCAGGGCGCTGCTGCTGCCGCGATCCAGGCGGAGATGAACGGGGTCGCTTCGGCCCCCGTGGCCGATGGCCCGTCGCGCCCGCTGGCGAAGCCGCCGGTGCGCAAGCTCGCCAAGGACCTGGGCGTGGACCTGGCGACGATCACGCCGACGGGCCCGGACGGGATCATCACGCGCGAGGACGTGCACGCGGCGACGGCTCCGGTTGCGGAGGCGCCGGCCTCGGCGTCGGCGCCCGCTGCTCCGGTGGCGGCCACACCCGCGGCACCCGTCGGCCGGGAGACCCGTATCCCCGTGAAGGGCGTACGGAAGGCCACGGCGGCGGCGATGGTGGGCAGCGCGTTCACCGCGCCGCACGTCACGGAGTTCGTGACGGTCGACGTGACGCGCACGATGAGGCTGGTCGACGAGCTCAAGTCCGACAAGGACATGGCGGGCGTACGGGTCAACCCGCTGCTGCTCATCGCCAAGGCCCTGCTGGTGGCCATCAAGCGCCACCCCGAGGTCAACGCCACCTGGGACGAGGCCGCCCAGGAGATCGTGCTCAAGCACTACGTCAACCTCGGCATCGCGGCGGCGACACCGCGCGGCCTGCTCGTCCCGAACATCAAGGACGCGCACGCCCAGACCCTGCCCCAACTCGCCCAGTCCCTGGGCGAACTGGTGTCCACGGCCCGCGAGGGCAAGACGACCCCGGCGGCCATGCAGGGCGGCACGGTGACCATCACGAACGTCGGCGTCTTCGGCGTCGACACGGGCACCCCGATCCTCAACCCGGGCGAGTCCGCGATCCTGGCGGTCGGCGCGATCAAGCTCCAGCCGTGGGTCCACAAGGGCAAGGTGAAGCCCCGTCAGGTCACCACGCTGGCGCTGTCGTTCGACCACCGGCTGGTGGACGGCGAGTTGGGCTCCAAGGTCCTGGCGGACATCGCGGCGATCCTGGAACAGCCGAAGCGACTGATCACCTGGGGCTGATCACCGGGGGTTGATCACCTGGGGTTGATCACCGGGCGTGGGAAAGGGTCGCGACTCATCGCAGAGTCGCGACCCTTCTCTCGTTTTTCACGCCGGTACGTGATGGGTGGGGCGGGCGCGCTTCCGTACGCCCCTGTGGTTACGGAATGAAGCGGGTATACCTGTTTCGGTGACCGAGCGCAGTCATTCGGTCCCACGGCAGAGGGAGACCCCGAAGAAGTGCGCGACGGCTACGAGCGTTTGCTGGCCGACCTGACCCTGTCCGGCGCGTTGGAGGAAGGGTGGCTCGGGGCGTTCGAACGCGCCCCCCGCCCGGTGTTCGTGCCGGAGTCCGTATGGGCGCCGGACGCGGCCATCCCCACCGGCTACCGACGGGTCTCCCGGGTCGTCGAGCCCGAGACGTGGTGGGCGCTGGTCGACGCCGACGAGGTGATCGTCACGCAACTGGACGACGGCGCCCACGACGGCCCCGGCGTCCCCACGTCCTCGGCCTCCAAGCCCTCGCTGGTGGCGACGATGCTGCGGCAGCTGGATGTCATCGACGGCGCCCGCGTACTCGACATCGGTACGGGCACGGGCTGGACAAGTGCCCTGCTGTCGGCCCGGCTCGGCCGCGAGTCCGTCACGACGGTGGAGGTCGACCCCAACGTCGCGTCGGAGGCCGCGGACCGGGTGAAGGCCGCCGGGCTGGTGCCCGCGCGGGTGGTGGTCGGCGACGGCCTCGCGGGCTGGCCGACGGACGTGCCGTACGACCACATCCACTCAACGGCGGCGGTTCGCCGTGTCCCCGACGCCTGGATCTCCCAGACCCGGCCGGGCGGCACGATCGTGACGCCGTGGGGCACCCCGTACGCCAACGCCGGCCTGCTGCGCCTGGTGCGGGGCGAGCCCGGCGCCCCCTCCTACGGCCGCTTCGTGGACAACGTCAGCTTCATGTGGATGCGCGCCCAACGCCCGTCCGCCGTCACGCTCCCACCCACCACACCCGACTGGCTGGGCCCGTCCGAGATCCCCCCGGACCTGGTGCTGTCGAACGTGGACGTGGCGTTCACGATCGGCCTCCGCGTCCCGGACGCACGCTACGTCCACACCTGGGACCGGATCGTCCTCTCGGACGGCAACGGCTCGTGGGCGTCGGTGCGTTACGAGACCTGGGACGCCCCGGACGCGGTACGCCAGTGGGGCACCCGCCGCCTCTGGGACGAGATCACGGCGGCGCGGGCCTGGTGGGAGACCCGAGGCCGCCCGCCCCTGACCCGCTTCGGCCTGACGGTGACGGCGCGGGGGCGGCAGAAGGCGTGGCTGGACGACCCCAAGAATCTGGTGGGGCGCCCTCGACTTCCCGCTGAGTGAGCCGGGCGTCGGCCAGTTGGGTCGTTTGGCTCCTGTACGTCTCAACGGCTCCGCAACAGGCTCTCGGTGTACGTGGCGAGGCGGACCGCGTCGCCGGGGTCGAGCGTCTTCAGGGTCTGCGGGACCGGCTTGCCCCGGTCGATTGCGGTCAGCGGCTCCGAGGGGGGCCGGTCGATCCACTCGACTACCGGCCGCACGGCGTCGGCCACGGGCCGCGCGAAGAATGCCCCGAGCAGTTTGATCGTGCCCCGGACCAGCGGATTGCTGTGTCCGTCCGCACCGCTGCGGGTGAATCCGGGATGGTAGAGCACGTAACGGGCCTTGCCTTCCGCCTGGTTGGCGAACGCGACACCGAGCAGGTCGTTCGCCCGGCCGGCTTGGAGCTGGGCACGTACCTGGCCGTAGCGGCGGGTGAGTTGGGGGTCGTCCCAGAGGATCCGGCCCGCGGTGGCGCCGACGCCCGCGACATTGATGATCAGCGGGTCGGGGGCCGCGTCGAGCAACGGGCGCAGGCGCCGGCCGAGCAGATAGCGGCTCAGGTAGTACAGGGCGAAGGTGAACTCCAGCCCGTCCGGGGTCTCTTGGCGCTTGGGGCTCACCCGGTTGGCGAACAGCGCCAGCGCGTCGAGCGCGTCGTACTGCTCGGCGACGACAGCGGCCACCCGCTCGACCTCCGCCATCGAGGACAGATCCGCCCGTACGAAACGCAGCCGGGGGCTCGCGGCGTGGTCGATCAGCGCACGCCCCTTGGACTCGCTGCTGCCGATGACGGTGACGCGGTCGCCACGCGCGAGGCGTGCGAGCGCGGTCGCCCGGCCCATGCCGTCGGTTCCGCCGCTGATGACTACGGTCTTGGTCGGGTGGCCCGTCACGGTGTCCTCCATAAACTCGGTGCCGAGGCGCCGCCTCGGCCTCGACCGGTCCATCGTGGGCCGCCCTGTCGGATGCTGAAAGAAGGCAGTTTCATGTCCGGTACGCACACCGATGTGCCCTCGTCGCCGTCGCTGCCCTCGATGCTGGCCCATGAGCTGCCGCGACCTGTCCCGGCGGACGAACTCGCCGCGTGCCCGGTCGGCGAGGTGTTCCGGCGCGTGGGCGACAAGTGGAGTGTGCTGGTGGTGGTCCTGCTCGGCGGTCGTCCGCATCGGTACAACGAGCTGCACCGCGCGATCGAGGGCGTCAGCCAGCGCATGCTGACGCGGACGCTCCGCGGCCTGGAGTCGGACGGCCTGGTCCGCCGCGAGGTGCACCCGACGGTGCCACCGGCAGTCGAGTACAGCCTGACCCCACTCGGCCGCACGCTGCTCGCCCCACTGTCGGCCCTGGCGGACTGGGCGGTGCGCCACGAGCCGGAGATGGCGGAGTCCCGGGCGCGGTACGCGGGGGCGGACGGTCGGATTTCAGCCGCCTTGAGCTGAGGCATCGCCCGTCAGCGCTGCCCTCTTGAACGATTCCGGCGCCCGGTACGCATTCTCAGGGTCGCTGGAAGCCGTGGTGGGTGTGGCTGGAAAGGGCCTGCGTCTCGTGGCGCTCCGCCGTGCGACCCATGGGACCGAGCAGTAGCTCGGCCCAGACCGTCTTGCCGACGCTGCGGGGCTCGACGCCCCAACGGTCCGCCAGCTCCGCGACGATGAGCAGCCCCCGGCCGAAGCACTCGTCGTCCTCGGGGAGCCGGAGGCGGGGCAGTCGTTCGCCGCAGGGGTCGCTGACCTCGATGCGGAGGGTGGTGGCGGTGAGTTGGAGCCGTACGCGGAAGAGTCGGTCGCGCAGGCAGCCGTGCAGCAGCGCGTTGGTGGCCAGCTCGCTGACCAACAGCCCGGCGCTGCCCGGGAGTCCGGCCCACCCCCACTCCCCGACGAGCCGCACGGCCCGCCGCCGTGCGAGCCGGACGCTCCCGGCGGTGGGGGTGTAGTCGAGCCGGTCCTCCTGGAGGACGGGTTCGCCTTCGGGTGGGGGTTGTTGTGGAGCGTGGGTTGCGTTCATGTGGGGCTTCCAAGGGGTGAGGTCGGCGGTGGCAATGCCGGCTGCCGTTTGGCGCAGGGCAGCGCGGTGCACTTCCGCCGGGTGGCTCCGCTGTGCGAGCGGCTGTGCGCTGAAAGTAGCTACGCTCGCTTCCTGGGCGCAAGTCTCTCGGAGACAATTGTCTCCAACGAGTGAGCTGTGTCGACCGCTCGTCGCTTCTCGGGCGACACTTGGGCCGTGAATCGATCGGCTCAGCAAGGTAATCGGGCATCAACGGTCCTCGGGCGCAGGCTCGGACGGGAGCTGCTGCGCCTGCGCGACGCGGCGGGCAGGACGCAACAGCAGGCGGCCGGGGTGATCAGCGCCACGAATTCGAAGATCGTGAAGATGGAGCAGGGCTGGGTGCCGATGAGGGACCCGGACATCAGGGTGCTGTGCGAGTTCTACGGCGAGGAGGACCCGGTAGTCCTTGGCCGGTTGCTGGAATTGGCTCGACTGGACAGGGAGCGCCGGAAGGCGAAGGGCTGGTGGAACCAGTACCCGCAGTTGCACGCCATGGTCGAGTACGTCGCGCTCGAAGACATCGCGACCCGCTTGCGCACCTGGCAACTCGCCATCGTTCCGGGTCTGTTGCAGACGCCCGACTACGCGCGGGCGCTCGTCGTCGGCAACGGCTCGTGGCACGACCCCGACGAGATCGATCTGTTCGTCGACACCCGGATGGCCCGGCAGGCGCGTTTGGACGGCGACCGCCCACTGGAACTCTGGGCGGTTGTGCACGAAGGGGCCCTGCGCCAACTCGTCGGCGGACGCGACGTCATGAGGTCGCAGCTTGAGCACCTGCGGGACATGGCCGAGCGCCCCAACGTGAAGATGCAGGTACTTCCCTACCTGGTCGGCGCCCACCCGGGCATGACCAGCGCGTTCACCATCGTGTCGTTCGCCGACGAGGGATCGCTGGACGTGGTGTACATGGATACGACCTCGACGTCCCTCTGGCTGGAGAGCGATACTGATGCCGCGCAGCACGGCCACCTGTTCGACCGCATCACCCGGCTCGGGCTCGCGCAGCGGAACTCGATCGGTCTGATCGACGGAATCCTCAAGGAGTTGTAGGTCGCGTGCCCGCGTACGAGTTCGTCAAGTCCAGCTACAGCGGCGGGAACCTCGGGCAGGAGTGCGTCGAGGTCGCCCGCAACATCCCCGGCGCCGTCGCCGTGCGGGACTCCAAGGACCCTGGAGGGCCGGTCCTCCGCACCACCCCCGGTGCGTGGCGCGCGCTGACCGCTTACCTGCGGCAGCCCGCGTAACCCCCGGGCGCTCAGGAACGGCGTTGGCGTGCCGCCTCGTACAGGATCACCGTCGCCGCGTTCGACGCGTTCAGGGAGCTTGCCGAGCCTGACATCGGGATGCTCACCACGTGGTCGCACAACTCGCGCCAGCCCGCGCTCAGTCCCGTCGTCTCGTTGCCGATCAGCAGCAACACCGGCTGGGTGAGGTCGAATCGGTCGGCCTCCGCCTCGCCGTGCTCGTCCGTGCCGACGACCGCGACGGGGCGGCCCTGCGCCCGCTCCTTCGCCAGCCACTCGGCCACCTCGTGGTGCGACGGGCTGCGGACCACCGGGAGTGCGAACAGGGAGCCCGTGGTGGCGCGTACGGCCTTCGGGTCGTAGACGTCCGCCGCGTGGCCTGTGACGATCAGGCCGTCCGCGCCGAAGGCGTCCGCCGAGCGGACGATGCTGCCGATGTTGCCCGGCTGGGTGGGGCGGTCGAACAGCACGCCCAGGAAGGCGTCATGGACGCGGATACGGCTCAGATCGTCCGGCCGCATCTCGACCACGGCCAGGACCTCGGGCGCGCCGTCGGTGCGTTCGCCCAGCTCGGCGAGGAGTTCGGGGGCCATCGCGACACGGTCCGTGCTGATGCCGCGCAGCAACTCCTCGGCCCACCGTGAGAGCGGGCGGCTCGCGTCGTACAGCAGGGCGCGTACGGTCCAGCCGTGCTCGACGGCCATCGTGATGGGGCGCACGCCCTGGACGAGGAACTCGTTCTGGCGCTTGCGCTTGTTGCGGTTGGCGAGCAGCGCGTGCCACTGCTGGAAGCGGGCGTTGCGGGTTGTGATCCGCTGACCGGCCACCCGTCCTCCTCGATGTCGGTCGACGTCTGACCGAGGAAGGTTACAGGGGGCGCGCGGGGCTCAGTCCGTATACGGGAACGCCGTCGACGGTGCTGCCGAGGGCGTGGATGCAGGCGTGCTTGCGCATGAAGCGCAGACACTCGTTGACGCGGTGCTCGGTGAGGCCGGTACGGGTGGCGATCGACTCCAGGGACTGCCGCAGTTCGCCGTCGGCGGCGAGGGCCGGCGCGATGGTGACGGCGACGGCCCAGACGTCCTCGGTCACCGACATCCGCGACTTCCAGTCGGCGAGCAGGGTGTCGGCGGTGGTGCGTGGTGGTGCGGCCGGGTGGTCGGTCAACAGGGCGTCGAGCCGGTCGGCGATCCGTTCCATGGCGCGGGCGGTGGCCTGATGCGCGATGAGCGTTTCGCGTCGGGTTTCGAGTGTTTCGCGCTGTACGGCTGCGAATTGCTCGTCCAGCCGTATGTTCCGCTCCTCCAGCCGGACGATCGCGTCGGCGACCTGCGGGGGCATGGCGTACGCGACGGGAGCGGCGGTGGCGACCGGGGCAGACGGCTGCACCTCGGCGCGGGGGAAGGTGTAGGAACCGGTGCTCTGAATCGTCACGATCACTTCTGAGACCCACTGTTTGAAGGGCAGACATGAGGGTTTCGTGCACCCGTTGACGAGCAGGATCAGCCCCCGGAGGTCGATTAGCTGCAAGTCTCGGCGCCACTCCCTACCTGCGGGAATGCTGAGAGCGTGACGTCCAGTCACTGTCTCAAGAATCTCTCGATGGCCCACCGGGACATGGTCGGTGAGAGTTTTCGTCGGAGTGGTGTAACCGAGTTGCTTGAGCACGTCCACCGCCGGGAACCAGTGACTTCCGTCCGGCATCGTCAGCCGCCGGATCCGGGCTCCGGTCGCCCCGTAGACGAAGTCCCCGATGTCGATCGCCTCAGGCCGCGCAGCCGTGTCCGACGGCTGAATGTGTTTGTTCATGCGAACCACCTCCATGAGGGGGAACGTAATAGTGAACAAACCCGAACTATGCGGAAAGAGCATGATATTCACCGCTGAGGGTGAGGAGGGAGCGTTTCTGCACCGCCGCCACCGGCACCCATAACGACGAAGGCGCGGCCACCAACCGGTGGCCGCGCCTCTTACCGCATCCCGCAGGGGGGTCAGTCGCGCTGGGCGCCCGCCGGGAGCTGGCGGAGCTTCATCGTCTTGGCCGCCGACGCGCCGGAGTAGTAGTCGAGCAGCTTCGCCGCGTCGTTGTAGCGGTCCGTGCCGTTCAGGATGACGCCGATGTGCGTCTTGCCGTTACGGGTGGCCGCGAAGATCAGGCAGGGGCCGGCGGCCGTGCCCGTGCCGGTCTTGATGCCGAACGCGCCCGAGTACGAGCCGAGCAGCTGGTTCGTGTTGTGCCAGGTGTACGTGCGCGTGGCGCCCGTGCTGCTGGTGGCCGACGTCTTGATGGTCGTCGTCTTGACCACCGTACGGAGCGCGGAGTTCTTCATCGCGTACTGGGCGATCGTCGCCAGGTCGCGCGGCGTCGTGTAGTTGTTGCCGGCCGCCGAGATGCCGTCGAACGAGTCGAACTTGGTGTTCTTCAGGCCCAGTTCGGTCGCCTTCGCGTTCATCTTCGAGATGAACGACTTCGTGCGCGCGGCCTCCGTGGAGCCGGTGCCGATCGCGTCCGCGAGGGCGTACGCCGCGTCGCAGCCGGACGGGAGCATCAGGCCGTACAGGAGCTGACGGATCGTCACCTTGTCGCCGGTGCGCAGGTCCGCGGTGCTCGCGCCTTCCCGGGTGACGTAGTCGCGGTAGGACTGCTTGATGGTGACCTTGCGGTTGAGGTCGATGCCCTTGGTGTTGAGCACGACGGCCGCGGTCATGATCTTGGTGGTGCTCGCCATCTGGCGCCGGGTGTCCCCGGTCTTCGTGTAGCGCGCCTTGCCGGTGGTCTCGTCCAGCAGGAAGGCGCCCTTGGCCGAGAGGGTCGGCACGGCCGCGGCGGCCTTGGCGGCGGGCGCGGACTCGGCCGCCACGGTCGCCGGGGCGACCAGGGCCGTGCCCGTCAGCATGGCGCCGGCGGTGAGGGCGACCACGGTGGTCCTACGCACGTTTCTGCGCACGGCCGGGAGGCTGGTTATCAATGGAACGCTCCGATGTCGCGAATGCGTTGGTCTGAAGTGAATTGGACGCGCACCCGTAAAGGGGCAGTCCACTGAAAGACGCACGAGTCGCCCCAAGGGATGTATGACACGCCCGGGAAATCTGTCGTTCCGCGTGGTTGTTCCGCGATGTGGACGTGATCCCCGTCGTATCTCTGTTGTATCTAAGCTGTACGCATGCCTGCCGCCACCTCCCCAGCGCCCGCCGCCGACCGTGTCTACAGCCACATCAAGCAGGGCGTGCTCGACCGGCACTACCAGGGCGGGACCCTCCTTACGGAGGGCGAACTCGCCGAGGCCGTCGGGGTGTCCCGTACACCCGTGCGCGAGGCGCTGCTCAAGCTGGAGGTCGAGGGGCTGATCAAGCTCTATCCCAAGAAGGGCGCCCTCGTCCTCGCCGTCTCCGCGCAGGAGATCGCCGATGTCGTCGAAACCCGCCTGCTGGTAGAGGAGTTCACCGCCCGCAGGGCCGTCCCCGCGTCCGCGCGGCTCGTCGCGCGCCTGGAGGAACTGCTGGAAGAGCAGCGCCGCCTCGCCGACGAGGGGGACCTCGCCGCCGTGGCCGTCACCGACCGGTGCTTCCACGCCGAGATCGTGCGCAACGCGGGCAACGAGATCCTGTCGAAGCTCTACGACCAGCTCAGGGACCGGCAGTTGAGGATGGGCGTCGCCGTCATGGAGGCGCACCCCGAGCGCGTACGGACCAGCATCACCGAGCACGCCGAACTGCTCGAAGCCATCCGGGCCGGTGACGCCGACGCCGCCGCGCGGTGCGTGCGCGCCCACGTCAGCCGGGTCAAGGTGCTCATCCGGGGTGAGGCCCGGTGAGCGCGGCCTCTTCAGGAGGAGGGACCGCCGGACGCGGGTCAGCCCCCAGCCTGCCCGGTGACCCGCCCGGCGGCCGGCGCGCCGTCGCCGTGTGGAGCATCGGCGTCGCCGTCTACTTCGTCGCCGTCATCTTCCGTACGAGCCTGGGCGTCGCCGGGCTCGACGCCGCCGACCGCTTCCACGTCAACGCCTCCGCCCTCTCCACCTTCTCGATCCTCCAACTCCTCGTCTACGCCGGGATGCAGATACCCGTCGGCCTCATGGTCGACCGGCTCGGCACCCGCCGGGTCCTGACCCTCGGCGTGACGCTCTTCACCCTCGGCCAGCTCAGCTTCGCCCTCGCCCCCACCTACGGCATGGCCCTCGCCGCCCGCGCCCTCCTCGGCTGCGGCGACGCGATGACCTTCATCGCCGTACTGCGCCTCGGCGCCCACTGGTTCCCCGCCCGCCAGGGCCCGTTGATCGCGCAGTTCACCGGACTCTTCGGGATGGCGGGCAATCTCGTCTCCACCCTTGTCATCGCCCGGCTGCTGAGCGACCTCGGCTGGACCACGACGTTCGTCGGCAGCTCGATGGCCGGTGTCGTCGTCCTCGTACTGATGCTGTTCTTCCTCAAGGACCACCCCGAGGGCCACGAGCCGCCGCCGTCCGAGCACGCGGGCGCGACCTATGTACGGAAGCAGATCGCCGAGTCGTGGCGGGAGCCCGGCACCCGGCTGGGGCTCTGGGTGCACTTCACCACCCAGTTCCCCGCCATGGTCTTCCTCCTGCTGTGGGGCCTGCCGTTCCTCGTCGAGGCCCAGGGGCAGTCCCGGGCCACGGCGGGCGATCTGCTCACCCTGATCGTCCTCGTCAACATGGTGATCGGCCTCGTCTACGGGCAGATCATCGCCCGCCACCACGCCGCCAGGGCCCCGCTCGCCCTCGGCACGGTCGGTGTGACCGCGCTCGTGTGGGCGTCGACGCTCGCCTACCCCGGCGAGCATGCGCCGATGTGGCTGCTGATCACACTCTGCGTCGTCCTCGGCGCCTGCGGACCGGCCTCGATGATCGGCTTCGACTTCGCCCGGCCCGCGAACCCGCCGGCCCGTCAGGGCACCGCCTCCGGCATCGTCAACATGGGCGGTTTCGTGGCCTCGATGACGACGCTGTTCGCCGTCGGCGTGCTCCTCGACGCGACCGGCGGCAACTACCGCGTCGCGTTCTCGTCCGTCTTCGTCCTCGAAGCGCTCGGGATCGTCCAGATCCTGCGGCTGCGGGCGCGCACGGCGCGGCGGGAGCGGGAGCGGCTGGTGGCGAGCCGGGTGGAGGCCGTGCACGTACCCGCGTGAGTGGACGGGGCGTTTCAGGTCCTGCGCGGGCGCAGCGGTGCCGGGGCCGTCAGCGAAGCCTGGCCCGGGGTGATCATGCCGCTCTCGTATCCGAGGATCACCAACTGCGTACGGTCGCGGGCGCCCAGCTTGGTCATGATCCGGCTGACGTGCGTCTTGGCCGTGGACGGGCTGAGGACGAGCCGTTCGGCGATCTCGTCGTTGGTCAGACCGGCCCCGACCAGCCGCATCACCTCCTGCTCGCGGCTGGTGAGCG
Organism: Streptomyces sp. NPDC057137; assembly: GCF_042670825.1. Lineage (NCBI taxonomy): Bacteria > Bacillati > Actinomycetota > Actinomycetes > Kitasatosporales > Streptomycetaceae > Streptomyces > Streptomyces sp. NPDC057137. The sequence continues at coordinate 14,487 of NZ_JBHUUW010000007.1, read as the reverse complement.
CGTGCAGCCGCGGGCTGAGGTCCGGCTGGGTGACCCGGCCGGCGAACTCCGAGATCAGCCGCCGGGTGATGGCGGGCGCGATCAGCGCGTCTCCCCGGGCGCACACCCGGATCCCGTGCAGTAACTCCATGGGGTCGGTGTCCTTGACCAGAAAGCCCGATGCGCCCGCGCGCAGCGCCCCGTACACGTAGTCGTCCACGTCGAAGGTGGTGAGGATGACCACCTTCACGTCGGACAGCAGCTCGTCGGCGACGATCCGCTCCGTCGCGGCGAGCCCGTCCTCGTTCGGCATGCGGATGTCCATCAGGACGACGTCGGGGCGCAGTTCGCGCGCCAGCTCGTACGCCTGGGCACCGTCCGACGCCTCGCCGACCACCTCGATGTCGTCCTCGTCGTCGATGATCGACCGGAAGCCGGCTCTGACCAACTGCTGGTCGTCGGCCAACAGGACTCTGATTTGAGGGGTCATGGCCATCAGCGTAGGGCCCATCCTTTCGTGTCGGGCCGGATCGGGCCGGATCGCGGCGGCCGGTCAGTACGCCGTCGTCGGACCGGTCCCGGCCGGCATCGGCAGGCGCGCCGAGACGCGGAAGCCGTGGCCGGTGTTCTCCGCCGTCAGCTCACCTCCCAGTGCCCTGGCCCGCTCCGTCATGCCGGTGATGCCGCCGCCCCGTACGGTCTCCGGCGCGCCCCGGCCGTCGTCCTCCACGCATACGCGCAGTTCGCCGGGGTGGTAGGTGATCGCGATCGTGGCGTGCGCGGCGCCCGCGTGGCGGGTGACGTTGGTGAGCGACTCCTGGATGATGCGGTAGGCGGCCAGCGATATCCCCGGCGGGACCACCGGTGTCTCGCCCTCGGACTCGACGGAGACCTTGAGGCCGGTGATGCCGGCGGCCCGGTCCGCGAGCTCGACGACCCGGTCCAGTCCTGCGGCGGGCGCCGTCGGAGCCTGCTCGTCGACCTGGCGCAGTACGCCGAGCGTGCTGCGCAACTCCCGCAGGGCCTCCTTGCTGGTGTCGCGGGTGAACTCCAGCGCGGCCAGCAACTCCGCCGTCTCGCCCGGTCGTTTGGTGCTGCGGTGCAGGGCGGCCGTCGTCTGGATGTTGATGAGTGAGATGTTGTGACCGAGCACGTCGTGCAGTTCGCGGGCGATGCGCAGCCGCTCCTCGGTGGCCGACTGGCGCGCGCGCACGTCGCGTTCGCGCTCCGCCGCCAGCGCGCGCTGTTCGGCCTCGGCCAGATACGCCTGGCGCGAGCGCATGGCGTGGCTGAAGGCGATCACGCTCAGAAACCAGCCGCTGAGCAGCGCGATCGACATGTTGTCGATGTCCCGCTGCTCACCGGCGATGGTGAACTCCCCGTATCCGATCACCAGCATGATGACAACGGCCAGTGTCACGACGGCCGCCAACTGTCCCACCCCCGCGACGGTGTAGAGCGCCACCATGAACATCAGTGCCGGGGCCGGGCCGTTGACGCCGCTGGCCTGGTAGTAGAGCAGGGTGGTCGCCAGCGTCGTCACGGCCACCCACACGGGCCAGCGGCGCCGGACACCGAGCGCGACCCAGCCGAACACGGACGCCGCGCAGCTGACGAGCGTGGCGGGCAGGCTGCCCGCCGTTCGGCCGAGGATCACCACGCCCAGTTCCACCAGCACACAGGCGCCGGCCAGGGCCATCAAGCGGTCGATCCGGAACACGCGGACTGCGCGGACGGCGGAGTCTGACATGTCTGCCAGCGTACGACGGCGGGCGGCGGCCGACGGGCCCGGCGACGGTGCCGGGCCCGCCCAGGCGCGCCGAACGGCCTTGCTCAGGAGGGTTTCTGACATGGTGTGCGGTTCTTCTCCGGGTGCAGCGCGAGCCCCAGTTCCACGATGAGATGAGCCAGGTCCGCCTCGTGGCCGTGCGCCGCGATGTGCCCGTCCGGCCTGATCAGGTAGAAGCCCGCCGCCGCGCAGCCGGTGGCCCGGACGGTGTCGTGCGGCAGCAGCCGCAGCCGCCGGACCTGGGGCCAGCGGGCGGTGACCCGTTCGACCAGCCTCGGCAGATCGCTGTAGGGGGAGCCGGGCAGTACCGCGACGGTCCAGCCGGCCGGCCGCGGCCCCGGCCCGGAGATGCCGTAGGCCACCGCGAGTTCGCGCGGGAACACCATGCCGGGACGCAGCCGCCCGGGGAGCCGTCCCAGCGTCCGGCAGCGGGTACGCCCGGACGGCGACTGCGTGGCACGCCGCGGCGTGTAGCCGACCCGCCGGCCCGCCATCACCGGGAAGACCAGGCCGGGCACGGCGCCGGTGCGGGCCGCCGCGCGGAACGCCGCGTCGCGCACCGTGATCCTGGTTCGGCCGTCCGCCATCCAGGCCCGGGTCTGGCGTGCGGTGTCGGCCACGATCCGGTCGGTGGCCTCGGCGCGCTCGGTGGTGTAGTCGGCGAGCAGCGAGGAGGGGGATTCGCCGTGCACCACGGCGGCGAGTTTCCAGGCCAGCTGGTAGCCGTCCTGGAGGCCGTTGTTCATGCCCTGGCCGCCTGCCGGGCTGTGCACATGGGCGCTGTCGCCGGCCAGGAAGACCCTGCCGCGCTGGTAGTCCGCCGCAGTGCGCGCGTGGACCCGGTAGACGGTCTGCCAGCGCGGCTCGGTGATGGTGACGCCGCCGGGGCCGCGTTCGTCCAGCAGCTTCTGCATCATCGGGACGGTCACGGCGGGTTCGGGCCCCTGCCCGTCGTAAGGCAGGACGGCGAGGATGCGGAACACCTGGTCGGGCAGCGGCGCGATCATCAGGGTGCCGGACGGGGCCTGGTAGTACAGCAGTTCACCGGGGGGCAGCGGTCCTTCGACCTCGGTGTCGATCAGGGCGAACGACAGCGGGTACGTACTGCCCTGGAAGCCGATCCCCAGCGCGCCGCGCACGGTGCTCGCGGCGCCGTCGGCTCCGACGACGAAGCGCGCGCGGACGCGCCGTACACCCGTGTCGCCGCACTCCAGGACGGCCGTCACGCCGTCGGTGGCGTCGATACGGCCGCTGAAGTCCACGTCGTCCAGGTTGAGCAGCCGGGTGCCGTGCTCGACCTTGCCGCCGAGCGCGTGCAGCCGTTCCGTGAGCAGCCGCTCGGTCGTGTACTGCGGCAGATGCAGCGGTCGCAGCGGGCCGGGGACGGCGAAGGTGGCGAGCGGCTGCCCGCCGGAGAAGTAGCTGAAGCCGGTGATGGGGATGGCGCTGTCGCGCACCGCCTCGCCGATCCCGAGGTCGGCCAGCAGGTCGAGGGCGCGCGGCCACAGCGCCAGTGCCTTGGGGACGGTGGAGGGGGACGCCGCCCGGTCGATCAGGCGGACGGTCACGCCTCGCCGCAGTAGCTCACAGGCGGTGAAGAGGCCGGTGGGGCCTGCTCCGACGATCAGTACGTCGACACCGTCGGGCCCCGGCTCCGCCGATTCCATCGCCTTCGTCGCGTCGCTCATCCGGCGTGCTCCAGCCGCTCGCGGAGCCTGCGCGCCAGTTCGATGCGCTGCACCTTCATCGTCGCCGTACGGGGCAGTTCGGACAGGGGGAGCTGGACCGGGTCGGCGAGGGCGGGGAAGTCGACGACCGCCGTGCGCCAGCGGGCGAGGTCGAGCGGCACGTTCCCCTTCGTGCACACCACCGGCAGTGGCTCCTGGTCGGGACCCGGGATCAGCACCAGTTCCAGCAGCTCGTCCAGTCGGCCGAGCAGGGTGTCCTCCACCTCAAGTGTCGAGTCGACGTTCGGGATGACGTCCACCGCGCGGTCCAGGACATGTACCCGCCCCAGCCGGTCGCGGTAGCCGACGTCTCCCGTACGCCACCACTCGCCGCTCAGCTCCTCCTGGTAACGCGCCTCCTCCGCGTAGTAGTTCACGGCGCGTCCGTCGGTGAGCACCTCGATGAAGCCGGGGGTGGACTTCGACGGGCGGTGCCCATCGCGCGGCACGACCCGTACGTGCGTCATACCCGGCAGCGGATATCCGAGGCAGCGGCCGTTCGCCTTGTGCGCGTTCTTCTGGGTGTACCAGCGAGCCACGAGCGGCCCGCACTCGCTCTGCCCGTAGAACTGGAAGAACAGCGGCTTCCGCCGCTGGGACGCCGACAGCAGCCGGTGGATGGTCGGCGGGTGAATCGCGTCGAAGGTCCCGCTGAAATATTTGACGTTGGCCAGCGGGCGTAGTGGGTGATTGGCCAACTCCTCCCATTCCACGAATGAGTTGGGGTGTGTCTCGATGATTCCCGGGCGGGTCCGGGCGAACAGCGGCCCGACCTTCTCCGGCTCGCCGTGCTCGATGACCACTATCGGCATCCCGTGCTCCAGCATCACCGCCAGCGCCATGTACATCCGGGAGTGGACGAACGAGACGTGCACGGCGTACGTCTCCCGGCGGCGGATGAGCCGGACGAGACGTTCCTGGGGGCGGTAACGGCCGCGCAGCGACAGAGCCGTGTGGACGACGAGCTTCGGGACGCCCGTGGTGCCCGAGGTGTGGGTCATCAGCGCGGGGTGGTTCCCGTCCAGCATGACCGGCGCGCGGCGCGGTGAGCCCGCCAGTCCGGCCAGTGACACCGCACCCGGTACGTCGCCGCCCGGCACGATGACCGTGCTGGTGGTCCCGGCCGTGTCGATGCCGGACAACTCGTCGGCGAGCTTGCCCGCGTCGGTGATCAGATGGGGCCGCTCCAGCCGGGCCAGCAGCGCGGCGACGGTCGTGCCGTCGAGCGCGGGCGACAGCAGGGCCGGTACGGCGCCGAGGCGTGAGGCGGCGCAGGCCAGTACGTAGATGTCGAAGTTGTGCGACTTGTAGAGCGCGACGTGCTCACCGGCGCGCACTCCGGCCACCCACAGCCGGGCCGCCATGTCGTCCACCAGATCTGCCAGTTCGGCGGTGGTCAGCTCCCGGCCCGCCTCGGGCGCGGCGTCCATGTCGTGGTCCAGCGTGAGGGGCGTACCCGGGTGCCTGGCAGCCGCCTCCTCGGGCACCGTACCCAGCCGGAGAGGGCTTCTGCTGGCGGGGAGATGAAGCATCATGACGCCTCCTGAAGAGGGGGGAGCGGGGCGGTGAGACGCTGCCGCAGCAGCAGCGCTTCCTGTTCGGAGAGGGTGATGGCGAAGGAGTGCCGCAGCAGGTCGACGGCCTCGTCGGCGGTCAGCTCGGTGTGCTCGGTGCGGCCGTCGGGGTGCTGTGTCACCAACGTCCGGTCCACGAGCGTCCGCTGGGCCCGGGTCGTACCGTGCATCGCGATGACCTTGCCGGTGAACGTGGAACGTTCGTGGTGGGCCGTGAAGTAGTTGGACACGTCGAAGTCGACCTGGAAATGGCGCTCGACGCGGAAGGCGTACAGGTCGAACCAGTCCTCGCCGCGCAGCGAACGGAGTACGAACTGGTCGCCGTCCGTGCCCAGTTGCCAGTTCCAGGCCGCCACCCGGCTCCGGGCGCCGGGCTCGAAGGCGATCGGCTCGACCAGCCCCCGGGCGCCGAAGCCGACATCGGCCAGCCAGCGGTCCTCGCCGACGGTGACGATCAGCGCCGTATGGGCCCGGTACCGGGTCTGGTCCGTACCGAGGCGCACCCGGGCCAGCATGCGCGACACAGTGAATCCGAGCCGCTCCAGTACCACGGCGAACAGCAGATTCTGCTCGAAGCAGTAACCGCCTCTGCCGCGCTCCACCAGTTTGTCCTGAAGGTCTTCGACATCCAGTGAGACACCGCGCTCCAGTGCCACGTCGATGTTCTCGAACGTGATGGATTCCCGGTGCGCGCGATGCAGCGCGAACAGGGCGTCGGCGGTGGCCGTGCGCGGGCCCGTATATCCGACGCGCCGCAGATAGGCGCCCAGGTCCAGGAGTTCCCCGCCCCATTGGGGGTCGCCTTCCCGAACGGGATTCGTCGACTGCGGCAGCACGCTTTTCTCTGTGGCCATGCGCCGGATCCTTGAACGGCGCCGGACCAGCGGCAATTGACGGAGCGGCACTCCGTCAGGTCGTGGCCTGAACCTGACGGACTTCCCCGCCACCTGACGGAGTGTGCGAAGAGCCGTTGGTCGTCCCGGGTGGGTGGACACAGGATCGCCCAGCGCCTCAAGGCGCCCCGCCGGCCCGGGATGTCCGCACCTCCCTCAAGGGCCGAACCCGAGCAAGGAGCGCTGTCGCGATGACCATCGGCGCCTCACCGGCCCCTGCCCCTTCCGTGTCCGTCCCCACCGCGTCGGCCACCGGTCCCGTCGTCCGTACCCGGGCCGGACGTATCGTCGGCACCGGCGAGGAGCACCACGGACGCACCCTGTCCGTCTTCCGCGGTGTGCCCTACGCCCGGCCGCCCGTGGGAGCGCTGCGCTTCAGGGCCCCGCGCCCGGTCGAGCCGTGGAACGGGGTGCGTGACGCCACCCGGTTCGGGCCCGCCTTCCTGCAGTCGGGCGTGCCGGGCAGCGCGGAGAACGCGCTGTACGCGAACGTGTGGACACCGGACCCGTCGGGGAGCCGACCGGTGCTGGTGTACATCCACGGCGGCGGCTGGCAGGTGGGGGCGGGCAGCGTGCCGACCTTCGACGGCGCCAAGCCGGCGGCGATGGGCGACCTGGTGGTCGTCAACTTCAACTACCGGCTGGGTGTCTTCGGCTGGGGCCTGCACGAGGACCTCGCCGACCCCGACACCGGTGACCAGGCCAACTGGGGCCTCCTCGACCAGGTGGCGCTGCTGCACTGGGTACGGGCCAACGCCGCGGCGTTCGGCGGCGACCCGGACGCCATCACGCTCTGCGGTACCTCGGCGGGCGGTGCGACCGCCCGCGTGCTGGCGGGGCTGCCCGAACTGCGCGGGACCGTGCGGCGGCTCGTCGCCATCAGCGCCGCGCACGCGTGGGCGCCCGCCTCCTCCCTCACCCCCGCCGACGCCCGGACGGTCTACGCGCGTCTCGCCGAGCGGTTCGGCACCACGGTCGCCGGTCTGCGCGCGCTGCCCGCGGCCGAACTGCACGCCGCCTGGCTGCGGTTCTTCGGCGGTGCGCCCGCCGACCGCCCCGTCTCCAGCGGGCGCGAGTACCGCGGGCCGGTGCGCGACGGGCGTACGGTGACCGGCTTCGCCCACGAACTGCCGTTGCCCGACATCCCCACCATGGTCGTCCACAACAGCACCGAAGGCTCCTTCTTCACCGACCCCCTGTCCCCCTCCTTCCCGCCCGCGCCGCCCGCGCCCACCGACGGCGCCGGACTGCGGGCCGCCGTGCGGGACGTCCTGCTCAAGTGCACCCCACAGGTGCCCGCCTCGCTCGCCGACGCGTGCGTCGCCGCCTACCGGGAGGCGGCGGAGGCCGACGGACTGCCGGCCGACCCGCGCACGCTGTGGACCGAGATCTGGGGCGACGCGCTCTTCCGCCATCAGATCGTGCGGCAGGCCGAGCGGCACGCGCGCGAGGGCCGGGCACCCCAGTACGTGATGGAGTTCGCGCACCCCGTACGGCCACCGCACTACGGCACCCCGCACGACGCCACGTCGAAGTTCCTGTTCGGCAGTCACGGACACCCGCTGAACATCGGACAGTTCGGTGACGGGCCGCTGGAGCGGCGGATCTCCGACACCTTCGTCGACCTGGTGTCCTCCTTCGCGCACGGCTCGGCGCCCAGCTCCGCGCACGCGCCCGAGTGGCCCGTCTTCGACACCGGCCGGCCCAGCACGCTCGTCGTCGGTGGACCCGGCGTGGCGACCGTCACCACCACCCCCAAGCTCCGCCAGCTCCAGTTCTGGGACGACATCCACTGGGTCCCGCGCGCCTGAGCGCGCGGCCCCGCAACCGCACACATGTCTCAGCCCGTGGCCCCGCGCCGCCGACACCGACGAGGGAGAATCAAGTGGACGACGTTCCGCGCGACATCCGGTCCCGTGTGGCTCTGCAACAGCCGCGGTGGGACGACGAGGCTCTGCTGCGCCGGGTCAGGGACGACCTCGCAGGCCGTCCCGCCGTGGTCACGGCGGCCGATGTGCGCATCCTGCGCGCCCATCTGTCGCAGGTCGCGACCGGGCACGCACAGGTGATCCAGGCCGGTGACTGCGCCGAGGACCCGGCCGAATGCAGCCGTGGCTATGTCGTGCGCAAGTCCGCCGTGCTCGACCTGCTGGCGAGCGCGATGAAGATGGCGTCGCACAAACCCGTCGTACGGGTGGGGCGCATCGCGGGACAGTTCGCCAAGCCGCGCTCCAAGCCGACCGAACGGGTCGGCGGCGGTGAACTTCCCGTGTACCGGGGCCATATGATCAACGGTCCCGAGCCCGATCCGGAGAGCCGCCGCGCCGATCCGCGCCGCATGCTGCTCTGCTACCAGGCCGCGCGCGACGCGGTGAACAACCTCGACTGGTATCTGCCCGCCGAGCGGACCCGTATCGAATCCCCCGTGTGGACCAGCCACGAGGCGCTGGTCCTGGACTACGAACTTCCCCTGCTGCGCCGCGACCCGGCCGGCCAGCTGCTGCTCACCTCCACGCACTGGCCGTGGATCGGCGAGCGCACCCGGCAGCCCGACGGAGCCCATGTCGCCCTGCTCTCCCGGGTGATCAACCCGGTCGCCTGCAAGGTCGGGCCGTCCATGACCTCGCAGGAGCTGCTGCGGCTGTGCGACGTCCTGGACCCCGGACGGCGCGGCGGGAGACTCACGCTCATCGCGCGCATGGGTGACCGGTTCGTCGACGAGCGGCTGCCGGGGCTGGTCGCCGCCGTCCGCGCCGCCGGTCACCCGGTGATCTGGCTCAGCGACCCCATGCACGGCAACACCGTCACCGCCGGGCCCGACGGGCTCAAGACCCGTTACGTGGAGACCATCCAGCGCGAACTGCTCGGCTTCCAGGCCGCGGTGCGCGCCGGGGGCGGCGCCGTCGGCGGCGTTCATCTGGAGACCACTCCCGACGAGGTGACCGAGTGCGCCCACAACGAGGCGGCCAACGGTTCGGTCGGCGACAAGTACACAACGTTCTGCGACCCGCGGCTCACTCCGCGCCAGGCGGTCGACGTGCTGTCCGTCTGGACGGGCTGAAGGAGGCAAGTCATGCACCACACCACTGACCTGGATCGCGTCACCGACGCGGACCTGACGACCGACAAGGGCACCGCGATCGTGACCGGGGCGGCGGGCGGCATCGGCGCCGAGGTGGCGCGGGTACTGGCCGGCCGCGGCATCGCCGTCGCGGCCGTCGACAACAACGCCGAACGACTCGTGGAGGCGGTGGAGAAGCTGGTCGCCGACGGGCTGCCCGTGACGGCCTGCCCCGCCGACGTCTCCAGTGCGCCGTCCGCCGACGCCGTGGTGGAACGGGTCGAACGGGAGCTGGGCCCCGTGGAGTTCCTCGTCAACGCGGCCGGGGTGCTGCGGCTCGGCGAGGTCGGTTCCTACCGCACCGACGACTGGCTCGCCACCTTCGCCGTCAACACCACCGGGGTCTTCCTCATGTCTCAGGCCGTGGTGCGGCGGATGAAGGCGCGCCGGCGCGGCTCCATCGTCACGGTCGCCTCCAACGCGGCCGGCACTCCACGTACCGAGATGGCGGCCTACGCGGCGTCCAAGGCGGCCGCGACGATGTTCACCAAGAGTCTCGGCCTGGAGGTCGCGCGCTACGGCATCCGTTGCAACATCGTGGCGCCGGGCTCCACCGACACCACCATGCTCAGCTCCATGTGGACGGACGAGTCCGGGCGGCAGGGCACGATCGACGGCCGGCTGGAGACGTTCCGCGTCGGCATCCCGCTGGGCAAGCTCGCCCTCCCGGCCGACGTCGCCGCCGCCGTGGACTTCCTGCTGTCCGAGCGCGCCTCGCACATCAGCCTGCACGAACTGACCGTGGACGGCGGCGCGGGGCTCGGCGTCTAGGGGGTGTCCTGCCGATCTCCGGCCCACGAAGACCCGCCGGGCACCCCCGGGTCCAGGCAGACCACCGCACGACGTGGACGACGAAGTCGAGGAGACGACTCGGATGAGATTCACACCCGGCATACCCGCCATCGAGCCCTACGCCATGCCGACACCGGACGAGCTGCCCGTCAACGCCGCCCGCTGGATGCCCGACCCGCGCCGCGCGGTGCTGCTCCTGCACGACATGCAGCGCTACTTCCTGCGCCCCCTGCCCGCCGACGCGGCCCGCGCCGATCTCGTACGCAACGCGGCCCGGCTGCGCGCCCACTGTGCCGAGCTGGGCGTGCCCGTCGCGTACACCGCGCAGCCCGGCTCCATGACCGAGGAACAGCGCGGCCTGCTCAAGGACTTCTGGGGACCCGGCATGCGCGCGGACCGGGCCGACCGGCAGGTGGTGGACGAGGTCGCGCCGGCGGAGGGCGACTGGCTGCTCACCAAGTGGCGCTACAGCGCCTTCCACCACTCGGGGCTGCTGGGCAGGATGCGCGAGGAGGGCCGCGACCAGCTGATCATCTGCGGGGTGTACGCGCACGTCGGCGTCCTGATGACGGCGGTGGAGGCGTTCACCCACGACATCCGGACCTTCCTCGCCGCCGACGCCGTCGCCGACTTCACCCGCGAGCACCACCTGCTGGCACTGAACTACGCGGCGGGCCGGTGCGCGGTCGTCGCCGACACCGACACCCTCATCGACGAACTGGACCAGGTGGGCCGTACGGGCGCGCACACCGGACACGGCGCTTCGTCCGACGGCAGATGGGCCGTGATATGAGCGAGGATCTGCTCGACGACGTACTGAATCAACGGCTGCCCGCCTACGCGCTGCTGCACCGGGCCGAGGCGGCCCCGGGCAGGCTGGACGTGCTGACCGGGGATCTCAGCACACCCGACGTGCTGGCCCAACTGCCCCTGTCCACCGAGACGGTCACCGGCACGGCGGGCCCCGGTCCGCGGCACGAGGTGCTGACCCTCATCCCCTACCGGCAGCTCGCCGAGCGCGGCTTCACCGCCGCCGACGACGGCGCCCCGCTGCTCGCCATGAGCATCACCCGGCAGGAGACCACCGACCTCGGGGCGGCGCTCGCGCGCTTCCCCGACGAACCGATCAGCCTCGCGAACGGCCACTTCGACGTACCCGACGACGCGTACGCCGACATCGTCCGCAAGGTCGTCGCCGACGAGATAGGCCAGGGCGCGGGCGCCAACTTCGTCATCAAACGCTCGTTCGTGGCCGAGATCGGCGGCTACAGCCCGCGCCACGCCCTCGTGCTCTTCCGCCGCCTGCTGGAGAGCGAGTCGGGCGCGTACTGGACCTTCCTCGTGCACACCGGCGACCGCACCTTCGTCGGCGCCACCCCCGAGCGGCACGTCAGCCTGGCCGACGGCACCGCCGTCATGAACCCCATCAGCGGCACCTACCGGTATCCACCGGGCGGGCCGACGCTGACGGGCGTGCTCAACTTCCTCGCCGACCGCAAGGAGACCGACGAGCTGTACATGGTCGTGGACGAGGAGCTCAAGATGATGGCGCGCATCTGCGCGAACGGCGGGCGGGTGGTCGGCCCCCGGCTCAAGGAGATGGCACGGCTCGCGCACACCGAGTACCTCATCACCGGGCGCAGCGACCGCGACCCGCGCGAGATCCTGCGCGAGACGCTGTTCGCCCCCACGGTCACCGGCAGTCCACTGGAGAGCGCCTGCCGCGTCATCGAGCAGTACGAACCTGGCGGCCGCGGCTACTACAGCGGGGTCATCGGGCTCATCGGCCGCGACGAACACGGCGCGCGCGCCCTCGACTCGGCCATCCTCATCCGGACCGCCGACATCGACGCCGGTGGACGTCTGCGGATCGGGGTGGGCGCCACCCTGGTCCGCCACTCCGACCCGGAGGCGGAGGTCGCCGAGACCAGCGTCAAGGCCGAGGGACTGCTCTCGGCCCTGCGGGCCGTCACACCCGGGCACTTCGACGCGCATCCGCGGGTGCGTGCGGTGCTGGAGCGGCGCAACGACCACCTCGCCGACTTCTGGCTGCACGACGCCGGGCGACGCGCCGCGCCCCGGCCCCGGGCCGATACGGTGCCGACGGGCCGGAAGGTGCTCATGGTGGACGCGGAGGACACCTTCACCGCGATGATGGCGCATCAACTGCGGTCGTTGAAGCTCGATGTGACGGTCCGTCGCTTCGACGAGCCGTACGACGTCGACACGTACGACGCGGTGGTCCTGGGGCCCGGCCCCGGCGACCCGCGCGACTCCTCCGATCCGCGCATCGTCCACATCCGCGCGGCCGTCGCCCGACTCCTGGCCGAACGGCGGCCGTTCGTCGCCGTCTGTCTCAGCCACCAGCTGCTCAGCCTGCGCCTCGGCCTCGATCTCGTACGCAGGCCGAGCCCCAACCAGGGGGTGCAGCGGCGCATCAGCCTCTTCGGCGAGGAGGAGCGGGTCGGCTTCTACAACACCTTCGCCGCCCGCTCCACGCAGGACAAGGTGGACATCGAGGGGGTCGGCACCGTGGAGGTCTGCCGCGACCCGCACGAGGACGAGGTGCACGCGCTGCGCGGACCCCACTTCGCCTCGATCCAGTTCCACGCCGAATCGGTCCTCACCGAGAACGGCCCGCGCATCTTCGGGTCCATGCTCGGCGGCCTGCTCTGAGCGGCCGGCACCCACCCCGCACCACGTCTGAAGTCCGTTACCGAAGAGGAAAACCACCTCGGGGAGCTGACCACCGATGACCACCGCCCACATAGTCACCCCGGACCGGCAGGACACCACCACCGTGCGTACCCTGCCGCAGATGCTGCGGCTGCGCGGCCGGGAGGATCCCGACGGCACCGCCTTCGTCTTCCTGGCGAGCGGCGAGGAGCCGGGCGACACCACGACCTACGGAGAGCTGGACGAAGCCGCCGCCCGCAGGGGTGCCGTACTGGCCGCCGCGGGACTCGACGGCGCCTCGGCACTGCTGCTGTACCCCGCCGGGCTGGAGTTCGTCCGCGCGCTGCTCGGCTGCATGTACGCGGGGGTCGCCGCCGCGCCCGTCCAGGTACCCACCCGGGAGCGCGGGCTCGAACGGCTGCGCAGGACGGCCGACGACGCGGGTGCCGTGACCGTGCTGACCACCGCCGAGGTCCGTGACGACCTGCTGGCCCGGTTCGGGGACTCGCCGTATCTGGCCGGCCTGACCCTGCTCGCCACGGACGACCTGCCCGACGCCCCGCCCGCGGACTGGCCCGAGCGCGCCCTCGATCCGGGCACCACCGCGCTGCTCCAGTACACCTCGGGCTCCACCGGCGACCCCAAGGGAGTGGTCGTCACCCACGCCAACTTCATCAGCAACGTCGCGGAGACCGAGGCTCTGTGGCCCACGGACCCCGACGGTGTGTTCGTCTCCTGGCTGCCGCACTTCCACGACATGGGGATGCTGTTCGGCGCCGTCATGCCGCTGTGGTCGGGCCGCCCCGCGTATCTGATGGCGCCCGACGCCTTCATCCGCCGTCCGCTGCGCTGGCTGGAGGCGATCTCCCGGTTCCGCGGCACCCACTCCGCCGCGCCGAGCTTCGCGTACGAGATGTGCTTACGCGATGCGCGGAAGAAGGGGGCGACCGACGGCCTCGACCTGTCCTCGTGGCGCGTCGCGGTCAACGGCGCCGAGCCGGTGCGCTGGCCGGTCATCGAGTCCTTCACCCGCACCTTCGCCCCGGTCGGTTTCCGGGACCGGGCGATGTGCCCCGGCTACGGGCTGGCCGAGAACACGCTCAAGGCCACCGGCAGCCGGCAGGACCGGCCGCCGACCGTGCTGTGGGTCGACCCCGAGGCGCTGCGCGACGACCGGGTCACGATCCTCGACGCCGCCGGCGGGCAGGCTCTGCCGCTGGTGGGCGTCGGGGCCGCCGCCGGTCGGACCACGATCCGCGTCGTGGACCCGGGGACCGGCGTCGCGCAGGACGGCGGCCGGGTCGGCGAGATCTGGATCAGCGGCCCGTGCGTTGCCGGGGGTTACTACCACCGGGCGCGCGAGACCGGGGAGACCTTCGCCGCCCGGATCGCGGGCGAGGAATCGGCCGGCGCGTTTCTGCGTACGGGGGACCTGGGCTTCTGGCACGACGGCGAACTGTTCATCACCGGCCGTCTCAAGGACGTCATCATCCGCAAGGGCCGCAACTTCTACCCGCAGGACATCGAGCTGTCCGTGGAGCGCACCGACGAGGGGCTGCACCCCAACTGCTCGGCCGCGTTCTCCGTGGACGACGGCACCACGGAACGGCTGGTGGTCGTCGTCGAGGCCGACGGCAGGGTGCTGCGCGACACGGACGTGCCGACGCTCTGCCGGCGCGTCAGCGAGGCGGTGCACGACGGTCAGCGGCTGCATGTGGACGACGTGGTCGTCGTACGGCGCGGGTCGCTGCCCAAGACGTCGAGCGGCAAGGTCCAGCGCAGGGCCTGCCGGCTGCGGTATCTGGAGGGCTCGCTCAGCCTGGCCGCGGGGAGGGCCGGGTGAGCGGGCCGGGGTCCGGCCGGGACGTCGAACCGCCCTGATCCGCCCGCCCGTAGTGAAAACCGCTGTCGCCGCCCACCTGACCAGGTGGGCGGC